>JAUHXM010000004.1 GCA_030426605.1 Phycisphaerae bacterium | reverse complement strand
AAGCGTGATGTCGCCGTGGGCGGACGCGATCGGTCGCGGCGAGCGCAACCGCGCTTCGCGGAAGAGACCGGCGTCCGCCGAACGCTCTGTCAGCGCCGTCGAGCTGGCGATAGGCAACACGATGGACAAATCCTCGGTCCACCCCGGGATGCACGCCTCACGGCACATGAGCCACTCGGACTCCCCCGTGATCGTCACCGTCCCCGACCCGTTCGCTGACGCGGGCACAAACACCGGCAGCATGATGAGGGTGGTGCCTTCGTAAACATGATCGAGCAGATCGCCCGGCGACTCGTGCCGGTGCGGCGCGGGCCACACAGCGTCACGAAGCTCGTATCCCTCGGGCATCGAGAGCTCGAACGTCGTGGGCAACCCCGTGTCGTTCTGGCCCGGCCAATAAATGTGCCACTCGGGGTCCATCTCGTAGACGATGCCCAGGATGTTCACCCGCCCGGCGACGAGCCCGGTCCGCTCGGAAACCAGGCGGGCCCGGACGGGGTCTGGCTCGTCGAACACATCGACCTGGGCGTGGCTGGGCGGCGCGAGGACACCCACGGCGAGTGCGATGCCTGCGATGTCGAGACGATGGCCCATGGGCTCTCCTCGGGGTGAACGCGTCGCTCAGAACAACGCCCGACGATGTTGCGGTATTCTCCCCGCATGACCAGCAGGATGCACATCGGATTCGCCGCCCCCTTCCGGGGGGGTTCAGCCAGGGTGCTCGCGGGGGCCGCTTTGGTTGTTTGCCAGGTGTTCGGGTCGGGGTGCTCGAAGGAGGTGAGCGACCGGGACATCAAGACGATCCCGCTCGCCGATGCCGCCCGCCTGCACGCACGCGCTCAGAGCCAGCCGCTCGAGGCGCTGTTCATCGATCCGCGATCGGCGTCGCTGTTCGAACAGTCCCACATCGCGGGGGCGCGTCACATGCAGTTCACCGCGGACGACACCGACCGCGGCACGGACCCCGCGATCGATCGGTTCAAGACGCTCGTGGTGTACGGCAACGACCCGGGGTCGGCCATCGCACGGGCCGCGGCGAAGCGCATGATGACCATCGGGTACGGCAAGAAAAAGGTGAAGCTGATGCCCGAGGGCCTGCGTGCGTGGGATCGGGCGGGGCTGCCCGTCGAGGGCGCCCAGGCACCCTAAGCGGTCGCGGCCTGCCCGCCCAGCCAGTCAATCGCGGCGCGGGCGAGGATCTCGGTCGCGTCGTAGACGGGCAGCGGGCTGTTCGCATCGGTGATGACGAGGGGCGCTTCGGAGCACCCGAGGATCACGCCGTCGCAGCCGTTGGACTTGTACCCCTCCACGACGCCGAGCATCCGATCGCGGCTCTCGGGGGCGAAGTGCCCGTAGACGAGTTCTGTGAAGATGATGGTGTCCATCGCCTCGGCGTCCTCGGGTGAGGGGGCGACGGCTTTCACGCCCTGCAGGCCCAGGTGCGTCTGGTAGACCGCGCCGCCCGTAACGGTCCGCGTGCCGACGACGCCGACTTTCTTGCGTCCCTCCGCGGCGACCGCCCCGGCGACCAGCTCGGTCATGTTGAGCCATGGCACGGGAGAGCCGACCTCCGCGAGGTGCACGCCGTGCTGGGTCGCGTTGTCGGGGGCGAGGATGACCTCCGCGCCGATCGACGCGAGCTTCTCGCCCGATTCACGCAGCATCGCGCCGACGGCGCGCCAGTCGTCGCGCCGGACGGCGTCCACGTACCGGGCCAGTGGCAAGTTGTGCACCGAGACGGTCGGGTGTTCGTGAGGCTCGAGCCGCCGGGCGGCTTCCCGCAGGATCTGGCGGTAGCACAGCGCCCCGCCCTCTGCTGAGACCGAGGCGATGCCGATGTGCGTGTTTGGTGGGATCGCCGCCATCGGGCCATGTTCGGGCGCCCGGGGCAGGATGTCAACGCCCGGGCGTAGAGTGACTTGTGAGCGCCGACCCATTCACGCTGCTCGGGATCGGCCCGGGGTTCGACCTTGACCGGGCGTCGATCGACCGGGCGTACCGAGCCCGGGCGGCGGCGATGCACCCCGATCTGGCGGACCCGGCGACCGCCGAGGAGGCCGCGGGTGCATCGGCGGCGCTGAACGACGCCCGCGCGACCCTCGCCGATCCGGAACGCCGGGCGAACGCGCTGCTGGCGATCCTGGGCGGGCCCGACGCGAGCGCGGACCGGTCGCTGCCCGACGGGTTCCTGATGGAGATGATGGACGTCCGCCAGCGGGCCGAGGCGGAGTGCGTCACAAATGAAGGGCATGCGCGCTGGGAACGCTGGGCGGACGAACGCCGGGAGTCGTCGATCGCCCAGGTCAGCGCGTTGTTTGCTCGGGCGTTCTCGGACGGTGCGAGCGGGGCGTTGTTGGCCGACATCCGGCGGGCGCTCAACGCGTGGCGCTACATCGAGCGCATGATCGAGCAGCTCGACCCTGACCACGCCGATCCCATGTGAGCGCGGAATACCCGGCGACCGCCCGGGGTTTCGAGCACGACGCAGGAGGCACCCGTGAAGAAGCTCGACTCGGTCATCATGGTGGTGGGGCTCATCGCGCTCGCGGGGTTCGTCGGGTGGAGGACCTTCCGCCCGCCGGCGCCGACGCCCGAAGCGTTCGTGTCCGAGACACGCCTCGCCGCGGCGATCGAAGAAAGCAACCAATCCGGTCGCCCCGTGGTCGCACTCGCGACGGCGGATTGGTGCCCGCCGTGCCAGGCGCTCAAACGCGGTGCCCTTGTGGACGCCCGCGTCGCGTCGCTCATCGATGAACGCACGATCCCGGTGTACGTCGATGTGGACAAGCACCCGGACGAAGCGCGGCAGCTCGGCGCGGCGACCATCCCGACGACCTACGTCATCCAGAACGGCGAGATCACCGCGAAGGTGACCGGCGCTCTCAGCGCCGATGACTACCTCGGGTGGCTCGAGCGTTCGCTCACAGCCGGTGGATGATCGTGCCGCCGACCCGTCTGCGGGTCGTTGTTCGGCGACGGGTCTCCATGGCACAGTCCTGAAGCCGGGTCAGTGGCTTCGTGATCGGGCTTACGCCAGTGGGTTCAGCGCCAGCCCCGTCGCGAGCTTCGGGAAGAAGAACGTCGATTTCTGAGGCATCAACTCGCCGGCCCGAGAGATCTCGCGGACCGCTTCGAGCGGCGTCGGGCGCACGACCAGCGCGAGCTGGGGCTTGCCGCCGCCCGAGATCGAGCTGCCCGTCTCCTTGCCGCGGCCGAGGTCGAGCATCTCTTCGATCGAGTGCGGGAAGGCCCACTTGACGGGCTCGTCGTTGTTGAGCTCTGGCTGGCAGATCTTCTCGACGATGACGTGCTGCACGATCGCGACGTCCAGCGTGCGCCATGCGGCGGGTTTGTCGGGGAAGTCATCGACGAGCAGGTCGTCGTCGGCGGGCCATGCGACGGAGCACAGCCCGGTGTCGAAATCATAGATGCCGATCACGTTCCGGTGCTCACGCTCGGCGATCGAGGTGATCTGGGCCTCGAATTTGTGTGGGTCGTTATCGACCGCCTCGAAGTTGAAGTACCCGCCGCCCGCTTCCTGGAAATTGTCGAACGAATACTCGGACATGCCGCCCAGCACGCGGTGCGTGGGCCCGATCGCGAGCCCGGGGTCGGACATGCCGACGAGGACGAACATGGTTCGGCGTGCGGGGTGATCGGCGGGGAGGTCACCCAGCTCGTTCATGTAGTTGATCGCGGTGGTGTACCGGTGGTGCCCGTCGGCGATAAAAACATCCTCGCCCGCCAGCGCATCCCGGTAGGCGGCGATTGTCTCGTCGTCGGCGATCGTCCAGATCTCGTGCAGGACGCCGTCCTCGGTCGTCGCGCGACGGTCGGGGTCGCGGGATTCCATGACCGATCGCACGAGCGCGGAGGCGTGCCCCTGCTCGTCCTGGTGGAGCCCAAAGATCGGGCTGGTCTGGGTTTTGGTGGCGCGCATGAGGGCGAGCCGGTCTTCCTTGGGCCCGCCGAATGTCTGCTCGTGTGGGAGGATGCCCCCGCCCTCGCGCGGGCCGAAGGGCACGGTGTCCAGGCAGGCGATCATGCCGCAGCGGTTCGCGGGCGTTCCGTTGAGTTCGTACGTCTGGCGGTACGCGAGCATCACGGGCTGATCATCCGCGGCGACGGTCCCCGCGTCGATCATGGCGGCGAGCCGCTCCGCCGCGCCCTGGTAGGCGTCGGGCGGGCCCAGTTCCTTCGCGGGCACGTGGGGGAGGTCCACACCCACGATGTTGTCGGAGCTCTTGGCGAGCAAGGCGGCGCGGTCGTCGGCGTCGAGCACGTCGTACGGCGGGGCGATCAGGTTGCTCACATCGCCCGAGCGGAACTGCAGCGCACGGAATGGGTGGACATTCGGCATCGGGTCGCCCCCTCAGGTGATTCAGGTCAAGCCGAACGTCGGCCTGGCGATGATACGCCCCGACGCGGGCGGCCCCAAGCCGGCATTTCGCCCCGTCCGGGGGATATCTTTGGGCGCCCCGGTGCGGTATCCTGCACGCATGAGCGCAACGGCGCGGGCACTGGTGCTTCGGACGGCGGGCACGAATTGCGACGCCGAGATGTGCCGCGCCTTCGAGTTGGCCGGTGCCCGGGTGGACCTCGTCCACCTCGATCGGCTCTGCGCCCGCCCCGAACACCTGGATGCGTACGACCTGATCGGCTTCCCCGGCGGCTTCAGCTACGGCGACGACATCGCGTCCGGGCGGATCTTCGCCGCGAAGGTCCGGCGGTACCTCTGGCACGCGCTCGTCCGCGCGTCCGTCCGCGGCGTGCCCATGCTCGGCGTGTGCAACGGGTTCCAGATCATGGTTCAATCCGGACTCCTGCCCGGGCCCGAGCCGGGCACGGGCTGGCCCGACGAGCCGCCCACGCCGACCATCGGGCTCGGTCGCAACGACTCGGCGCGGTTCCTCGACCGGTGGGTGGGCGTCGTGCCTGATCCCGCCTCGCCGTGCATCTGGACGGCGGACCTCGACCCCGGTGCCCCCGCGGGCGTGATGAAACTCCCCGTCGCCAACGGCGAGGGGCGCATCGTCACCGACGACGCCGAGGGGCTTGCCCGGACCGGACGCATCGCGTTGCGGTACACCGAGCCCGTGAACGGATCGACCGCCGACATCGCCGGCGTGTGCGACGCCACGGGGCGCCTCTTCGGGCTGATGCCGCATCCGGACCGCTACCTCGCCTGGACGCACCACCCATTCTGGACGCGCCTGGACGACGGGGTGAAGACGGGCGACACGCCCGGGCTCGCGATGTTCCGCTCGGCCGTTGTCGCGGCGGGCGCCTTGCACGTCTGAGCGTCCGTCCCGAGAACCGCCCGAACGCGCCGTCCGTACACTCGCTCCGTGACCACCGCCCATCCCATCGATGACGCGCGGATCAACGAGGACCGCGAGTGTCCCGACTGCGGGTACAACCTCCGCGGCCTGCAGCGCGGCGGCAACTGCCCGGAGTGCGGGCGGAAGATCGGCGGCAAGGTCTCGACGGTCCGACGCGACAACATCGCGTACGCCGCGCCGACCTACCTGCGGACGCTCCGCACCGGGCTGTGGATCATGGCATCTTCGCTGCTGCTCATGTGGGCGGGCCCGCTGGGCAGCATGGTGTGGGCGTTCGGCGCGTGGTTCGCGCTGACGAAGCGCCCGATGCCCGAGGGCGCGTCGCGCGACCCTGTGCTCGATAACGAGAAGCTCCGCGCGGTGGCGCGGTGGATGCAGGTCCCCGCGATCGCGGGGTGGGGGTTGCTCGCGTTGGCGTCCGCGGCGACGCCCGCGGGTGGTGCGCCGAACTTCTTCGTCGCGGCGCTCGCGGCGATGGGTGCCGGGGCGCTGATCATCAGCATGGTTGCGTACATCCCGCTGGGCGTCTACCTCTCGGCGATCGCGGACTGGGCGGCGTACGACTCCGCGGCGGCGCGCCTGCGCGGGTCCGCCTGGTTCATGTGCGTGCTCGGCACCGGGATGGCGGTCTGCTTCGTCGTGCCCGTCCTCCGGTTCTTCGGCGTGTGGCTCACCGTCGCGTGGGTCGTCGCCGTGATCGTGTTCTTGATCACGGTGCTGCAACTCGCGTACGCGATCCACTGGGCGGTGAAGAACCAGCGGTACGCCGAGGGATCCGTCGCGCGCGTCGCAGCGAAGCAAGCCAAACGCCTCGCGGCACCCTCGGTCGTGCACGACATGGATTGCCGGCGTTGCGGGTACGACCTCGAGGGCATGCCCTTCGGCGGCGTGTGCCCGGAGTGCGGCGAGTCGTACGCCGACGCGACGCCCCTGCCCATCCGCGAGGTTCCCAAGCGATCGTCCGAGGACGAAGCCCCGCTGCCCCTCGCGGGCGAAGACGGCGCAGCGGCCGACAAATCCATCCGATTCCCCACGCGGTTCGGGTCGGACCAGCACGCGGTAGGAGGCCAGCAGCCCGCGCGGCGGCCAGCAGCGCCCCACCCTCTCACGCCCAAACCGCTCGGCGCCAACCCGCCGGACGAGGGCGACATCCCGCTCGCACCCGAGGACCTGACCCGCTGAGCGACGTCCGCCGCGTATCGTCGTGCGTGGGCGTCCCCCCGGCCATCCAGGATGTCGCGGTCTCGATCGACGAGATCGACGCGATCGCGGAGCATGCGTTCGAGGGTGTCGAGCGCGGGCGGGTGCTCGTCGCGATGTCGGGCGGGGTCGATTCGTCCGTCGCCGCGGCACTCGCGGTGCGGGCGGGGTTCGACGCCGTGGGCTGCTTCATGCGCCTGGGCACGCTGGGCGAGCAGGTCGCCGAGGCGTGCGACACGGGCAGCGTGAAGCTCCACCACCGCGGGTGCTGCTCGGTGGGGGACGCCGCGGACGCACGCACCGTTGCGGCGTCGCTCGGCATCGAGTTCCACGCGATCAACTTCCGCGACGATTTCGGGCGCGTGATCGACTACTTCGTGGACGAGTACGCCAGCGGCCGCACGCCCAACCCGTGCGTGCGGTGCAACGACTGGCTCAAGTTCGGCAAGCTGCACGAGCAGGCGAAGGATCTCGGCGCGAAGCATGTCGCGTCGGGTCACTATGCTCGGATCGTGCGGGACGCCTCGGGCGCGCCCCGGCTCGCGCGCGGCGTCGATCGCGACAAGGACCAGTCCTACGTCCTGTTTGGCGTCGGGCGTGATCAGCTCGGCGAGATGCTCCTGCCCGTGGGCGGGCTGCCCAAGCCCGTGGTGCGCGGCATCGCGCGGGCGCTCGACCTGCCGGTCTTCGACAAGCCCGACAGCCAGGAGATCTGCTTCGTCCCCGACGATGACTACGCCGGGCTCGTCGAGCGTCGGCGTCCCGAGCTCGCGGTGGGGGCGCGCGGCAAGGGCGTCATCCGCGACGCCGACGGCAACGCGCTGGGCGAGCACGACGGGCACCACAAGTTCACCATCGGGCAACGCCGCGGCGTGGGCGTCGCGCTCGGGCACCCCATCTACGTCGTCGAGACCCGCCCCGCGCAGAACGAGGTCCTCGTGGGTGGTGCTGACGACCTGCTCGTCTCCGGGTGCCTCGCGGGCGAGGCGAACTGGCTCACGCCGACCGCCCCGATCGCGGACGACTGGACGCCGTGCCTCGCGAAGTGCCGGTACAACAGTGACCCGGTGCCCGCCGAGTTCCGCGTGTGTTCGGGGCCGCTGACGGGCCCGTCGGGGCGGGACGGGGCATTCGAGGTGCGATTCGCCGAGCCCGTGCGGGCCGTTGCGCCGGGGCAGGCGGTCGTCGTCTATGACGCCGAGGACACAGATCTGGTGGTCGGCGGCGGTTGGATCGCGCGGGCGTTCCGTCAGGGCCCGTGATCGGGTAGGATGCACGGTTCATGCACGAAAATGTCTCCGACATCGAGATCACCGACGCCGAGCGTCAGACCGCGATCTACCTCGCGGCCCACAACGCCGAGACGCTCGACCGCCCGGGCATGCACGTCGCGGATGACGACGGGCACGTCGTGACGGGGACGATCCTGCGTCGATCCCCCCCGGACCCGTCGTTGGTCCCGGTGCGGGCGCGGGTGGCGCACGGCGTCGCGCCGACGACCGCCGCCGCGATGCTCCGAAAGATGGCCGATCTTCTCGAACAGAACCCCGAGTTCCTGAGCGCCGAGCCCGGCGCGGCGGTCCGCCGCCTGCCGGACGGCACGAGCATCCGAAAAACGATCACGCCCGAGTCGCTCATCTCGCTCGCCGAGCGGATGGACGCGGACGAGCGGTCACGCTTGCTTAACATGCTCGAGAAGATCCGCCCGGCGATCACCGAAGAAGAGCGCCCGCTGGGTGACGATTCGGGTGATGACCCGAGCGACGACTTCTGAGGACCGGGTGGGGATGCAGCCGAAGCCGCCGCAGGTCCTGCTCGATCGGGGGAGCGCCGCCTACCGAGAGGGTCGGTACGAGCAGGCCGCGCCGCTTTTGCAGGAGTTCGCGGACCGGTACGAGCGCCACCCGAGATTCCCGAACGTGCTGCGGATGCTGTCGGCCTCGCTCGTGTATTCGAGCCGGCGCGACGAAGCGCTCGACGTCATCGATCGGGCGCTCGTACGGCTGCCAGAGGACTGGGACCTCAGGCTGATCCGCGGGCACGCGTTGCGGCTGTCGGGCCGCAACGCGGACGCCGCCGCGGCGTACGAGCCGCTGCTCGAAGCGCCGCCCGGCATCCGCGCCCAAGCGATGGCGGCCCTCGCCGAAGTCCGCATGCGCCAGGGCCAGCACGACGCCGCGCGGGCGTTGCTTGATCGGGCGGACTTGGAAGGGCTCGAGAACTCGCGGCTCGATCTCGCGCGGGCGGGGCTCGTGATGGGCAACCCCGAGGAACGCCCGGACGCGATCGCGCGCCTGACCACCCTGCGCGATGCGGACCGGATCGACCGCGAGCTGCGCCCTGGGCTGCTCGCGGCGTTGGGCGACCTGCTCGACGCCGAGGGGCGCTACGCCGAGGCGTTCGAGGCGTACGCGCAGAGCAACGAGGCCGCGGGGGGGACCTACGACGCGGCCGCCGCGCAGGCACGCATCGACGGCATCATCGCGGCGTGGACGCCCGAGCGCATCCGCTCGCTGCAGCGGTGGGGGAGCGACTCGGCACGGCCCGTCTTCGTCGTCGGCATGCCGCGCTCGGGGACGACGCTGACCGAGCAGCTCGTCGGGCGGCACCCGGATGTCGCGCGGGCGGGCGAGCTCCGCCGGATGCGCGACGTCGTCTACGCCCTCCGCGAGGAGCTGGGCGGCGAGCTGCACGAGCGGGCCGACGCCATCACGGAGGACCAGATGCAGGCCGCGTCGGGGCGGTACCTCGAAGCCCTCGACGAGGCGGACGCATCCGCCGCCCGCGTCGCCGACAAGATGCCGCTCAACCTCATGCAGCTCGGGTTCATCGCGGCGTTGTTCCCGAACGCCCACGTCATCCACTGCCGGCGGGATCCGCGGGATGTCGCGCTGAGCTGCTTCTCGCGCCACTTCATGCACGACCATCCGTGGACGACGCGTCTCGGCTGGCTCGCGACATTCACCAGGCAGTACGTCCAGATCATGGACCACTGGCGGGCGGTGTACGCCGAGCTGGACCGCCCGCCGATGCTCGAGGTGTTCTACGAGCGCGTCGTGGCGGACGCCGACGCGTGGGCGGCTCGGATGCAGGCGTTCGTCGGGCTGGACGCCGCCGTCGCGGACGTCGGCGTGACGTCGGACGCCCCGACCCTCCGCGCCGACCAGGTGGGCAAGGGCGTCTACGCCAGCTCACGGGGGCGGCATACAAACTACGAGCCGCACATCGCGCCGTTGCTGAGCGGGCTGGGCGACCTCGTCGATCGGTACGAAGCGGACCTCGCGGACGGAGACTGAGCCGATGGTGCCCCCACCCAACCGGAACGAAGCCGCGGCCTACTTCAACCGAGGGCTCGCCGCGCTCAAGGCGGGGCGGCTGCAGCCCGCCGCGGCCGACTTCAACCACGCCGCCAAGATCGCGCAGGATTCGAACACCCGTGGCGCGGCGCTGCTGAATCTCGGGATGGCTTACTACCGCGCTCACCAGCACGAGCCGGCGGTGGACGCGTTCCGGCAGGCCGAGCCGCTCCGCCCCAAGGACCCGATGGTGCCGATGATGCTCGCGATGTCGCTGCACACGCTCGAGCGTGTGAGCGAGGCGGCGGCGGCGTGCGAGCGCGTCCAGAAGATCACGCCCGATGACGTCCGCTCGATGGCACTGCTCGTTGATTGCCTGGTTCGCGCGAAGCGCGACGAGGATGCCCGCAAGAAGGTCGAACACGCCGACCGGATGGGCATCATCGACCCCGGGCTCGATGAGGCCTACGCCCTGCTCGCGATGCGCACGGGCGACGTGGACGTCGCCATCGCCCGCATCCAGCGCCACCAGGACAACCCGACCGTTGACAAGCTCACCAGGGCGCGCATGCTCTACCTCATCGGCGATCTGCTCGACCGCGCCGGGCGATACGACGAAGCGTGGGACGCGTACGTCCGCGCGAACGACGCGCGAACCGAGCCGTTCGACGCCGGGAAGTGGTCCGGCTCGATCGACCAGCTCTGCGACGCCTGGACGCCCGATCAGATCACGAGACTCCAGGCGGGCGCGAGCGACGATGACCGCGCGGTCCTCATCGTCGGCATGCCACGCTCGGGCACGACGCTCGCTGAGCTGACCGTGGGACGCCACCCGCGCGTGACGATGGGCGGCGAGATGACCGTCTTCGGCAACGTCTACCAGCGCATCCTCAGCCAGACACGCCTGCCCCCGGATCTCCGCCCGGACGCGATCACGCCCGAGATCGTGGCCGACGCCGCACGGTTCTACTCGGCCGAACTCGATCGCATGGGTCTCGGCGCGAAGCGCGTGACGAACAAGATGCCGATGAACGTCCCGCTGCTCGGGCTGTTCGCCGCGATGTACCCGAACGGCACGATCATCCACTGCCGGCGCGACCCGCGGGACGTCTGCCTCAGCTGCTACTTCCGCAACTTCAAGCACGAGTCGCCGTTCACGAACCGCCCCGACTGGCTCGCGGCGTACTACGAGGGATACTCGAAAATGATCAGGCACTGGGGGCGGGCGTTCGAGACGCTCGAGCGGTCGCCGCGCCTGTACGAGCTGACCTACGAGGAGATGGTCGCGGACCACGAATCGCACGCACGGGGCCTGATCGAGACGCTCAGGCTCGAGTGGGACGACGCCTGCCTGGACGTCGGCGGCGGCCGCCGCGAGGCCGCCACGCTCCGCACCGATCAGGTCGGCAAGGGTGTGTACAAGAGCTCATCGGGTCGGCACACAAAGTACGCCGCACACGTGGGCCCGTGGGAGCACCTGCGTACGCCGAGCTTCTCGGACCGCGGCTGACCCACCACAAGACGCGCGCAACCGCGGCCCGCCGGCACGACCGGCGCCGTTTCACGCGCGTTGGGCTGGGCAGGCTGGACAATTTCCAGTGTGTATCCGCTGGTCTGTTTCGAACCCGCGCCGACCAATCCGAGGCCGGTCCGGGGGCGACGCCGGCTCCGACGCGGCGAACACCATCTGGGAGGCTCCGACATGTTCCGACGCTTGGTCAGCTGTTGCTCGATCGCGCTCCTGTGCGCGACCACAGGTCTCGCGGGCGCCGCCGAGGACAACGACGCCCCACGGCGCGAGACCGACAACGAGACCGGCTTCATCGGGCTCTACGACACCGCGCCGCTGTCAACCATGCCCCGCGAGCCGATGTGGCTGCTCAACTGCTTCGGCGGGCAGCGTGACCTCTCCATCCGCCCGGAAGAGAACGTCTCGGGCGTGCGCGGCGACTGGCGCGGCGCCGAGGGGGTGGATTGGTTCATCCGCGAGCTCCGGCTCGGTTACTCGCTCGGGGCGCGCAGCTTCTTTGTCGTCCGCCCGATGGGGACGAGCGGGAGCAGCCACGTCCCCGCGTCCGGGTGGCTCTCGATCCCGGCCGAGAAGCGCATCGCGCTGCAAGAGCGCGTCAACGACCTCATCATGGACGAGTTCCAGGAGCCCATCCGCATCTACTACTTCATCGGGTCGTACATGACCGACGCCCGCGGGCTCGACGGGTACTCGGAGAAGAACCTCCCCGACGCTTTCCGCCTCGGCGACGAGGGCTTCGAGGCGCAGCACGCCACCCGCGCCACGCTCGGCGGGCTCATGAGCGCCGGCGCCGCCGGGTTCGGCATCGACGCCTCGGCGCCGCTCCGCACGCGGTACCACTACGTCGAGTTCGCCGAGCAGATGCGCCGCCCGCCGTTCAACATGCACGTCATCGGCGAGGCCCTGCCCGTCGTCCCCAAGGGCCGCGGCGTTGCCCGCGACGCGATGGGCGACTTCAAGACCGACGATGAGGCCCTCGAACGCATGGCCTGGGTCGGCACCGCGCTCTACATGAATTACCGGTTCCACCACCGGATCTTCGACCCCGAGAAGACCCGCGTCTTCAAGTGGTACGCCTTCCGCGAGGTCTTCGAGCACCTATCGGACACCGAGAAGCGTCAGATGATCCAGTGGGACTTCGAGCACGGCATGATCACGATCTGCCACGACAAGGTCATGTTCGAGGAAGCGCTCCGCCTCTACGAACGCCGCGAGCAGGCCACCGAAGCGAACGACGAGAAGTTCCGCTACTCGCAGGCCGACTGAGCCAAATCACCCGCGCTTCCGTGCGATCATCAGGTGATTGAACCCTCGGAGGAAGAAGTTCTCACGCTGGGCGGCCTGGTGCCAGTTCCCGCGTGAGAGCTTTTCATTGCGCCGCACCACGCAGATCAGGTCCACCGGCTCGAGGTAGTCACGCAAGATCGCGAAGAGCTCGAACCCGATAGGCATGAAAACGTCGTCGGACCGAGCCCGCCCGCGCCCCGCGCCCTTGCTCTTGTTCTTGCCCTTGCGGAACGAGTCGGACACATAGATCGCGGCGTGCCCGCCCGGCGCAAGCACGCGGTCCATCTCCGCGATGACCTCCTCCATCGCGGCGTAGTACGCCTCGCCCATCGCCCCGTGCTCGCCCGGCTTGCCCGCGTCGAGCTTGCCGATGCAGTCCGGGTCGTCCGAGTAGTCGATGTGCGTGGAGTAGGGCGGATCGACGAACACGAAATGCGCGGATTCGGGGTCCATGGGCAGCTCGCGCGCGTCGGCGCGGGTGATGTCGGGTCGCTGCGGGTTGAGGTCGAACCCGACGCCGCGCCGGTTGAGGTCGGCGCACACGTCGAGCGTCGTGCCCGACCCGCACATCGGATCGACGACGGTGTCGCCCTCGTCGGTGTACCGCTGCAGCAGTTGCCAGATCACCCAGCTCGGCGTCGCGCCGATGTAGTCCTTCGAGCCCTGCTCGCGCCGCCCGAACCGGTCGTCGTAGTGCTGACTCGGGTACTCCCAGAGGGTCGTCGTGAACAACCGAAGCGGCGGGCGCTCGCCCGGGCGAGGGCCCTTCTTGCCTGCCGGCTTGTTCCTCGGCATGCCCCGCTCGGGTTGCCCGGCGTTCGACAGCGCCCGGTCCACTTTGGACCGTATCTCCCGCGCCGGGCGTCTGGGCTTGTCATCGCGCGGCGCGCTCAAGCGAGCGCCTCGAGCAGCTTCGCCTTCGCATCGGCCAGCGGCATCCGCAGCCGAGCACCCGCTGCCCGCGCGTGCCCGCCCCCGCCCAGGGCCCTGCAGACCGCCGCGACGTCCACGGGCTCGTCGCCCTCGTATGGCTCGCTTTTGGAACGCATCGAGATCTTCGTGACCGGGCCCTCAGGCGCGTCCGGCTCGGCCTCCGTCAGCACCGCGGTCACCCGGATATCCCGCACGGACCGCGCGATGTCCACAAACCCGCCCGAATCGCCAGGCGCGGCGCCCGCCTCGTCGAAGTCCGTCTTCGTCAAACTCATCATCGCGAGGCGTTTGTCGGGCACCACCTCGAGCGTCGCGAGCGCCCGGCGCAGCAACCGGAGCCGGCTCGTCCGGTCCTGCTGCTCGATCAACTCGAACAGCCGCCCATGGTTCACGCCCGCGTCGAGCAGATCACCCGCGAGGTGCATCGCGCGCCGGTCGATGTTTGAATGCCGGAACCACCCCGTGTCCGTCGCGAGCCCGGTGTAGAGCGGCTCGGCGATATCCCCGGGAAGCTCGGTCGGGCTCGACAGCCCGAGCAGTTCGAGGCAGACGAGCGCCACCGGCTGCACGACCGCAGCCGCGGCGGTGTCGAGGAGTTTGCGCGCCCCGACGTCCGCGCTCCCGCTCAGGTGGTGGTCGATGATCGCCGTGTCCGCAGCCCTCGGGCGCAACCACTCGGCGAAGGGCTCGAGTTGCCCCCACGCGCCGGTGTCTGTCACGACCACTGCCGAAGGGTCGAGCGCCCCGGGCACGGGCTGCCCCGGCTCGATCACGCGGCGTTTCGTCTCGCCCATCAAAGCCGTTGCCCACGGCGGCATCGGCCCCGCGTACCAACATTCAGCGACGGACGCCGCACCGCTCGTTTCACGCGCACGGTTGAGCGCACGCGCGAGCGCGAGCGATGATCCCAGGGCGTCGCCGTCGGGTTTCGTGTGCGTCAGAATCACGACCGCCCGCTGATCGCGCAGCCACGCGGCGAGCTCCGCGGGCGTCGTGTTCGTCGTCCACCCGTCGCTCATGCCAACGCCCCCTGCAGGTGCCCGCCGCGAGTCGGGCCGATGGGCCCGATGATCGCACGCACGCGCTCGATGTCGCGATGAATTTGCGCCACCAGCTCGCCCGGTGAGCCGAACCGCACCTGGTCACGCACCCAGCCGATCAGCTCGAGCGTGATCTCCCACCCGTACTCGGGAAGCCCGGGCAATGGGGCCCACGCGTCGCCTTCGCGATCGACGTCCAACAGGTGCGCCTCGATCCGGTGCGCGAGCCCATCGAACGTCGGACGCTCGCCGATGTTCACCGCCGCGGCGTGCGTCCGACCTCCGGGCAGGTGCGCAATCGCGGCGTACACCCCGTCCCCCGGTGACATGCAGGCGCTGACAATGTTCGCCGTCGGGATGCCGATCTCCCGCCCGCGCTGGTCGCCCTTCACGACCGACCCGGGAAGCTCATACGGCCGCCCGAGCACCAACGCCGCGTCTCGCACTCGCCCCTCACCAATCAGCCATCGGACCACCGTGCTCGACGCCCGGACGACGGTCTGGTCCCGCAGCGCCTGCTGCACGGGCTCGACGACGTCCACCTCGAACCCGAACCGCGGCCCCAGCCCGCGGAGCGTCTCGACCGACCCTGAACGCCCCTTGCCGAACCCGAAGTCCGGGCCCTCGACGATGACGCTGGGGCGGTGCCGCTCGGCGACCGCTTTGACGAACTGTTCGGCCGTCTGGGCGAGCAGCTCGCGCGAGGGCTCCATGATCACAACCTCGTCCGCGCCGCACGGGCGTCCGTCCCGATCGGTGAGGCCGGTCAGCAGTTCCACCCTCCTGGCCTGGGTGGTGAGGCGTGGGGGCATCCGCGACTTGTCGAGCACCGCCGCGGGGTGCGGGTCGAACGAAAGCACGATCACGCGCCCGTCCGCGCCGACGAACGCTCGGCATCGTTCGACGAGCGCCGCGTGCCCGACATGGACGCCGTCGAACGTCCCGATCGTGATGGCGGTGGGGGTGCTCACGGCGGGATCATAAGCGGGCGGTCGTCGCTACGATCCCCGCGCGGGCGGAGGTTTGTCGCCCACGAGGGAGCCCATCAGCCATGCCCATTTTCTCGCGCAAGAGCCGCCCGATCGCGCCGCCCGCGGCGCAGGTCCCCGCGATGAACGTCCCCGATCAGGAGATCGAGCAGCGGATATTCGAGATCGGCGAACGCATCCTCAGACGCGCCCGCGGGCACAAGGCCGGGCTGCTCAGCGCCAAGTTCTACCAGGACAAACTGATGGACTGGTCCATGAAGGACCAGAACTTTAAGGTCCAGCTCTTCCGTTTCGTGGACACCTTCCCGGTGCTCACCACGCCCGAGACGGTGCACGAGGTGCTGGTCGATTACCTCACCCAGCCCGGCGTGAAGCTGCCCCCGATGCTGGGCACCGCCGTCAAGGCGGGCGGCGCCGCCAAGGGCCTGCTCACCCGGACGGTCTCGGGCCAGATCACCCAGATGGCCCAGACCTTCATCGCCGGGACGGACGCCGCCAGCGCCCTGCCGCGCCTGCGCAAGCTCTGGAAGGACGATATCTGCTTCTCCGTGGACTTGCTCGGCGAGGCCTGCGTGTCCGACGCCGAGGCGGACATGTACCGCGACAAATACCTCGATCTCGTCGAGAACCTTGCGGTCGAGACCAAAGACTGGCCGGGCAACCCGACGCTCGAGCGTGACCACTTGGGCTCGGTGCCGCGCACGAACGTATCGATCAAGCTGTCCAGCCTGTGCGCCCAGTTCGACCCGATCGACCCGGACAACTCGATCGCGGACCTGATGACCCGCGTGGGCCCGATCCTGGACGCCGCCAGGCAGCGCGGGGTGCTCATCAACTTTGACATGGAGCACTTCGAGCTCAAGGACCTGACCCTCGATGCATTCACCACCGCGTGCGAGTCCCACGAGTTCGAGGCCGGCATCGCGATGCAGGCGTACCTCCGTTCAGGCCCGGACGACGCGCGCCGGCTCGCGGCGTGGGCGAAGAAATCAGGTCGCGTCGTCACCGTCCGCCTCGTCAAGGGCGCGTACTGGGACTTCGAGACCATCCACGCCGAGCAGATGGGCTGGCCGTGCCCCGTCTGGGGCGAGAAGTGGGAGACCGACGCCTGCTTCGAGGAGATGACCGAGATCCTGCTCGACGCCTGCCCCAAGGGCGTCGGCGAGGGCGGAATCAAGCTCGCGCTCGGGTCGCACAACGTGCGCTCGATCGCCCACGCGATCGAGGCGCTCGATCGGCGCGGCTTGCCGCGCGAGGCCATCGAGCTCCAGATGCTCCACGGCATGGCGGACCAGCTCAAGCACGCCGCCGCCGAGATGGACCTCCGAGTCCGTGAGTATGTCCCCGTCGGCGAGATGATCCCGGGGATGGCCTACCTCGTCCGCCGCCTCCTCGAGAACACGTCCAACGAGAGCTGGCTTAAGGCTGGGTTTTTGGACGACGCGACGCCCGAGGCGCTCCTCGCCGCCCCGGCCCACGCGGCGGACACCGAGCCCGCGCGCAATCTCCAGGAGATCGCCCCCGAGCGTCACGAGCTGTCCGTCGCCGTCGAGGGGCTGGGCGACTCGCGTCCGTTCTTTACCGAAGCGCCACGCGACTTCGCCGATCACGCCCAGCACGCCGCGTTCGCCGGCGCGATGCACGCCGCGACGGTCATGCCGATCGAACAAAGCGCAACCGCCGCGGACGCGACCGCCGCCGTCGAGCGCGCCGCCGCGGCCTTCCCCGCCTGGCGCGACACCGACCCCGTCGAGCGCTCGCGTGTGCTCATCCGCGCCGCCAACATGATGCGTGCCCGCCGCGATGAGCTCTCCGCCCTTGTCTGCAAGGAATCACGCAAGCCCTGGCGCGAGGCGGACGCCGACGTGTGCGAAGCCATCGACTTCTGCGCCTACTACGCCCGCGAGGCCGTCCAGCTCTTCGAGCGGCGCCGCCTCGGCAAGTTCATCGGCGAGCTCGACGAGACCTGGTACCAGCCCCGCGGCGTGTGCGCCGTCATCTCGCCCTGGAATTTTCCCCTCGCGATCTGCATGGGCATGACGGCCGCCGCGCTCGTGACGGGCAACACCGTCGTCGTCAAGCCCGCCGAGCAATCACCGTCGATCGCGCGCGTGATGTACGACATCTTCGAGGCCGCCATCCGCGAGATCTTCCCGGGCAACCCGCCCGAGCAGGTCATCCAGTACCTCGCCGGCCCGGGCGAGACCGTCGGCGCGACGCTCGTCCGCGACCCGCGCGTCGCCGTCATCGCGTTCACAGGGTCCAAGGCGGTCGGGCTGAACATCATCCAGGCCGCCGGCGTCACGCCCGACGAGCAACTCCACGTCAAGCGCGTCGTCTGCGAGATGGGCGGCAAGAACGCGATCATCGTCGATAGCTCGGCCGACCTCGACGAAGCCGTCCTCGGCGTCCGCTACTCCGCCTTCGGGTACGCCGGGCAGAAGTGCTCCGCCTGCTCGCGATGCATCGTCGTGGACCCCGAGGGCTCCGAGGGCGCGCACACGCGGATCTTCCTGGAACGCCTCGCCGGTGCGACCAAGGCCCTCGTCTGCGGCGACCCGACGCACCCTGGCACCGACGTCCCCCCCGTGATCGACGCCGAGGCCGCGGGCAACATCCGAAAGTTCATCGAGACGGCCAAATCCGAAGGCCTTACCGAGCTCGTCGGCGCAAACGACTTCACGGGCGACTACCACGCGGACGTCGTCCCGCCGCATGTCTTCACGGGTGTCACGCCCGAGCACACGATCGCGCGCCAGGAGATCTTCGGGCCCGTGCTCGCGGTGCTGCACGCGTCGAGCTTCACCGAGGCGCTCGAGATGGCCAACGGGCACCAGTACAAGCTCACCGGCGGCGTCTTCACCCGCACGCCGACCAACATCGAGCGCGCCAAACGCGAGTTCCGCGTCGGCAACCTCTATATCAACCGCGGATGCACCGGCGCCCTCGTCGGCCGCCAGCCCTTCGGCGGGTTCGGCATGTCCGGCGTCGGCTCCAAAGCCGGCGGCAAGGACTACCTCCTCCAGTTCGTCGAACCCCGCGCCTGCAGCGAGAACACAATGCGGCGCGGGTTTGCGCCGGAGCTATAATGTTCTAATGGCTAAAGAACAGAATTATACGAAACCCCAAACCTGTGGACACTGTGGTGCAAATGCCGCGCATTTGTTTGTGCATACTCGTTCCCAAGTAAAGTCGTACGAAGATGAGCGCACTCACACTTATTGGGAATCAGGTCCTGTGTATGATCTGCTAGAGTGCACAAGCTGTCAGGGCATTGCGTTACGCAAGTACTTTTGGCACGATCACTTTGACCCAAACGACATCAAAATGGAAGTGTTGTACCCGGTGCAGGCGGGGGCGCCGGCGGGCTTGCCTGATGAGATTGCGAGATCGTACGACGCAGCAATGCGTGTCAGAGCTGTCGATGCTAACTCGTATGGCGTGCTCATAGGCCGCTTGCTTGAATTGATTTGTCTTGACAGAGGTGTAACAGCCAAGACCCTTCATGAAGGGTTGTCGTTGTTGGTAAAGCAAGGGGATATTCCTCAGCGGGTTGCGGATGCAGCAGCTAAGTTGAGAGGGTTTCGAAATGTTGGAGCTCACGCGGTGCTTGGTGAGTTGACACCTGCTGAGATTCCGATTCTTGACGATCTCTCTCGTGCGATTGTCGAGTATGTGTACAGCTTGCCATCGCTAATCAAAGATGCTGAAAACCAGCTGTCTCGATTGAAAACCGGCAAGAAAAAAACCAAGAAATCTACATCCAAAAAGAAGCCCGAGAGCAAGTAGTGGGGGGTGTGTAGAGCTCAGTGACACCCACACCCCTTCCCGCACCCGCCTGACTCCCCGTACTCGTACTTCGGCTCCCACCCGCCCACGCCGTCCTTGAGCAGGTCGAACATCGCCCACGTCGGGCAGAAGTCGTCGCCCGGGCCCAGCGGCGACGTGCCCGTCCGCACGATCGAGCCGTCCGCGTTCTTGTGGAACGCGCTGATCCCCGGGTGCGGGTTGCCGGCGTCGTCCATGTACCCCATCGCGCGCGCAAACCCGGACCCCGCGCCGGAGACGCACCGGAAGTTCCAGTCGCGTGACTTGGCGAAGTCGCCGACGATCGCCGGCTCGTCGTTCGAGCACAGCACGAAGCTCGCCCGGTCGTTCAGCGCGCCAGCGTGCCCACGGAACCCGTCCGCCCAGTGCGTGCAGTAGACGCAGCTCTTGCCCATGTTGTGCACGAGCAGCAGGTCGGGCTTGCCCGCGAAGAGCTCGGAGAGCTTGACCGATGACCCGTCGGGGTTGCGGAGCTCCCAGTCGTCCACGGGCTGGGGCTCGGCGGCGGCCTGGGCCTCTCGGAGCGCGGCCTTCGCCTCGATGACCGCTTTGGTGAGCGTCACGATCCGGTCGTTCATGGGGATATCCTCCGTCGGCACGAGTTTATCGGGCGCGGGCCGGCACGACCGGACGCCGACCGGCCCGCACGTGCGTGGAATCGCGGCCCGGATCGGCGGGCGCGGCAGACTGGATGGGTCCATGGGGTCGCCGAGCGCACAACCCGAGATCGTCAGCGAGCACGCCGACGTGTTTGAGCGCGGCGAGACCGTCGCCGACTGGGACGCGGACTACTACCACCCGATCGCCGAGCGGCTCTATGACAAACAAGTGGCGCGCATGCTCGAGCGGTTGCGCGTGCCCCCGGGCGGGCCCGTGACGGACGCGGGGTGCGGGCCCGGCGTGCACGCGATCCGCGCCGCGAAGCTCGGGCACCGCGTCGAGGCGCTCGACCTCTCGCACACGATGCTGGGTGAAGCCCAGCGCCGGGCGGACGCCGCGGGCGTCGCCGACAAGATCACCTTCCGCCAGACGGACCTCACGACGCTGGATATCCCCGACGCGTCCCGCCGGCACGTGTTCAGCTGGGGTGTCGTGATCCACATCCCCGACGCCGAGGCCGCGCTGAGCAACCTCGCCCGCATCATCGCCCCAGGCGGGCGCCTCGCGCTCCACCTGACCAACAGCACCGCGTTTGACCACACCCTCGAGCGGTGGGGGCGGTTCGCCGTCCGCAAGCCGCTGGAGCTCGAGCAGCGGGACCTCGGCCCGGGGTGCTGGTACGAGATGAACGACGAGCGTCTGTGGGTCTGGCGGTTCGACCTGGACGCCGTCGCGGCGTTCCTCGCGAGGCGCGGGCTCACCCTCCGTCATCGGTGGACGGCCGAGTGCTCCGAGATCCAACGCCGTGTGAACGGACCGGTGCGGTCGGCGCTGCTGCGCGTCAACAACGCCGCCGCGGCGATGGGCGTCCCGGCGCGGTGTAGCGCGACCAACCTGCTCGTGTTCGAGCGGACCGCCTGAGCGTCAGGACGGCTGCGCCTGCTCCGCCGCCCGTTCGTGGTCGGCGGCCCGCTGCTCGCGGTTCGTCGAGCCGTCCACGAAGCCCTGCAGCTTCCGCGCCCGCACGGGATGCTGGAGCTTGCGGATCGCCTTCGCTTCCACCTGACGCACACGCTCGCGGGTGACCTTGAAGATCCGCCCGACTTCTTCGAGGGTGTAGGTGTACCCGTCCCCGATGCCGTAGCGGAGCTTGATGATCTCACGCTCGCGGTAGGTCAGCGTCTTGAGAACGCTCTCGATCCGCTGCTTGAGCATGTCCTGCGCCGCGGCCTCGTCGGGCGAGGCCTGCGAGGTGTCCTCGATGAAGTCGCCGAAGTACGAGTCCTCGGACTCGCCCACCGGGCGGTCCAATGAAACCGGGTGCTTGGAGATCTTCATGACACGCCGCGTCTCGGCGACGGGCAGCCCCGCCTTCTCGGCGAGTTCCTCGATCGTCGGCTCGATGCCCGTCTCCTGCAGCATCGACTTCTGGATGTTCCGCAGGCGCGTCATCGTCTCGATCATGTGCACCGGGATGCGGATCGTCCGCGCGTGGTCCGCGATCGCCCGCGTAATCGCCTGGCGGATCCACCACGTCGCGTACGTGCTGAACTTGTACCCGCGCTGGTACTCGTACTTGTCCACCGCGCGCATCAGGCCCGTGTTGCCCTCCTGGATCACGTCCAGGAACGAGAGCCCGCGGTTGCGGTACTTCTTGGCGATCGAGACGACGAGGCGGAGGTTGCCGCCCGAGAGGTCTCGCTTCGCCTGCTCGTACTCGTAGAAGACGGTGCTGATCGCCTCGACGCGGGCCGCCATCTCCTCGGGCTCTTCGAGCACGAGCGCCCGCAACCCGGCGAGCTCCTCGTGCATCACGTACTGGTCCTCGTCCGAGACGTCGTTGCACCCCTTGGCACGCTCGATCTCGGCGCTGAGCTGCGACATCTTCGCGCTGATCGACTTGAGCTTTCGCATCAGCGGCACGATCCGCCCCGTCCGCAGGCAGAGCTCCTCGGTCAGCGACGCCATCCGGCGCCGACGCGACGCCATCCGCGCCTGGATGTCGCGGATCTTCGCGGCGTTCCCCCGCGCCCGCTTGGACCGCAACGCCTCGATCTCGTCCCAGTCCTCGCGGTTCATCTCCGCCAGGCGCTCGATCGTGCCCAGGTTCGCTGGGATCCGGGCGGCGATCTTCTCTTTGTGGTTCTCCTCGGCCGTCGAGATCCGCATCGTGCGGTCGAACGGCAGCTCGCCCGCGTCCACCTGGCGCAGGATCTCGATCGCCCGCGCGATGATGTAGTCGCACTCGAGGCACCGACGCCGGAAGATCATCCGCGTCACCTCGATCTTCTTCGCCAGCCGGATCTCCTCGTCCCGTGTCAGCAGCGGGATCGTGCCCATCTGCGTCAGGTACATCCGCACCGGGTCGTCGATGCGGCGCCCGGTGGACTCTTCCGAGCTGATCGCGTCGTCGATTTCACGCGCGGCGGTCTGATCGTCCATCGCCGCCGCCTCGGCGACGTCACGCTCCGCCTGCGAGAGCGCCTGGGTTGCGGACCCGTGGTGCTCCGCGTTGATGCGCGTGCGGACGGAGGAGACGGTGTTCTCGCGCTCGCCGCCGGCGACGGACATCGCCCGGAACTGGCGCGTGACGGTGAGCGTCTGACCGCCCTTGCCGTCGCGGCGTTCGCGGTACAGACGCCCGCGGAACTCCATCTCGTCGATCATCTCGACGCCGATGCGGTCCAGCAGCACGAGCAGCCGGTCGATCCGGAGCGGATCCACCATCTCGTCGGGCAGGGTGTTGTTGAGCTCTTCGTAGCTCAGCCACCCGCGCCGCGAGGCGACATCGAACAGGTTCACGACCGCGGGATGAAGTTCGTTCTGCACGGATCTGCTCCCTGAACACACAACAGAGCGCCTCGTCGCGCCCGTCCCCACTCACAACCGAGCGTCACGAAGGCTCGGCCGTCCTGCCCCCCGCGAGCCGCGCCCGCGGGTTCTTTCCATACTGCTCATGCACGGACCGCAACCGATTGATGCGGTCCAACGCCGACTCCGGCTCATTCGTCTCCGGTTCGGGCGACGGCTCGCCGAATGCCGCGATCGGGTCGGCCTTGGGCCCGCTCAGGGCGTCGTCGATCTCGATCGATTCGATACAGCTCGACAGCAGCTCGGCGAGCCGCTCCTTCTTGCCCTCGCACCGCGCCCACGCGCTCTGGTGGAGCATCGTTGCGCACGACACCGCCTCGATCGGATCGAACGCGCCCGGGTGTTCCGCCGCTTCGTGCGAGAGGTCGTCGAGCACCGCCGTGAGGTCGGGCTCGATGCCGTCTGAAGTCAATCTCTGCACCGCGTCCGCGACGACTCGTGTCATTGGCCAACGGTAGGCGTGCGCCGACAGCCGGTCCCGGTGGTCCCCGCCGAGCGTCACCCACAGCGACCCGTCGCACAACAGGCACGCCAGCGCAAGCTCGCGGGCGTCCGGCTCGCGACGCGCCGGCTTCGGCTCGGCATCCTGACGCGCAACGCCCGCGCCCCGCGCCCGGCCGCCCGGGATGGATTGCAGCACCGTTGCCTCGGCAACGCCCGCCGCCTGCGCGATCTGACGCACCATCAGTTGCTTGCGCACCGGGGGCAGCCGCGTGAGACCGATCGCGACGAGTCGCGCGAGCTCCTCATCAACCGCCCGCGTCCGCGCCGCAGGGCCCGCGTCGGCCAGTCGGTCCCGCATCCGCGCGAAGTGCCACATCGCCAGGTCGTCCGCCTCCGCGATCACGCGCCCGAACACCTCGGCGCCGTCGTCGCGCTTGAGCAGCTCGTCCGGGTCCTTCGCGTCCGTCGCGCGGGCGAGCGTGGCGATTTTCAGATCGATTGTCTCGGAGAAGAGCACCTCGAACGCCCGGTCCGCCGCCCGCTGCCCGGCCTCGTCACCGTCAAAAAGCAGCACGACCGTCGAGCAGAGTCGGCGGAGCATCGCCGCGTGCCCGGGCGTGAGCGCCGTGCCCAGCGTCGCGACGACGTTCGTCACCCCCGCCTGGTGGCAGGCGATCACATCGGTGTACCCCTCGACGATGACCGCGACGCCCTGCTTCTGGATCGCCCGGCTCGCCTGGTGCAAGCCATAGAGCGTGCGGGACTTGTCGAAGAGCATCGTCTCCGGGCTGTTGAGGTACTTGGGCTCGTCCTCGTCGTTGATGCGCCGCCCACCGAACGCGATGACTTTGCCCGTCTGGGCCTGGTGAATCGGGAAGACGAGCCGGTCACGGAGCGCGTCGTAGGGCTCGCCGTTGTCGCGGCGCTTCAAGAGACCCAGCGCGTGCAGCGACCGCTCATCGAGATCCTTGCGCTTCGCGAACTTCGCGAGCCCGTCCCACATGTGGGGGGATGCCCCGAGCCCGAACGACTCAACCATCTCAGGCGCGATCCCGCGGCGTTCGATCAGCTCGCGCGCCCGCACGCCGTGCTCCGGGTGGGTGAGCAGCGACCGGTAGAACGCCGCGACATGTTGGTTCGTGTCCAGCAGCTCCGCCTTGCCCGGCTCGTTCGGATTGCGCTCGCGTTGAGGCTTGCCCCGCGGCGTGAGCTCGATGCCCGAGCGCTCCGCGAGCATCTTGAGCGTCTCGCCGAAATCGAGCCCGTGGTACCGCTGCACGAACGAGAAGACGTCCCCGCCCGCCCCGCAGGCGAAGCAGTGGAAGATCTGCTTGTTGGGCACGACATACATCGACGGCTTGCGGTCGTCGTGGAACGGGCAGAGCCCGAGATACTCACGCCCCTTGGGCTTGAGCGAGACGACCTCGCCCACGACCGCCACGATGTCCGACGCGTCGCGAACGCGTTGCACGTCGTCGTTGTGGTCGCGGCCCGTCATGAGCCTGCCCTCCGTGATCGCGCCGAACCGACGCGACGATGTGCGCCCATTGATCGCGGGCGTCGTCCGTGAACCGAATGCTGCTTGCCGAATCCCGGCACCGTGTGGCCTCGCGAGCCCGACCCACTTGTCTCCGACAGGCATCCCGCGAGCGCGGTCTGCACAGGGGCGGCCTCGGGCGTCGGGTGTCGTTTGGTCGCTCGCAGCGAAAGGCGAGGGCGACCCGGGGGTTCGACGCCGGAAGACTGGGAAAACACTAGCACGTGTTCCGGTCGGATCAATGAATCGGGAAACACGGGTGACGATTGCGTGGTCCGGGGGTGGTTCTCACGTCCCGGGACGCCCGAGAACCGCCCAACCGCCGCTCGGCGTGATACAAATGCCCCGTGATCCGCCGCGCCGTCACCTATTCAGGACGCGTCCAGGGCGTCTTCTTCCGCGCGACCGCCAAGCGGTGCGCCGACGCCCACCCCGTGACCGGATGGGTCCGCAACGAGCCCGACGGGACGGTCCAACTCGAGATCCAGGGCGAGCCGGTCGCGCTCGAGGCCGCGCTCGCCGACCTCCGCGCTGCCAAGTCCGGAAACATCAACAACGAAGCGGCGCACGACCTCCCGGTGGTCGAGGGCGAGGCGGGCTTCGAGATCAGACGCTGACGGGGACCGCCGTGCTCATCCTCTTTGACATCGACATGACGCTGCTCGAGTCGAAGGGCGTCGGGCTGCGCTCGATGGTCGAAGCAGGCCGCTCTCTCTTCGGCGACCACTTCAACGCCGACGGCATCTCCTTCGGCGGGCAACTCGACCCGCTGATCCTGAACCTGATGTTGGCTCAGTCCGGCGTCGAGCCCACGCCCGAGGCGCACGCCAACCTCCGCGAGGCGTACGTCGCCCGCCTCGCCCGTGCCATCAGCGCCCCGGGCACCGCCCGTGCGCTCCCCGGCGCGATCGCGCTGCTTGACGCCTTGGACGCGGCGGGGCACCGAGAGGCGTTGGGCGTGCTCACGGGCAACTTCGAGGAGTCCGGGCGGCTCAAGCTCCGCGCCGCGGGGATCGATCCGGACCGCTTCGCCGTGCACGTCTGGGGTGACGACTCACCGCACGACCCGCCCGCACGCGAGCACCTGCCCCCGGTGGGCGTCGAGCGCCACGCGGTCCGCACGGGCGTCACGCTCGGGATGGACCGCGTCACGCTGATCGGCGACACGGCCCACGACGTCCGTGCGGCGCGGATGAACGGCTGCCGGGTCCTCGGCGTCGCGACGGGACGGACCAACGCCGACGAACTCGCCCGTGCCGGCGCGGACCGCGTCGTGGATACCCTCTCGGACACGCAGGAGATCCTCCGATGGCTGACGCTGGCGTGATCGCACGACCACAACCCGCGCCCGAACGCGTCGATCCCGCGTCACCGCGCCCGGTCTCGGCGGGCGAGCGGTTCTTCTCGATGGACGTGCTCCGCGGGTTTGCGCTGCTGGGCATCCTCGTGCCCAACATGTTCGCGTTCGCCTGGCCGCAGGCGGCGATGGTCGAGCCGAACTACATGGGCGAAATTGCCCTGCTCGCCAACCCGCTCGCGCCGATCCACGACACCGCGAACACCGTCGGTTTCGACGTCATGTCCACGGTGTTCCTCGGCAAGTTCATGTTCATGTTCTCGCTCCTCTTCGGCGCGGGCGTTATTTTCTTCGACCGCAAGTACGACCGCGCGCAGCCGCTCATCTGCACGCAGTGCAGGTACATCCTCTCCGGGCTCGTGGACAGCCCCTCGGCGACGGTCACCTGCCCCGAGTGCGGGCACACCGGCCAGCCAGAACAGGTCAGACGCAGGCTCTCGCAGGGCGCCGGGCTCTGGTATGCGCGGATGGGGTGGCTGCTCGCGATCGGGCTCGTGCACGCCTTCGGGCTCTGGTTCGGCGACATCCTGGTCTGGTACGCCCTGACCGGGCTCACGCTGCTCTGGTGGATCCGGCGGTGGTCGCCGCGCACGCTGCTGATCTCCGGCGCCTCGCTCTACGTCTTCGGCGCGCTGCTCATCGGCGCGTTTACCGCGTTCGGGCTCTACGCCGTCTCCGCGGGCAAGATCGGGCCCGAGGACCTCGTCGGCGACTACCAGACCGAGCTGGAGGTGTACCGCGACGGCACCTATCTGCAGATGTTCACCAACCGGGCGGTCACGCTCGCGTTCATGTACATCATCCTGCTCCCGCTGGGCATGATCTGGATGACCGCCGGCATCATGACGGTGGGCATGGGCGTCACCAAGCTGGGCGTCCTCACCGGGGAACGCTCGTCCCGTTTCTACGCCACTCTCGCGGGTGTTGGGCTCGGCGTCGGGCTGCCCATCACCCTCGCGGCGTACTACGCGATCCAGAACGCCGGGTGGGACCAGCCAGGCGTTCTCTGGCGGACCATCGCGCAGCCGATCGGTGTCCTCCAGGCATTCGGGTTCGTCGGGCTGATGGTGCTGCTCGCCAAGACCCCCGCCGCCCGAGCCATCACGGTGCCCCTCGCCGCGGTCGGAAGGATGGCCCTCTCGAACTACCTGCTGCACACATTGATCTGCACCACCCTCTTCTACGCCTACGGGCTGGGCCTCTTCGGCGAGGTGCAGTTCCCAGCACTCGCGGGCGTGATGGTGAGCGTCTGGATTGTCAACATCGTGTTCAGCCTTATCTGGCTGCGGGTGTTCCGGTTCGGGCCCGCCGAGTGGGTCTGGCGCTCGCTGACCTACCTCCGCCCGCAGCCCCTGCTCAAGGCGCGATGTTGACAACCCGTGGATCCTGACCGGCGCGCCCCGGGTCGGTACACTCCAACCTCGCAGGAAGCGACAGGACAGGGAAGGAGGCCCGCCGTGTCCGACAGCTACCGGGCTCTTTGCTCGGACTTCTACATCAACCAGAAGATCGCGGTGAAGCTCGACCTGCCGCGCTCGCGCGAATCCGGGCTTGAGTTGTTCGAGCGCGTCCGCCGTGAGTTCGGGTCCATGAGCTCGTTCCGCCGCTACAAGGACGAGCTCGCCCTTGAGAGCGCTCAGAACGAGACGCCGCACCGCTGGCTCGCGCTGCGGACGAACTCCGTCCGCTCGGGCGTTGTGAACCCGACGACCGACGAGGACGCGTTCGGCCTGCACCGCCGCCTGCTCGAGGTCGCGCCGTACTACCTCTCGATCAGCCCCTTGGATATCGACTACGTCGAGCTGCTCTTCGGGTTCGATCTGGAAGCCGCCGGCTCGCACGACCGGATCGTCGCCGAGGCGCTCTACGCCGACACGCCCCTCGGCGGGCTCATCGATGGCTCGGTCGGCACCGCCATCGACTGCCAGCCCTTGATCGGCCTCACCGTCGATGAGGGCTCGGAGATCGAGGCGCACTTCGAGGTCAAGACGCGCTCGGGCGCGAAGCGCACCCCCGAACGCCGCGACGAGCCGATCTCCGTCTACCTCACGATGCGCCACTACCAGCCCGTCACATCGCTCGACGACCTCCAGTCCCGGTTCGACACGCTCGCCCTGCGCGGGTTGGAGATCGTGGACGAGCGCGTCGTCGAGAGCCTGCTGCTTCCCCTGCGACAGGCGATCGCCTCGCGGAGCTCATAAACTCGGGGATGCACGGCGTCCCTCCAGAAACCACGCTCGCTCAGTCCGCGTCGTCCGCGTTCAGCGTCCTGCCGCGCATCGCGGTCCTGATCGTCTTCGTGCTCATCGCCGGGTACGTCATCATGGTCATGCGCAAACGCCTCCTCTCGCCCAGGAGCGACAACCCCGGGGCCCGGTCGCTCTTCGAGGACCTGGAGCGCATGCACGCCTCGGGCGACCTGACCGACGAGGAACTCGCCGCGGCGAAAAGATCGATCGCCAACAAGCTCGCGGGCCGGACCGATTCCGATACCTGAGCGTCCGGGAACGGCCCAACCGGGCGTTTCGGCGGCGCGGAACGTGAAACAGGGGGGGATGTTCCGATTACGCCGGTCCGATCCGGGCTCGCGTGCAGCGCGATCGCCGTCACGATGGCTCGAACCGGAACGGTCGAATACCCTGTTGAGGACACCGTGTGACTCCGGTCCAGTGCCGACCGTCGCCCGGCCGATATGGTCGGCTCAGTGCGGCAGCAAGTACGTTTCAGGGCCCCCGCGAGGACGACATGACCCAAGACCAGCCCCTCGGCCGTGACATCCCCGATCCCCAGGCCATGGCCGATTCCAGCTCGTCCGGCTCCTCCGGAGACGCAGGATCCTCCAAACACACCAGCGGCGGCGGGGGAGGCGGTGCCGGCGGGGGCGACGACGGCGGCAGCGGCTTCCGCGGCCGGAAGGTCACCACCTGCTCCTTCTGCGGCAAGACCTCCCGCGAGGTCGGCCCCATGGTCGAAGGCCCCAACGAGGTCTACGTCTGCTCCAACTGCGTGGACCTCTGCCAGAACATCTTCCGCCAGGAGCGCCGCCGCGTCTCCTCGATCGCCAGCGCCCTCCAGGAGATCCCCTCGCCGCGCGAGATCGTCGAGTTCATGGATTCGTACGTGATCGGGCAGCGTCAAGCGAAGCGCTCGCTCGCCGTCGCCGTCCACTCGCACTACAAGCGCCTGCTGCACGCCGAGTCCGACGACGCGGGCAGCATCGAGCTCGACAAGTCCAACATCCTCCTGATCGGGCCCACCGGCAGCGGCAAGACGCTGCTCGCCAAGACCATGGCGAGGCTCTTGAAGGTCCCCTTCGCCATCGGCGACGCGACCACGCTCACCGAAGCCGGCTACGTCGGCGAGGACGTCGAGAACCTGCTGCTCAAGCTGCTCCAGGCCGCCGACTTCGACGTCGAGGCCGCCCAGCGCGGCATCATCTACATCGACGAGGTGGACAAGGTCGGCAAGACCTCCAACAACGTCTCCATCACCCGCGACGTCTCGGGCGAGGGCGTCCAGCAGTCGCTGCTCAAGATGCTCGAGGGCACCGTCGCAAACGTCCCACCGCAGGGCGGCCGCAAGCACCCCGAGCAGCAGTACATCCAGTTCGACACCAAGAACGTCCTCTTCATCTGCGGCGGCACGTTCGTCGGCCTCGAAGACATCATCCGCCGACGCCTCGGCAAGTCCCGCATCGGCTTCGGCGCGGGTGCGAACGACGAGTCCAAGCGCGAGTTCGCCGACCAGCAGGCCGAGCGCAACTGGCTGCTCAGCCAGGTGAGCAACGAGGACGTCGTCGAGTTCGGCGTCATCCCCGAGCTCGTCGGCCGCCTGCCCGTCATCACACCCCTCATGCCGCTCTCGACCGAGGCGCTCGTGCAGATCCTCACCGAGCCCAAGAACGCGATCGTCCGCCAGTACCAGCACCTCTTCCACCTCGAGGGCGCCAAGCTCGTCTTCACCGACGACGCCCTCGACACGCTCGCCAAGCGGGCCACCAAACGCGCCACCGGCGCCCGTGCTCTGCGTGCCGTCATGGAAGAGATCATGATCGACCTCGTCTACGACCTGCCCGACCTGGACAACCAGGGCGCCGAGTACGTTATTGACAAGGCCCAGATCGAGAACCCGCGCCCGCTCGCCGACATCCGCGTGAGCCGCGCCAACAGCGCCTGACCGACGCCCATCGATCACACACGAGCCCCCCGCGTGAGCGGGGGGTTTTTCATGCGCCGTGCCTTACCCCTTGGGCGGATACTCCACAACGAACGAAGTGATCCGCAGGCCGGGCTCGCCCCCCGTGCCGCCGGGCGTCTCGGGCATGTCGTTCCAGAGGTGCGTGCGGATGTCGCCCCACCCGAAGTAGTGCGCGCGGTTCTCCTCGCCCTCGGCGTGCTGGCGGTCATTGGGCTCGTGCGGGCTCCAGAGCGCGTGCGTAAGCGTGCCCCCGTTGAGCCACCCCCAACCGCCCGCGGGCTCGCGGGCTTCGAGATCCTGCCTGAGCCCGATCCACGGCCCGTGCTGGAACCGCCGCCCGTCGTCGAGCACGTTGATGGTCCACGCCTCATCAAGGCCCACGATCATCGAGAACACGAACGCATTCTCCTCGGGCGATTCCAGCGTCACGAGGTGCCCGCCCAGCAGCTCAGCCGCGTAGGCCGCGCGAGACCACGAGATGCCGTCGGGCGTCACGACGACCGAGTACCGGTGCCCGTTCCCGCCGTCCTCGACGCGCCACTCGCGGAGCATCGAGGGCACGGGGCGTTCGCACAACCACGAGCCAGCGCCCTCCACGCCGAGTGCCGCACACGTCATCACCATCAGGCTTGCAAGCATCGCTGACCTCCGGGTTCCTCGATGGAAACATACTGCATCCATCGGCCCGCGCGGGTCACGCCATTGTCACGGCGGCTTGCTCAGTTGATCTCGATCGCGACGCGCCCGCGCTGCCCGCCCAGCGACACCTCGGTCACGAGGTGCACCTTCAGGTCCGTGTCCAGCAGGTTGCGCACGCGTTTCGCGTCGTTCGTGAGAAGGTGCCGCACCGGCTCGCGGCCGGCATCGCCGAGCGACGGCTCGGCCTTGCGCAGCAGCTTCCCGTGCGCCGAAGCCCACGTCGCGGCGGCGGTCAGCTGGCGCACCGCTTCGTCTGAGCCGTCCGCGTCGTCCGCGATCAGGTGCAGCGCCCCGAGCTCGTCCGCCGCGAGCGTCACGCCCGTGGCGTACGGGCACTCGGACTCGAGCACACCCAACCCCTCGATCAGCGCCGCGGGCGCGGGCGTCACCGGGCGGATCGCCGGCTCGATCCGCTTGGGCGCGATGTCCGGCACGTGCCGCGTCACGATCATCGGCTGCTCGGGGGGCGTCATCGTCGTCTCCTCCGGCGTCGCCGCCGGCGCTCCGGGCCCAGCGGTGTCCGCCGGCTCCGGTGTCTCGGTCTTGGTCTCTTCCTCGTCGCGACCCTCGGACTCGATCGCCGCAACCGAGTCCCGCACAGGCTCCGTCGCCTCGACGGCTTCCGCCTCGAAGACGATCTCTTCTTCCGCGTCCTCGATGACGGGCTCGATCGCTTCGACGGGCTCGCCCTCGTCAAGCACCCGCTCCGCTTCGTCGGTCAGGCGCAGCGGCGCCGGCTCGACCGATCGGATCGCCTCGATCACGGTCTCGAAATCGATCACGTCCGACCCGCGGTAGATCGTCGCGGCCGACGACACACCGACCTTGGGCACCCGTGCCGTCACACGCACCGGTCGGTTCAGGAACGACCCCGCCGCCCGCTCAAGCTTCTCGCCCGCCGCCAGCGCCTGCTCACCGCTCGACCCCATGATCGCAAGCCCGAGCTCGGGCCCGCCCTCGGTGCCGAACACGCGGTCCCACGTCGCCGCGAGGGACTTCACCAGCCGGTACGACGCGACGACCGCCGCCTCGTCCGAGCCCGTGAGGATCGTGACCTCTTCGATCGCCGACGACTCCGCGAGCGATTCCTCGTCCACCTCGTCCACGCGGATGATCCACCGGTCCGCCAGCGCCGAGACCGACCGCACGGCGTCCTCGATGCTGTCGGCGGGCAGCGCATCCTCGAGCGGCACACGCTCCGCGCCGGGCCCGATCAGCTCCACGCTGCACGCGTCCGACGCCATCCGCACCAGCCCCACCGGGCGGTTGAGGGTCGTCCCGACCGCGTTCGCGTACTGCCGCACCCAGATCGACGCCCGCACGGGCAGATGCCCGAGCAGCACCGCCTCGACGCGCCGCGTCGCGGGCTCGACCTCCGCGACGTGCTTGGGCGCGGGCCCGCCCTCCGTCACGGGCTCGGGCTTGGCGACCACCCGCGGCGATTCGGGCCGCAGCCCGCGCCCACCGGTCGCCGGGCTCGGCCCAAGCTCGGGGTCACCCAGGAAAAGTTCTGCGAGCGCGTCATACTCCCCGCCGTCGGGACCCTGCCCGCTCAGCCTCGGGAACCCCGACGCGCGATGATGATCAGAATTGCCGGTTCGCTCATCCATGGCTCAGCGGATCCTCCGCAACGGCTCGACCTCAGAATACCCACCCCGCCGGGCCCTCGCTCACGCCGATCGGCGCGGCACCCGCAGCAGGTTGTCCGCCTCACCGAACGCGTTCCACACGCGCTCCGGGTTGTGCGCATCCGTGCACCAACGACCGTCGATCACCAGGCGGTACCGGTACGCCCCAGGCGGCAGGTCCAGCCGCAGCTCGAACACGCCCAGCCCCTCGTTGCGGACCATCGGCGCCCGCTCGGGCCGCCACCCGTTGAACTCGCCCGCGATCTGGACCCGCGTGCCCAGCGTCGCCGGCTGAACGAAGAGCGCCCCCTTCGCCGTCGCCCGGCACCCAAAGAGACGACGCACCGAATCCAGCACCTCGACGGGCTCGGTCTCGACGAGCTCCAGCACGACAGGCTTGCCCAACGACGCACGTAAGCTGGGCTTGGGCACCGTCTCAGTCGCGGTCGGGGAGGGCGCCATCGCGGTCGCCGCCTGGATCAGCGCCCGCATCTCGGGCTCTGGCTCGGGCTCTGGCTTGGGCACGTACGGCGGCTCGGGCAGCGGGCTCACGCGCCGCGCCGAAGGCGCCGACGGGAACGTCCGTGAACGCGTCTCGACGATCGGCAACTCCGCAGGCTCCGCAGCGTCGTGCACGACCCTGGCAATCTCGGCTGGCTCAGGCGTCACGATCTCCGCGACGGGACGGATTGGCGCCCGCCCGGGCAGCACCGCGGGGAGCACCGACGGATCCGACGGCCCCTGCACGAGCATGACGGGAGAGGCCCCCGGCGCAGCCGAGTCCACGCTCGGCGTGGGGACCGACCTCACCGCCCGCGGAGGCGTCTGCATCGCCCGAGCCCGACGCGAGAGTTCCTCGAGTCGGCTCGCCAGCCGCGATGGGGCCGGGTCCGTAGGGGTCGCGTCGGGTGTGGGGTCCGAGACCGTCACCACCTCGGGCCCCCGGGGCTCGGGAGCGAGCACCTCGACGGGCGCCGAATCCGGCTCGTCCACCAGATCGCCGCGCTCGATGTTCGCGTGCTCGATCAGCCACTCGCACAGCGACAGGTAGTCCTCCGCCGAGGGTGCTTCTGGCGCGTGGTCGATCACGGGACGCCCGAACGACGCCGCTTCCTTCAAGACCGGGTCCTGCCGGATCACCGACGGGATCACCGTGGACCCGAACCGATCCTTGAGCTCACGCAGCAGGTCCTTCGCCAGCGGCAACGACCCGTCGTGGATCGTCGCCAGCACGTGCGGGCGGATCCGAATGCCCAGCCGCCGCGCGATCGACTTGACCGTGGACACCTGCTTCGTCGCGCCCTGGAGCGAGAAGTAGCTCGTCTCGACCGGCACCAGGATCTCGCGTGCCGCCGCCAGCGCGTTGAACGTCAGCAGCCCGATCGAAGGCGGGCAATCGATCAGGCACACGTCGTACCGCCCGGGCTTGGGCTCCTCGCCGGGCTCTGGCCTGGGCAGGGGCTCGGGGCCCGTCGTTTCGTTGAGGCGGGCGATCGCTCGCGCCAGCCTGTGTTCCTTCTCCGGCAGGCTCGCCAGCCCGCCACGGCTCGCTTCCAGGCCCGCCAGCCGCATCCGACTCGGCACCAGGTCGAGCCCGCGCGTCACGCGCCACACGACGCGGTCCGCGTCCAGCGGACGCGAATCGGGCGTCAGCAGCACGTCCGTCACGTCCCGCTCGATCGACGACTCGGGGATCCCCAAACCCGCGGCGCAGTGCCCCTGCGGGTCCATGTCCACCAGCAGCGTGCGGAAGCCCTTACGCGCGAAGACAGCGGACAGGTTGATCGCGGTCGTGGTCTTCCCACACCCGCCCTTCTGATTGATGATCGCGATCGTGCGCATCGCAAGCCCTCGCCATCGCCGACACGGGAACCGGGGGGACAACCCGCGTTCCTGCCGCAACGCCGAAGCACTTATCGGGGCTGCCCTTGGAGCCCCTCCAACATTGTCCGATCGACCCCCCGCGCTCCCCAGGGTGTGGGGTCTGAACGGGTCAGGCCCGGATCGCGCCGAGCCCCGCGACGACCGCCGCCCGGTCCGGGTCGTCGACGACCCGCGACCGTCCCTCGCCCTCGGGCAGGACCAGCCGCAGCACGCCCGCCCGGACCTTCTTGTCGTGCCCCATCCGTTCGATGAGCTCGTCATCGCCGGGCAGCCCGCCGACCGCCGTGGGCAGCCCGACCCGGTCGATGACCGCCCGAACGCGCGCGACCCACGCGTCGTCCACCATCCCCAGGGCTCGTGAGCACGCGCCAGCCGCGATGAGCCCGAGCCCGACCGCCTCCCCGTGGTGCAAGGGCGCGAGCGACGGGTCCGACGCGTCGGGCGTGATCCCGTCGAGCGTCTCGATCGCGTGCCCGAAGGTGTGCCCGAGATTCAGCAACGCCCGCCCGCCGACGGTGCTGGGGGCCGTCTCCCGCTCGTCGGCGACCACGGCGTCCGCCTTGATCGCCACATTCCGGCGCACCAACTCGCTCAGCACACCCGGATCGCCCGCGAGCGCCGCGTCCAGGTTCGCTTCGAGCCACCCCATCAGGTCCACGCCGGAGACGCTCTGCGCGATCATCGCGTGCTTGATGCACTCGGCGAATCCCGCCCGCACGTGCCTCGGTGCGAGGGAGTTCAGAACCGAGACGTCCGCGACGACGCAACCGGGCTGGTGGAACGACCCGACCATGTTCTTGAGCAGCTTGGCCCCGGGGAGTTCGAGGTTCACCCCCGTCTTGCCGCCGACAGACGCGTCCACCATCGCGAGGAGGGTGGTGGGGCACTGGATGACCGGCACGCCGCGCCGATAGGTCGCCGCGACGAACCCCGCGACATCGCCCACGATCCCGCCCCCAAGCGCGACCACGGGCTCGGAGCGGTCCTGCCCGGTCGCCGCGAGGTGCTCGAGGATCCTCGTGGCGGTATCGATCGATTTGATGCGTTCCGTCGGATCGAACGCGTGCGTCCGAAGCTCAAAGCCTGCGGCCTTCAGCGATCCCGTTGCCGCCGTCACGCCCGACTCGGGCACGCCCGCATCGATGACCACGAACGCGCGCCCGGCACCGTCACCCACGGACCCCCGCGTGCGTGCGCCCAACTCCGCGAGTGCCCCGGGCCCGACGACGACGTCGTACCCGCGCTCGCCGAGCTTCACACGCACCGACTCGCTCACGCCGACGTCCCGCCCTTGGCTCGCTTCGCCCAGGGCCCGGGCCCGTCGGGCACGTCCACCCTCGGCGTGTCGCCCCAGAGCATCTCCAGGTCGTAGTGCGCCCGCGTGTTGGGCTCGAACACGTGCACGACAACGTCCACGAAGTCCGCGAGCAGCCAGGTGCCGCGTTCATCGCCCTGTGATCCGAACGTCCGGAACCCGCGCTCGTCGCCCCATTCGCTGATGTTTGAGAGGGCCGCCCGCATCTGCCGCTCGCTCGTGCCCGATCCCACGACCACGAACTCGGTCACCTGCGAGACCTTTGACACGTCCAGGATCACGACATGCTCGCACTTGTCGTCGCGCAGCGACTGGGCGCACTCGACCGCGAACGCTCGGGCGGCCTGGTGCTGCTCGGGCGATCGGACGCGCGAGGCGCGGGCCTGGGCGATCATCTGGTCGCCGGACGTCGGGTTGGGTTGTGCGTCGGTGGGTTCACTCATCGGGCAACCCTAGCCGCCCGGCGGGCCCGCATCGCGCGGTGTCTCCCACCACGGGTCATCGGGCTCGTCCTCGTCGGGCCCCACGCCGACGATCGAGTCCACGATCGGCCGCTGGACGACGATCCGCACCGTCGCGTCCGCGAGGGGGGACCCGACCTGGATCGTCGCGTCCTCGCCGCAGACCGCCTTCAGGCTGCCCACGAGCCGATCAACCTCCGCCGGCAGCACCCTCTGAAACACGATCAGCCACCCGCCGGGACGGATCACACGCCACAGCTCCTCGAACGCCGAGCGCGTGACGTCGTCGTCCGGCTCCAGCGCATCGACCGCGATCGCCCCGTCGAACGCCCCCTCGAGCTCGCCCACGAGCGTCTCAACGCCCCCGATCTCGAACGCGAGCTGGGGCTCGAGGTACCGCAGGCGGGCGTACCGGATCGACTCCCGGTCCCGGTCCACGCTGACCACGCCGCCCGAGGGCCCGACCATCTCGCACAACCGCACCGACCCCGCGCCCGTCGAGCACCCGACCTCGAACAGCCGCATCCCCGGGCGCACCACGCCCTCGAGCCCGTCGTACAGCGACGGCCGGCGCGTCGGCCCGATGTCCGCGAACCGGCGCTCGTTCGTGCACCGGATCAGCATCGTCGTGCGTTTCCGGCGAGCGGTCGCTGGGAACCGGACGTCGTATTCCTTCACGCCCGTACCGCGCCGGCTCAGCGCCCGGCGGAGCGGGTCACGCGTCCGCTCGCGGTACCGCACGCCCTCGACCACGAACGACCGCCGGAAGCCCAGTGCATCGAGCAGCCGTGCCCAGATTCGCCTGGCGCGCCGAACGACGTGTTCGCGACGCTGCGTCCGCGGGCGCGCGTCGCGGTCGTCGAGCGTGATCGCCCGGCGTGGCGGCTGATGTCCCGCGCGGGCGCTCACGCCACCGAGCCGGGCCGGGACTGGGTGAACAGGTTGCCCGTCACGACCGGCGCCGTGCGGACCACTGGCCGCAGCGCCGGGATCGGCACCCAGCGAGTCGGGCGGTGCTGGTCCGAGATCGTGAACGGGATGTCGCCCCCCGCGTGCTCGGCGCTCACGAGCGACGGGCGGTTGCACTCCTGCGACAGGTGGAGAAACACGACGTGCCCGCGCGGCTCGATCCGCGACACCGCGTCCGCGCACTCCTGGTTGGACAAGTGCCCCGACCCGCCCATGATCCGACGCTTCAGGAACGCGGGCCGCCCGGACGATTCCTGCAGACGCGGGCAGTAGTTGCTCTCGATCGCGAGCACGCCCACGCCCTTCATGTGGTCGATGAGCCGGGGGGTCACGCGCCCGACGTCCGTCGCGAACCCGAGCTCGGCGACGCCGTCTTGAGAATCGACGGCGAACCGGAACGCCGCGACGCCGAGCGAGTCGTGCGACATCACCACGGGGTGCGCGCGCATCGCGCCGAGTTGGAACCCGTCCTCGTCGAACAATTCGGTCCGAGTCGTGAGCAATCCCATCCGCTCGCCGCGCCCACGGTGCTTGTGCAGCATCCGCACCCGCGCATGCCACAGATGCCCGCGCAACGCCGAGACCCACCCCGCGTGGCAGTGGTCCGTGTCCAGGTGCGTGAAGACGATGTCGTCCACCTCGTGGGGCTGGATGCCCACGTCCGCCAGGTGCCGGCGCGTCCGCGACGGGCTGAGCCCCCCGTCGATCAGCGTCACCCGGCGCGGCGACCCGCCCGAGACCAGCACCGAGCAGTTCCCGCGTGACCCGCTCGCCAGCACCCGCAGCGCGACCCCGTCACGCCGGGGGGCGTCGAGTTCGGTTGGTGGCGGGGCGTCGGTCATGGGCGCTCCAGACTACCGGGCACGCGGGCGGGCCGGGAGGGTCAGGCCTCGCGGACCTCGGCTTCGCTCGCCACGCCCAGCCGCGGCGGCTTGTCCCGCCCGGGGCAGATCGGGCGTTTCGACGTGCGCACGAAGTCCGCCATCTCGCGCAGCGCGCCGAATTCGTGCGCGCGTTCGTCGAGGATCTCGATCATCTCCGGCTTGGAGAGCGACCGCCGAAAGACGTCGCGGAACGCCCCGCGCACGGCGGTGATCTCGGCCCGGTCGAACCCCGAGCGCCGCATCCCGACGAGGTTCACCCCGCCCAGCCGCTGGCGCTCGTTGACCACGCAGAACGGCGGCACGTCCGCCGACACGGCCGTCCCGCCGGACATCATCGCCAGCCGCCCGAGACGCACGAACTGGTGCACGATGCACGAGCCCGAGAGGATCACCTTGTCGCCGATCACCGTGTGCCCCGCGACGCCGGCACCATTCACAAACGTCACGTCGTTGCCCAGGATCGCGTCGTGCGCGACGTGGGTGGTACCCATGAGGAAGCACCGGTCGCCGACGCGGGTGGGCTCGTCCTGCGTGGCCGCGTGGATCGTCATGTGCTCGCGGAGGATGCAGTCCTCCCCGATCACGACGCCCGGCGTGACCGAGTCGCGCGTGAACTTCACGTCCTGCGGCGGCAACCCCAGGCACGCGTAGGGCCACACGCTCGTGCGGGCCCCGATTGTGATCGGTCCCATCAGGCAGACGTGCGCGACCAGACGCACGCCCGGGCCGAGCGTCACGTCGCCCTCGAGCACGCAGTACGGCCCGATCTCGACGTCGTCGGCGAGCTTGGCGGAGTCCGGCACGATCGCGGTGGGGTGGATCTTGGGCATCGAGCCCCGATCGTAGCCGTACCATCGATCCGTGCCCCCAGATCTGTCAGACCCCGTCATCACCGTCCACGACCTCGCCCGCATGCCCTACGCCCGGGCGTACGAGCTCCAGCGGGAGCACCACGAAGCCGTCCTCGCGGGGCGCGACACGGGATCCCCCGAGATCGCCCGCCTGCTCCTCGTCGAGCACGACCCGGTCGTCACGGTTTCGCGACGCCCTTCCGCACGCGAGCACCTGCTCGCGACGCCCGAGATGCTCGCGAGGCACGGCGTGGACGTCCAGCAAACCGACCGGGGCGGCGACATCACCTACCACGGTCCCGGGCAGCTCGTCTGCTATCCCATCGTCGATCTCAACCGGCTGAAGCTCAAGCCCGTCGAGCACGTCCGCCTGCTCGAGCGCGCGATCATCGGCACCCTCGACGCGTTCGGGCTCGAAACCGTCCAGGACGGCACCGCGACCGGTGTCTGGCTGCCCGACGCAGCGGACAACCCCGAGCGCAAGATCGCGGCGATCGGCGTCCGAGTCCGCAGGTGGGTCTCGCTGCACGGGCTGGCGATCAACGTGACGACGAACCTCGATCACTTCAAGCTGATCGTGCCGTGCGGGCTCGCGGGGCGTCCGGTGACGTCGATGCACGCCGAGCTGGGCGACGCGTGCCCAAACATGGACGACGTCAAAAAAGCGCTCGTGGAGCGCTTGTCGGGTCTGATCGAATCGCGGGCCCGCGAGCGGGCGTGATCACCCGCCCGCGTTCTCTTCCGCCGAATCGGCGTCGTCGCTGGGCTCGGGCATGCCGAGCTCGGCGCGCACAGCGGCGGTGATGTCGTCGTTCTCCGCCCCGAAGATCATCGGGCGTGACAGCACCTGCTGGGCCATCGCGTTGAACCCGAGCTCGGGCTCCATCGGCGCGTCGGGCGCGCGAGACGCGATCACGTACCGGTACCCCATCCGCTGCGCGACGGTGTCCGCGGCGTCTGTCACGCGCCCGTAGATCGCGACGGCCTGGCGTGCGTTCGACTGGTCGTACTCCGCCGCCTTCGCCTGGGTCATGTTGTCCAGGTTCTGCGCGAGCGACTGATACTCGCTGACCTTGAGCGCGAAGGAGGGGTCGGCCTGGTCCATCACGCGGATCTCGGCTTCCAGGTTTGTCAGCTGCTCGCCCGCCTCGGTGAGTTCCTGCCGCATCAGGGTTTCCATCGCCGAGCGGGGCTCGGCGTATTCGGCGGTCTTCATCATGTCCTCGATGAGGACGATGACGTCTACGGTCGCGATCTCGCCGCGCCCGTCGCCGGCGGTCGCCTGGGCGGTCGTGGTGCGGAGCGACATTCCAAGAACAACCGCGGCGCAGCCCGCGAGGATCAGTCCGATTCGGGTGGTGGCACGCATGGCGGCTCCCGTCTTCTCTGGAGGTCTCGTCGCCGGCGCCACCGGCACGCCGCCGCGTGCGCCTCGCCCAAAGCGTACGCTCGCCCGGCGGGGCGTTCAGCCCCCGAGGAGGGAACCCATGCGACACCCCATGCTCGACCGCCTCGCGGACGTCATCGTCACGTACTCAACCCGCGTGAAGAAGGATGACCTCGTGATGATCCAGTCCGACCCGATCGCGATGCCGCTGGTCGAAGCGGTCTACGAGCGCGTCCTTGAGGCGGGCGGGCACCCGTTCTGGAACTCCCGCCCGGAGTCGCTCCACGACATCCTGATGGAGAAGGGGACCGACGAGCAACTCGCGTACCTGAGCCCGCTGAAGATGGATGCCGTCGAGAAGGTGGACGTCCGCATCGGGCTCTGGGCGGAGGTGAACACCCGGTCGCAGTCGAAGATCCCCCCCGAGCGTGCGGCGATCCATTCCAGGTCCGCCACGCCGTACATGAAGCGGTTCTTCGATCGCGCCGCGTCGGGCGACCTCCGCTGGTGCGGGACGCTCTACCCCACACTCGCGAGCGCGCAGGACGCGGAGATGTCACTGCGTGCGTATGAGAAATTCGTGTTCGAGGCGGGGCTGCTGCACCTGCCCGACCCCGCCGCGGCGTGGCGTGAGATCCGCGAACGCCAGCAGCGCGTTTGCGACTTCCTCCAACAGAAGAAAGAGGTCCACTTCAAGGTCGCGCCCCACGACGGGCACGACGGCACGGACCTGCGCGTGAACGTGGACGGCGGCATCTGGATCAACTGCTCGGGTGGGGAGAACTTCCCCGACGGCGAGGTCTTTGCTGGGCCCCAGGGCGTCGAGGGGCACGTGAACTACTCGTTCCCCGCCGTCGTCGATGGGCGCGAGGTCGAGGGCGTGCGCCTTCAGTTCAAGGACGGGCGCGTCGTGGACGCCTCGGCGCGCAAGAACGAGTCGTTCCTCCTCGCGATGCTCGACCAGGACGAGGGCGCGCGCAACCTGGGCGAGATCGCGATCGGGACCAACTACGCGATCGAGGACTTCTCACGCAACACGCTGTTCGACGAGAAGATCGGCGGGACATTCCACGCCGCCGTCGGCGCGGGGTACCCCGAGAGCGGCTCGACCAATGAATCGGCCCTCCACTGGGACATGGTCTGCGAGCTGCGCCAGCGCAACGGGCACCCGGGCGGCACGATCGCGGCGGACGGGGAGGTCTTCCACGAGAACGGGCGGTTCCTCGACCCGAGCTTCCCGGGCAACGGGTGATCAGAGCCCGCTGGCCCGGCGGGCGGCCTCGCGGGCCTCGGGGGTGGAGAGGTCCTTGCCGCACTCCGGGCAGGGCAGGTTGCCCGGCAGCCCGGCGAGGTCGTACCCGCAGAATGGGCAGGCGTTGATCTCGGTCGTCGCGCGCAGGCTGGCGCGGGATTGCATGCCCTGGTAGATGAAGGGGAGCGACTCGCGCGCCCGTTCTTCGTCCTCCGCCAGCACCAGCACGGCGACAGTTTTGCCCTTGAGCAGCCCCCGGCTGAGTCTGAGCTGTTTCGAGGTGATCCCACGGAGGTCAAGGGCGTAGGCGATCTCCTGGGCTTCGCTCTTGCGGGCCGCGGTCGCGATCATCACCCAGGGGTCCGCCGAGTCGGGCATGGCGGATGGTACGGGGTAGGCTGCACCGATGGACGGCGATCCGCAACAGCTTGGGCACGTGCCGGTCCTGCCCGCCGAGGTGCTGGAGGTGCTGGGGCCGCGCGCGGGCGAGACGTACGCGGACGCGACCGCCGGGCTCGGCGGGCACGCGGCGGACGTCGCGGCGCGGATCGGGCCCGAGGGGCGGGTCGTCCTCAACGATCTCGACCCCGCGAACCTCGAGCGGGCGGTGGCTCGTGTCGCGGGGGTGATGGGGGACGCCGGGCGGGTGATCCGGGTGGAGGGCAACTTCGCCGACCTGCCGCGAGCGCTGGCCGGGCGGGGCATCCGGGCGGATCTCGTCCTGGCGGATCTGGGGTTTGCGAGCTCACAGATGGACGACCCCGAGCGTGGGCTGAGCTTCCGGGCGGACGGGCCGCTGGACATGCGGTTGGGCCCGGGGCTGCCCATGACGGCGGCGGACCTGGTCCGGACACTGCCGGAGGCGGATCTGGCGCGTCTGATCCGAGAATTCGGCGAGGAGAAGCACGCGAGAACGGTCGCCCGGAAAGTTGTCGCGGCGCGGCAGGATTCGCCGATCGAAACGACGCGGCAGCTGGCGGAGATCGTCCGCTCGGCGATCCCGCCGACCAGAGGGTCGGGCCCCCGGATTCACCCCGCCACCCGGACGTTTCAGGCGCTCCGGATCGCGGTGAACGACGAGCTGGGGAGCCTGGACCGATTTCTGGCGGGGGTTCGGCGGGGGGCGGCGTCCGCCCCGTCAGGAGACGGGTGGCTGGCGCCGGGAGCCCGGGTCGCGGTCATCGCGTTCCACTCCCTGGAAGACCGCGCGGTGAAGCGCTGTTTCGCGTCGCTCGTCTCGGACGGGCTCGCGGAGCACGTGACGCGCGGGGTGGTCCAGGCGGGTGAAGACGAGGTGGCGGACAACCCGCGTTCCCGGTCGGCCAAGCTGCGCGCGGTGCGCCTGATCTCGCCGGAGGGCGGGTCGGGGGGTTGAGATCGACGCGGGGGGCACGACGCCCCCCGTTGACCACGAGCCGCAGGGACGCAGCCGTGACCAGAGAGAACAAGCTCGCGCTCATCATCGGGTTCACCCTCATCCTCATGGTGGGGGTGCTGGTGTCGGATCACCTGTCGCGGGCGCGCACGGCGCGCCTGGACGAGGCCGCCGTCTCGGAAGACTCCGCGGTGGACGACCGGGTCGCGTTTTCGGGGACGCTGCTGGGGAGCGCCATCCAGGAAGCGCAGCGCCGCGGGATTGAGCAGACGCCGCCCGTCGCGACGCGGATCGAGACCGCGCAGCCCACGCCGGACCCGCTGATCATCCAGCAGGGCGGGCTGGCCGACGGCTCGTACGAGCCCGCGACCGAGGACCCGGCGTCGTCCATCTCCGAGCGGTTCCGCGCCTTCGCCGACGCGACGGGCGACGTGTGGCAGCGCATGGGCGAGAGCGCCGTGCCGCCCAACCGGACGATCGGGGCCCGGTCGGCGACGGGGAGCGAGATCCCGAGCACCGCCGAGGTGGTCGTGCCGACGCGCCAGCAGCTCCCACGCTCGGTCACGCACCGGGTCGTCTCGGGCGACAGCCTCTACAAGCTCGCGCAGCGGTATCTGGGCAACGGGAACCGCTGGCGCGAGATCCAGCAGGCGAACCCCGGGCGTGTCTCTGCGGACGGCGGGCTGACCATCGGCGTGCGCCTGGACATCCCCATCCTCGAAGAAGTGGACATGCCGCGCGAGACCTTGGCGGTGCGGGCGTCGGGCCCGAGCGAGTACGAGGTGCGCCCGGGCGACACGCTCAGCGCCATCGCGTCCGAGTTGCTCGGGTCTTCGCGCCGTGCGGCGGAGATCGTCGCGGCGAACCGCGGGCTCATCGACGACGCCGACGAGATCCGAGTCGGCATGAAGCTCAAGATCCCGGCCCGATAGAGCGACCGGTCGGAGACCCCCGTGTTTGCCAAGCTTGTCGCGTTGATCCTGGCGTTGGGCGCCTGCGGCGGCGGGACGCTCGCGATGCGTCAATCACGCCTGCAGGCGGCGCACGAGCTGACGGAGACGCGCCTGCGTATCCGCGAGCATGAGGAGCGGCTGCTCCGGCTGCGCGCCGAGATCGCGTCGCGCACGACGCCGCCGGCGGTGGGGGAGATGGTTGCGAAGCTCGCCGCCGCGGGCGCGATCGACGGGCTCGTGTCGTCGAGCGACAACCCGGCGGTGCTGCCCCCGCGGACGGTGCTCGAGACGGCGGGGTGGGACGAGGTGCTGTCGCCTCGGGGCGGGGTCACGCCGTGAGTTCGCCGGGGGCGCGCATCGACGCGGTGTCCATCCTGGTCGGGGTCTCGGTGACGATCGTGTTCGGGCTCCTGCTCACGCGCGTCGGGCAGTTGCAGATGGCGCCGGGGGACCAGCTCGCCGAGCACGTGCAGCTGCGCGAGTCCGGGCGGACGCTCGCGGCCCCTCGCGGGGCGTTGCTCGACCGCCGCGGGCGGCCGCTTGCGCTCACGCGGTTCGCGTATCAGACGGTTGTGGATCCGACGGTGTTGCCCGACCCGCCTGACGAGGCGATCGTGCGGCTCGCCGAGGCGTTGGGCGAGAGCCCGGGCGCGATCGGGGGGCGTCTGCTCGACCGGATGATCCTGAACGACGAACGGCGCGCCGTGCGCGCCGGACTGGGCGCGGACGCCGAGCTTGACGTCGAAGCGCCGGGCATCGTCGAGCTCGTGCAGCGGAAGTTCGGGTTCGGGGCACCACCCGCGGCGGCGCGGGTTTCGGGTACGGCAAGCAACGAAGATCAGCAGCCGGCCGCGCCGGCGCTCGTTCGGTACGTGCCGGTGGGTGACGCGGTGGAGGTCGAGGTCGCCGAGCGTGTGCGGTCGTTGGGCATCCCGGGCGTGTGGCTCGAGCGGCGCCCGGTGCGTGAGTATCCGGGCGGCGACGGCGTCGCGGCGATCGTGGGCAAGGTCGGGTATGCCGACCGGTCGATCGAGCTCGCCGGGCTGCTCGGCGCCGAGCGTGCGCTCGACGGCGCGATGCAGGGGCGTGGCGGGCGGCTTCGGTACGTCCGCGACGCGCGCGGGCGGCCGCTGTGGGTCGAGCGAGGCGAGTGGACCGACCCGACGCCGGGCGAGCCGGTGCGTCTATCGATCGACGTCGAGATCCAACGCATCGCGGTCGAGGAGCTCACGCGGGGCGTGGAAGACGCGGACGCCGCGGGCGGGCGCATTGTCGTGGTCGATCCGGCGACGGGGGAGATCCTCGCGATGGCGGACATCTACCGCGAGATCGAGAACCTCGCGGAGTTCCCGTGGCTCGTGCGCGACCCGGAGCACGACCGCGATGGCGCGAAGGCGTACCTCAAGCCGCACGGCGACCTCGCGCCCGACCCGCGTGACCGTCCGCGGTACCGGTTCCTCAAGGAAGACCCGGGTCGGCTGATCCACCCGTCGCTCGGGCGCAACCGGTGCGTCGAGGATGTGTACGAGCCGGGCTCGACGATGAAGTCGCTGATCTGGTCGCGGGCGTACGAGCTCGGCGTGCTGCCGGCGGATGAGATCGTCAAGACCGGGGGCAAGCACTGGCGTACTCCGTACGGGCGTCGCATCACGGACGTCTACCCGAAGGACGACCTGTCATGGGACGAGGTGCTGCTGCACAGCTCGAACATCGGGATGGCGCAGCTCGCCGAGCGCCTGACGCACGAGCAGATGCGACAGGCGTTGATCGACGTCGGGTTCGGGCGTTCGACGGGGACGAAGCTGCCGGGCGAGACGGCGGGTCTTGTCACGCCTCCCGGGCGTTGGAACAAGTACACGCAGACGTCCGTCTCGATGGGGTATGAGGTCGGCGTGACGCCGGTGCAGATGGCGCGCGCGTTCTGCGCGATCGCCCGCCCCGGCGCCATGGGCGGCACGCTGCCCGAGCTGCGTCTGACCGCGGTCGGAGAGGATGAGCGCGAGGGCGTCGTCGGCGGGCCCGTGGTCATCGAACGCGTTTTCAAGCCCGAGACCGCCGCGCACGTGCGCGCGGTTCTCGCGGGGGTCGCGAGCAACATGGACGACCGGCTCATGCGTCGGTTCGCCGACGAGGGTGAGCCGACGTACACGATGTTCGGCAAGTCGGGCACGAGCGAGGTCGCGCTGCCCACGCCCGCAGACCACAAGCGCCCGCCCGGGTTCAACGGGTACCTGAAGAACCAGCACCAGTCGAGCTTCCTCGCGGGTGCGCCGCTGGAGAATACGAGGCTCGTGGTGCTCGCGGTGATCGATGACCCGGGGCCGACGCTGGTGCGCAACCGCCAGCACTATGGCAGCTGGGTCGCGGGCCCGGTGGTGCGGCGCGTGATGGAACGCGGGCTGCGGTACCTGGGCGTGCCGGGCGATATCGAGCGTGAGGCGGTCGCGTCCAACTGACGCCGGCCGCGATTTCAGCGATCGAGGATCGCCGACGGGTGTGCGACGCGTCGCACGAACGATTGGTATTGGCGGTTCAGGTCGGTCGCGGTGACGTCGGGGAGGTACGCCGCGAGGACGGCGGGGCCGATGCGTCGGGCGCGGGCCTCGCGCGCGGCGCGCTCGCCCAGGCGCGAGCGGACGGTGTCGTACAGATCCCCCGACGCGGCGTCGGTCAGGATGCGTTGCAGCGCCGGGCGGTAGCGCCCGCCCTCGCCTTCGTTGAGGAAGTGCGTGAGCGCCCAGATCTGGGCGTAGTAGCGCAGCGCGCGGTCGTTGCTCGTCGCGATCTCGTCCTGCGGGCGCACGCTCAGCAGCTGATCGAGGCGCATCGCGTCGCCCTCGATCGCGACACGGCGGAGCATGCGGTACCGCTCGGCGTTCTCCCACGGCGTGAAGACCGGGAGCGACCGCTTCGGGCCCTCCCAGCGGTAGCCCTCCATCCATGTCGCGACGCCCTCTTCGAGCCACACGGGCAGCGGGTCGGCGAACGTGGACTGGGTGTACTGGTGCCACCCTTCGTGCGCCGCGACGGCGAGGGTCTCGTCGGACCCGATGTCGTAGTAGACGCCGCGTGACTTGGCGGCGAACCCGCCCCGGGTGATGCGCAGGTAGACGCCCGCGTCCGCGCCCATCAGCCGACGCGTTACGCGCGTCCACTGCCGCCGCGTCGCGACGACGTAGGTCTCCAGCCGTCCGCTCGGCTCGGGCAGCGGGGCGAGCGCGCGGGTGTAGTGATTCAATGCGTGCTCGAGGAACGCGGGCAGGCGCTCGAGCAGACGCGACGACTGCACCGTCGTGAAGACCTCGAACGATGGCGTGGTGAGCTTCTGCCCGGGCACGCCCTCGAAGCTCCAGGCCTCGGCGGAGATGACGCCGTTGCGCGTATCCGCCCGGGCGCTCATTGCGGCGACCTCGCCCGCACGGTTCAGCTCGGCGACGCGCGCGGCGGTCGTCGGCGAACGCCCGCTCGGGCCGCTGCACGCGCCAACCGCGGCGCACGCGAGGGCGAGCGATCCGATGGACAACGCCCGGCGTGCGCTCACGCGAGGTCCTCCAGTGCCTTGCGGAGTGCGTCTCGGTCGGTCTGCTTCTGCGCGAGCTCGGCGCGGGTCTGATCGACCAGGTGCGCGGGGGCTTTGTCCACGTATCCGGGGTTGTTCAGGCGGCCTTCGAGCCCGCCGATGGCTTTGTCGAGATCGGCGAGTGCCTTGCTCAGACGTTCGCGCTCGACGGACGCGTCCACGGCGTCGGCGAGGTTGGACAGGCGGTGCTCGGCGGACTCGAAGGTGAAGGCCGCGGCGGCACCGGCGGGGGCGTCGGTCGTGATCGTCTCGACGCCCGCGAGCGTCTCGACGAGCGGGGACCAGCGGGCGACGTCCGCCGCGAGGGCCTCGGTCGCGTGGAGCGTGATGCGGCGCTTGGGGGGCACCTGGTTGCTCGCGCGTACCTCGCGGATGGTCGTGACGAGCGCCTGGACGCGCCCGAACGCTTCCTCGGCGGGCTCGTCGCGCAGGCCCGGCTCGGGCGCGGGCCAGCCGGACTGGCAGAGCGTGTCGGTCGCTTTGGTGCTCGCGAACGCGAACCCCTCGACCTCGCGCAGCGGGATCTCGCGGAGGCGCTCGTAGACCGCTTCGGTGATGAAGGGCGCGACGGGGTGCAGGAGGCGGAGGATCGCGTCGAGTGTGAGCCGCAGGACGGCGCGCTGGTTCGCGTCCGTCTTGATCGTGGGCTTGACGGCTTCGAGGTACCAGTCGCAGAAGTCACGCCAGAGCAGGTCGTAGAGCGCGTCGGCGTAGTCCTTGAACTGGTAGTTCTTGATGGCGCTGTTGATCGCGCTGGTCGCGCCTGCCAAACGACTGAGCATCCACCGATCGGTCAGCGAAAGCTGCTCGGGGTCGATCGAGATCCCGGGTTGGGGCGGGTCGCTGTCGAGCATCCCGATCGCGAACCGGGCGGCGTTCCAGAGCTTGTTGCAGAAGTTCCGACCGGCGTCGAACTTGGGCGACGTGTTCTTGCCCGTCGCGGGGTCGGGCTCGACGGGCATGCGGACGTCCTGCGTCTGCGTGGTCATCTGGACCAGCGTGAACCGCATCGCGTCGGTGCCGTGCGAGTGGATGATGTCGAGCGGGTCCACGCCGTTGCCGAGGGACTTGGACATCTTGCGTCCCTCGCCGTCCTGGATCATGGCGTGGATGAAGACGTCCTTGTAGGGCAGCCTGGGCGGGTGCCCGTCCTGCTCCATGAACAGGCGGTTGAACATGACCATGCGGGAGACCCAGAGCGTGATGATCTCGCGGGCCGTGCACAGGACGGAGGTGGGGTTGAAGGCGCCGAGCAGTTGCGCAAAGTCGTCGATGCCCGTGTCTTTGCTCGCGGCGTCCGCGTCGGGCCACCCCATCGTCGAGAGCGGCCAGAGCGCGCTGGAGAACCAGGTGTCGAGGACATCGGGGTCGTGGGTGAAGCCGATGGCTTCTAGAGCCGCTTCGTTCTTGGCTCGTTGCCCGTTGCTGCAGACAAAGAACGTGTAGCTCCGATCGCGATCATCGACTTGGTCAAGCACTTCGATTGGATCGACTGGTAGGCCGTCTTCATCGAACACGGTGACCGCCGAGTATTGAGACTCGCCGCGGAGAATCTCCCACAGACCGCTGATCATCAGGTCACCCTTGAGGTCGGGATTTTCCCCGGCGTCGATCGTCAAGGTCCCGCTCCACACCGGGATCCGGTGCCCCCACCAGAGCTGGCGGGAGATGCACCAGTCGCGGAGGTTGTCGTGCCAGGTCTCGTAGGTCTTGGCGTACCGGGCCGGGTGCATGGTCATCTTGCCGTCGCCCGCAGCATCCGCGGGCTTCGACTTGGGCCATGCCGTCGTGCTCGCGTCGGAGCGCTGGTCGGCGCGGAGGGCACGCTGGGCGCTGCCGCGGAGGCGGTCGTCGGTCACCTTGCAGTACCACTGGTCGCTCAGGTAGGGCTCGATCGGGACGTGACTCCGGTACGAGTGCCCAACGGCGTGGCGGTGGGGCTTGACCGCTTCGAGCAGGCTCCCCTCGCCCATGGACCGCGCTTTGAACTCATCGACGACCTTCTGGCGCGCGTCCTCGCGGCTCAAGCCGATGAAGACCTCGGCGCCCGAGTTGTGCCCGTAGGTCTCGAAGTCGATCCACCCGTGGTCGGCGGAGATGGTGCCGTCGGGCGCCATGACGTTGATGACGTGCTCCATCGCGCTGCAGCGGGATTTGATGTCGCCGGCGTGGCGTTGCCCGAGCTCCCAGTCGTTGGGGTCGTGGGCGGGGGTGACCTTGAGGAACCCGGTCGCCATCTGGGCCTTGGGGTCGTTGGGGTCGCCGCCGAGGGCGACGGGGAGGACGACGTAATCGTCCTCGATGATGGGGATGCGCCGGCCGACGAGGGGGAGCTCGCAGAGCATGCCGCGGAGGGACTCGGCGCGGGGGTCCTTGGGGTTGATGGCGACGGCGGTGTCGCCGAGGTACGTCTCGGGGCGCGTCGTCGCGACGGTGACCCAGGCTTTCTCGTCCTCGGGGTGCTGATCGGCACCGGGGTAGCCCTTGGCGGCGAGCTCGTCCCAGGTGACGGGGTCGTGGTCGCCGATGCCGCCGTGGTCGCCCATGGGCGGGTGGACCAACGGATAGCGGAGGTAGTAGAACGCGCCGTCGATTTCCTTGTTCTCGACTTCATCGTCCGACAGCGCGGTCTGGGTGGCTGGGTCCCAGTTCACGAGGCGCTTGCCGCGGTAGATGAGGCCTTCCTTGAACAGGCGGAAGAAGGCTTCGCGGACGGCGCGCGCGCAGACGGCGTCCATGGTGAAGCGCTGGCGGTCCCAGTCGCAGCTGCACCCCATCGCCTGGAGCTGGCCCGTGATGCGGGCCTCGAACTCGTCCTTGAAGTCCTGGACGAGTTGGGTGAACTGCTCGCGCCCGTTGCCGCCCTCAGCCTGCATCTTCTTGTATTCGGCGAGCGCGGGCTTGCCTTCTGCTTTGAGGCGCTTGTCCACGACGGTCTGGGTGGCGATGCCGGCGTGGTCGGTGCCGGGCATCCAGAGCGTTTCGAACCCCATCATGCGGTGCGCGCGGACGAGGACGTCCTGCAGCGTGTTGTTGAGCGCGTGCCCGAGGTGCAGGGCGGCGGTGACGTTGGGCGGGGGGATGAGGATGCAGTAGGGGTCGGCCTCGCCCGAGGTGACGCGGTTGGGGTCGGCCTTGAACGCGCCGGCGTCGATCCAGCGCTGCCAGACGGCGGGCTCGGTCTCGGCGGGTTGGTAGGTCTTGCCGAGGGGGGCGGGGGATGTCGGGGTTTGGTCGGCGGCCTGGGTCACGGTCGCGGCTCCGATCGCTCAAACGGGGTCGTTCCAGCCGCGATGGTAGGGCATCCGATACCGTTCCCCGATGGCACACACACGAACCGGGAAGGTCGGAGCGGGCGGGCTCGCGTTGGTCGGCGTGCTGGTCCTCGGGCTGGGCGTCGCGGGGTGGGCTGTCTGGACCGCGCTGAGCGGGCCCACGCCGGCGACAGCGGAGGAGCACCCGGGGGACGGGAGCTCGGGGGGGCCCGGTCTTGCGCCGCCGGACACGTTCGAGGTGATCGTCCGCGCGGCGAACGAGCACGCGCGGATGGGCAACGCGTCGGCCGCCGAGAGGGTGCTGACGGAGGGCGTGGCGCAATACCCGGACGATCAGCAGCTGCGCGTCGAGCTCGCGGAGTTGCTCGTGAACGCCGGGCGGACGCGCGCGGCGTACGACCAGATGGTCGCGGCGCTGGCGATCGGACCGCGGACGGCGGAGCTGGAGTTCCAGTCCGGCACGATCGCGGGTGCGATCGACGAGACGGATCTGGCGATCGAGCACTTCGCCGCGGCGCAGAGCGCGAACCCGGGCGAGCCGGCGTACGCGCTCTACCTCGCGACGGCGCAGACCTCGGCGGGTGATCTCGATGCGGCTCGGGCGAACCTGGTGCGTGTGACGGTGTTGGACCCGGGCAACGCCGTGGCGTGGGGGCAGCTCGCGCAGCTGGCGCTCCGGAACAACGAGCCGGCGATCGCCATGCAGCACGCGCGCAAGGCCCGCGACGCGGACCCCGACGAGCCCGCGTGGCGGTTGATCGAAGCCCGCGCCATGAAACGAGCGGGCGAGCCCGAGCAGGCGTTGGGTGTGCTGCTCGGGTTGGACGCCGACGTGCTCGTCCAGCCCGAGTACGCCAAGGCGGCGGCGGAGACGCTCGGCATGCTCGGGCGCACGGATGAGGCGGCCGAGCTCTACGAACGCGCGCACGCCGCGGACACACGCAACCCGCAGGTCGCCTTCGACGCGGCGCTCTGGGCGGAGCGTGCGGGTGACCCCGCCCGGGCGCTCGAGCTGGCGCGGTACGCGCAGCGTCTCGGGCACGAGCACGCGGCCCGCGTCGTCGAGCGGTTGAGCTCGGGCGGGTGACGAACTGGCAGGCCACCGAGGGAAGAAGCCGGGAGCGTGAGCGGCCGGTTCGGGAACGAGTATCTGGCCGAACGCTCACGCTCGCGGCTCCATCCTGAGTTTCATGTAGAGCCGTCATCCAGGGCGTCAAGGTCCGCCGGGTCGGGGCCTTCCCATGGTTCGGCGCGGGCGGCGGCTTCCTCCCAGGCGCTGAGCTGGGAGGTCACGTGGCGTTTGCGCCGGGGCTTGCCGGCGCGTTGGCGGCGGACTACAAACAGCACCCACAGCACCGTCACGGACGCGACGCCCAGCATCACGAGGATCAGCAGCATTGACCACGCCCGCAGCAGCATCGGGGCGGCGTCGTGCGAGGTTGTCGCGATCACCAGATCCTGCATCGGCGAAGGGTACGGGGCGGACGATGAGCGGTTTCGCGACTACCATGACCGCTCAGAGGAGTGCACGATGCAGCTCGAAGCCCACCAGAACGTGATCGCCGATCTCGAGGCGCGGATCTTGACCATCCGCGACTCTCTTTGACTACGACACCAAGCTGACCAAGCTCGCGGGGCTTGAGGACAAGATGGGGGCCGCGGATTTCTGGGACAACCCGGACGCGGCTCAGAAGACCGTCGCGGAGATGAAGGCTGTCAAGGCCCAGGTCTCGGGCCTGCGTGCGGTCATCGAGGACTTTGAGAACGCGAAGCTCGCCTACGAGATGAGCCGCGAGGAGGGCGACAACGACCTGCTCGTCGAGGCGGACGGGCAGCTCGCCGACCTGCTGCGCCGGATGGGCAAGGTCGAGCTCCAGTCGCTGCTCAGCGGCAAGCACGACCACCGCGACTGCTTCCTGACGATCAGCGCCGGTGACGGCGGGACCGAGGCCAACGACTGGTGCGAGATGCTCTTCCGGATGTACCTCTACTTCTGCGAGCAGCAGAAGTGGAAGGTCGAGGAGGTCGAGAAATCGCACGGGTCCGAGGTCGGTCTCGACTCCGTCACGCTGCACGTGAAGGGGGCGTACGCGTTCGGGAACCTCGCGTGCGAGCGCGGCACGCACCGGCTGGCGCGGGTGTCGCCCTTCAACGCGCAGGGCAAGCGGCAGACGAGCTTCGCGACGGTGGACGTGACGCCCGAGTTCGAGGAAGAAGCCCTGGAGATCCCGGACCGCGATCTGGACATCGTCGTGTTCGCGAGGTCCAGCGGGCCGGGCGGGCAAAACGTGAACAAGGTCGCGACGGCCGTGCGCATCACGCACAAGCCGACGGGCATCCAGGTGGTGTCGAGCACGCACAAGGAAATGCCGCAGAACCGCAAGCAGGCGCTGTCGATCCTGCAGGCCAAGCTCGAGCAGATGGCCGAGGAGGAGCGCGAGCGTGAGATCCTCGAGGCGTCCGGCGGCAAGATCGAGCAGCGCGGGTGGGGCACGCAGATACGGTCGTATGTTTTCTACGACAACCGCGTGAAGGACCACCGGACGAACTACGAGGTGATGAACCCGGACCTGGTCATGCACGGCGACATCGGCGGGTTTATCGATGCCGAGCTCAAGCGGCGGCGCTCTCAGAAGGGGTGATCGTCACCCGCGTCCGGGCGTGAGGCGTCGCCAGGCGAAGTATGTGAGCCCCGCCGCGCCGAGCAGAGCGGTGGGCAGCAGCAGGGCGCGTGAGCCGAGCCCGGCCTGGGCGACGGCGCCCGCCACGCCGCCGGCGACGAAAGCGCCAAGCAGGCCTGTCAGCAGCACGAAGTGCCAACCCGCGACGCGATGCCCCGCGAGCCGGCGGCCGAGCTCGAAGCCGAGATCGGTCGCGATGCCCGTGACGTGCGTGGTGCGGAGGATCAGGTGGCGGTACGTCGAGGCCATGGCGTTTTGCAGCCCCGAGGCGCCCGCGGCCAGGAGCACCGCGGGGAGCGGCGCGATCGGGAACACGGCGGTGGCGGCGGCGAGCAGGGCGGCCTCGGCGAGGATCGCCACGCCGTAACGTCGCCCGAGACGCAGCCTTGGGTCGCCCAGGACGAACCCACTCACGCCGGCGCCCGCGATGAACGCGGCGACGATTGCGAGCACCCACGTCGCGTCCGTGAAGTCGCGATTGCCGAGATCGGCGCTGAAGCGTGACACCGTGCCCGTGACGTGTGTGACCGGGGGACCGCCCAGCGCGAGCACGACAACGTTCACGTACCCCGCGACACCGGCCAGCAGGACGCCGCCCGAGAACAGGAACGGGAGCTCGCGGTCCGGCGGTTTGGGGTGGCGGTCGGGCATACACCGGATCGTTGGCAGCCCGGCAGAAATGTCACGCGCGGCGATGCGATCTCTGGCTCGGCGAAGATTGCCGGGTAATCCACCGTGTGATGAACCCGGGCCTGGCCTGCACGGCGACGTGGGCGTGTTCACCCACGCCGGGCTCGAGCGGGGGCGGTCCGAGCAGGGGTGGTCGCGTCAGTGCCCGGCGATCGGGAAGGGTGAAACGTCCGCGAGCGCCCGGAGCTTCCGTCGGATGCTTGTGAAGACGGCCGCGCCGACGGGCTCGGATGAATCTTCCGTATCCGCGTGACCGACGGCGTACTCGGCGATGATCGACTCGACGGTGTCACGCTCGTCGCCCTTGATGAGCCGCATGGACCACCGATCGAACGCGCGTGATTCGATCGGTCCGTAGTGGATCAGCCTGACGTCGTGGTGGCGATCATCGCGTTCGATCTTCGCGTAGAGATCGTCGATCGCTTCACGCTCTCCCTCGAGGATCTGAACGAACCTTGTCTTGCCGAACCAGAGGCAGCCCGTGATGCCGAGTTCGCGGTTCTTGCGCATCGATGGCATAACGATGCCATCCACGACCTGCTCGTCGGTCGTTGTGGAGGGGCGGTCGCTGACGTACAGGAGTTCCTGTGTTGGCACGCGGAGATTCCGATCCCGGCGAATCCGCCGCTTCCTTAAGCATACCGGGCTCGGCCCTGCCGGCGGATGAAATTTCGAGTGAACGCGGTCTGAGGGGCGGGAGGACGCGGTTAGGGGCCCCGGCGCGGGTCTCGCAGCGGGCGCGGGCCCGGGCAGCAGCCGATGGGGTTGCCGTCGTCGCATGCGCAGGCATCGGTGTTGGGGGCGGATTCGTTGCGCGGCATGGTGACGAGTGTGCCCGTCGCGATCGCCGCGAAGCTCAGCAGGGGCACCACCGGCGGGATCGTGATCCCGGCGTAGTTGGGCACCACGACGAAACAGACGACGCCGATGATCAGGCAGGCGACGAACGCGAGGAAGAGACGCCGCGCCAGGCGGGCGCCGATCCGGTCCTCCTCCTCCTGCCGGCGTGCCTCGGCACGGGCCTGTTCGAGCAGGTCGGTCGGGTCGGCTGGGGTGCCGGGGCCGATGCGGAGTTGGTGGTCGGTTCGAGTCATGGTCACGCGGGTCATTGTGACATGGGAAACCGAGATTTCGAGCCCGCTGTTCCGGATCGGGCCCTGGGGCCGCTCAGGGCGGTTCTTCGCGGAATCTGCGTGGCGGGATCGGGCTCAGCGGACGCCGGAGACGAACTCGACGAGCTCCCGCGTCTGGCGCTGCTTCTCGCGGATGATCAGCACGACACCGGTGAGCAAGCAGGCAATGGGCAGGATGGCAACGCCCGCGGTGACGGCGGCGGTGTGCTGCATCCAGGTGATCTGGTCCCGCCGCACGACGACGGGGAAGTGGGCGGGGTCGCCCTCCAACTCCAGACTCACGGGCTCGCGGGTGGTCACGTCGATGCTCGCGAGTAGGTCGTAGCGCACGCCCTCGATCTCGATGTAACTGCCCGCGCCCGTGGGCGCGACGGCGGCGATGCTCGGGTCGGTCGAGCGGATGGTGAGCGTGCCCGCGTCCTCCGGCTGTGCGGACGTCGCGCGCGTGAGGTCGTAGCTGCCGGGCCTGAGGTCGAGCGCGTGCGTGCCGGGCTCGGACGCGGTGAGGTACATTTTGTTCAGCCCGGCGTTGAGATACCCGAACCCGAACCCGGCGGTCATCAGGGCGAGGACCAGCGACGCGATGATGAGGAGCACGCCGACGAAGATCGGGACGACGCGTCGCGGCTTGGTCTCGGGGGGCGCGGGGGCCATCAGACGAGCAGGGTCGCCGGGTTCTCGAGGAGCTGCTTGACGGAGTTGAGGTATTGCGCTGCCATCGCGCCGTCCACGATGCGGTGGTCAGAGCTGATGGTCATGGACATCTCGTGACCGATGACGAGCTCGGGCTCGCCCTCGTCGTTGCGCTCGATGAAGGGTTTCTCGATTGCGCGACCCACGGCGAGGATGCAGGCGTTGGGCGGGTTGACGATCGCGGTGAAGTGATCGACGCCGAACATGCCGAGGTTGGAGATCGTGAACGTCGAGTCGGCCATCTCCTCGATGGAGAGGCCCTTCTCGCGGGCCTTCTTGGCGAGACGCTTCGTCTCGGCGGAGATCTGGCGCAGGCCGATGCGGTCGGCGTCTCGCAGGGTGGCGACGACGAGCCCGCCGCCGCGTTCCTGCGGGAGCGCGATCGCCACGCCGATGTTCACGCGTCCGTGCAGCTGGATCTTGGGGCCCTGCTCGACCCACGAGGAGTTCACGAACGGATGCTCGTGCATCGCGATGCCGCAGGCGCGGACGAGGAAGTCGTTGACGGAGAGCTTGACGCCCTGCGGCTCGAGCTGGGCGTTGAGCTGCTCGCGGAGCTCCATGAGCGCGTCGATGCGCGCGCTGACCGTGACCTGGTAGTGGGGGATGGTCGTCTTGGACTCGACGAGCCGCTTGGCGATCGTCGCCCGCATGTTGGAGAGCTCGACGGTCTTGTCGGCCAGCCCGCTGTCGCCCGCGACGAACGGCGGCGGGGCGCTGACCGAGCCGGCGACGAGCGGGCCCGAGGCGGCGGCCTTGGACGCGCCGCCCGAGCCGGCGGCGGACTCGACGTCACGCTTGACGATCCGCCCGGACGGGCCCGAGCCCGCGAGCGAGCCGAGATCCACGCCCTTCTCCGCGGCGAGCTTGCGCGCCAGCGGGCTGGCGAAGATGCGACCGCCAGACGAAGAACCGGCGCCATTCGACGACGCGCCGTTGGTCGACGGGGCGGGGCCGCTGCTCGGTGCAGGGGCGGCGGTCGCGGTGGCGCTCGAGGCGCCGGCGTCGGAATCCTTGTCTGATCCGGACTCCGATTTGGTGGTCTCGGACTTCTTTGCCGAGCCGGACCCCTTCGCGGCGTCGGCGGCGGACTCGCCCTCCTCGGCGAGGATCGCGATCACGGTGCCCACCGCGACCTGCTCGCCCTCGGCGACGGGGAGCTTGGCGACCGTGCCGTCGTCGAACGACTGGAGCTCCATCGTGGCTTTGTCCGTCTCGATGTCGGCGATCACGTCGCCGGACGAGACGGTGTCGCCCTCGCTGACGTTCCACTTGACGACGGTGCCCTGCTCCATCGTGTCGGACAGGCGGGGCATCGTGATCTCGATGGGCATGCGGGTCTCCGGGTCGGTGGGGGCTGGGCCCCAAGGGCTCGGGGTGTGGTTGGGCGAAAGCGATTGTACGGGGGTTCGGGCGGGTCTTCTCGCCAATCAGGCATCCAGCGCGAGCTTGCCGCCCAGGCCGACGAACCCGGCCCCGGCGACACGCCTGAGCCAGACCCCGACGCCGCCACGCCCAGCGAGCAGCGTTCGGGCCCGCCCGGCGATGCAGGAGAGGACGACCAGCACGAGGCTCGCCTGTAGCGCGTACCACAGCCCGAGCGTGACGAGCTGCACCGTCGGTGAGCCGCGGGTCGGGTCCACGAACTGGGGGAGGAAGGCGAGGAAAAAGACCACCACTTTGGGGTTGAGGGTGTGGATGAGGAAAGCCTCGAGCCCGACGCGGGCGAGCGTGTGCGCGGGCCGGTCGGGGGCGTCGGGCTCGCTCGGTGCGGCGGGCGTTGTGAGGAGCATCCGGATGCCTATGAGCAGGAGGTAGGCCGCCCCCGCCCAGCGGAGCGCGGTGAACGCGACGGAGGACTGCGCGAGCAGTGCCCCGAGCCCGAGCGCGATCGCGGTGATCTGCACGAGCGTGCCGGCGAAGTTCCCCAGCGCCGCCGCGATGCCGGCGCGGGCGCCCCGCGTCGAGGCACGGGTGAGTGTGTACAGCAGGTCCGGGCCCGGCGTGAGGTTCAGGATGAGCGAGGCACCCGCGAATACCAGCAGCGTCGTCGGTTCGATCGGCACGCGTCGCCCCCGGGCTCACCCGGCCCGCGGCAAGCGTACGGCGTTCGCGAGCTCAACGTCCGCGGCGTACCGATCCAGCACCAACGCTTCGAGTTCGGGCGTGTAGAGCGCGCCGGCGGGTGTGATGATCCCACGCCGGCGGAGCTCGCCAGAGTCTGTATCCGTGAGCGCGGGGCCCTCCCACGGCGCGCCCGTTCGTGGTGGTCGGTATGACGGCGGATTCGCGCGCAACGCGTGCGCCGCGTCCAACTCCTGCAAGAGACCGGGCAGACCCGCGAGGTCAACAAGACGGTCGAACTCGGACCCTGCGAGCACGTGCGCGACGGGCTGCCAGTGCGGGTCGAGATCCTGGTCGCGGGTCGTCGCGAGATAATGCACGAACTCGCGGAAGGTGATGCCGATGTCCGGGTCGTGCCCGGGGGCGCGGATCGCGTCGAACATGGGTGCGTTCCGCCTGGCTCGGCGTATCCGCACGACACGGTCGGCAAACCCGCTCGCGATCCGAGACAGGGGGTCTCGGACGACGGCGAACACGGGCCCACGCTCCAATCGCGCGAGGCGCTCGGCTTCGGGAAGGCGTGACAGCCGCGTGCACTCGTGGGCGTGCTGCTGGGCTTGGTGGTCCGTGAGCGGGGCGTCATCAACCCCCGAGGCGCGGAGGAGAAAGCGGATCACGGTCCGGCATCCGCACTTCGCGGGCGCGGCGATGACGAACGGGTGCCCGTCGATCGCGTGGAAGATGTGGCTCCTCCACCCGCCCGCGATGATCTCCGCCGGGGTCGGCATGCGACCATTGTCGGCCCGCCGGGCGGACGCGCTTCGAAATCGATCAGAGCGGCAACCACCGCAGCGGCAGCGGGGCGATCAGCACCACGCAGGCCTCGATCGCGATGATGACCGTCAGCGTCCGCTTGGACGCTGACGCGAGATGGTCCGCCAGGTGGTCGTCGATCGTGCGCGCGAGGGCGGCGGTCACGTCCCGGAGTGTCAGATCCTCGCCGTCAAGGATCGCTTTGTGCACCCGCGCCATGTACGCGCCGAGCACGTACTTCACCGCCCGGTGGATCACCCGGCGCAGCAGGAACCGGCGCACCCGCCCGAGCAGCGAGACTCGATCGCGGATCTCACTCGCGGCGGACTCCGCGGCGGCCCGCACCTCGTCCTCGTCGAGCTCCTCGACGGGCGTCTCGGCGAGGTCCGGGCGATGCCCGAAGATTTGCGAGACGATCCCTTCGAGCACGGTCTCGCCCAGCTGGAGCTTCTTCACCGCGGCGCGGACGCCGGACATCACGCAGAACGACACGGTCGCGGGGAATGTGAAGAACGCGTGGGCCGCCGTCGCGAGCACACCCAGAATGATCCAGCTGATCCAATGCTCGGCGCCCGAGATGCGGATGACGAGCGCGACGACGAGCGCCCACCCGAGCACGCCGTAGAGGACGAACGACGCGACCGCGGCGGTGATGAACTCGCCGGCCGCCGCGAACAGTGCGTTCACGACCCGCAGCGCGTGGTCCTGCGCCGCCGACGTGGCACCCAGGACCGCCGCCTTCGGATTCACGCGTTGACGACGCCCCGCACCGCCTCGGCGATCCGCTCAGGGTTGGGCAGGTACTCATACTCCAGCCCCTTCGCGTACGGCGTCGGCACGTCGCGCGTGTTCACCCGCACCGGCTGGTGATCGAGATGGTCGAACGCGTGCTCGCAGATCTGCGAGACGACCTCGGACGCAACCGACCCGAACGGCCACGACTGATCGACCACGACCACGCGGTTCGTCTTCTTCAGCGAGTCCACGATCGCGTCCATATCGAGCGGGCGGATGGTGCGCATGTCCAGCACGTCGCACTCGATGCCGTCCTCGGCGAGCTTCTCGGCGGCGTCGAGGCAGAAGTTCGCCGGGCGCCCCCAGCTGACGAGCGTGCACGCGTCGCCCTCGCGGGTCTTGCGGGCGCGGCCGAAGGGGATGTAGTACTGCTCCTCGGGCACGTGGGCCTTGTCGCCGAGCATCCGCTCGGACTCGAGGAAGAAGACGGGATCAGGGTCGCGGATCGCCGTCGCGAGCAGGCCCTTGGCGTCGTACGGGTTGCTCGGGATCGCCATTTTCAAGCCGGGCACGTTGGAGAACATGCCTTCGACGCACCAGGAGTGGGTGGAGCCGAGCTGCCCGCCGGCGCCGTCGTTGCCGCGGAAGACGATGGGGCATCCCCATTGCCCGCCGGACATGTAGAGCATCTTGGGGGCGTTGTTGAGGATCGGGTCCGCCGCGACGAGCGAGAACGACCAGCTCATGAACTCGACGATCGGGCGCAGCCCGGCCATCGCGGCGCCGATGCACATGCCGGCGAAGCCGTTCTCGGAGATCGGGCTGTCGATGATCCGCTTGGGCCCGAACTCGTCGAGCATGCCCTGGGAGACTTTGTACGCGCCGTTGTACTCGGCGACCTCTTCGCCGATCAAGAACACCCGCTCGTCGTTGCGCATCTCATGGCTCATCGCCTCGCGGAGGGCTTCGCGGTACTGGATGATCCGGTCGCCCTCGCGGCTGGGCAGCTCGTGCTCAGCGACAAACTCGGGCAGCTCCCACTCGCCGACGGCGGGGTGGATCTTCGACTCGATCATGGGGAGGGTGGTCATCGGGAGGTCTCGTCTTTCACGGTGATCACACGCGGCGGCGGGGTGTTGGCGCGTTGTTTCGGTTTCTTCGGATTCGCGGTCGTGAGCAGCACGACACGGAGTGCAAGCGTGACAAGGAACATGCCCCCGAGCGCAATCAGCGCCCAGGTCACAGCAACGGGTTCCTCACCCCGTGGTGGTAGTCCTCGGTCGGGCTCAGGTTCGGCTGCGGGTTCGCGTAGACGTCCGTCGCCAGCTCCTCAGCGGGCACCGGGTCCGTCGCGTTCTCGGCGAACTCGACCGCTTCCATCACCTGGTCCTTGATCTCCTTCTGCATCGCCTTCCAGCCGTCCTCGTCGAGGCAGCCGCGGTCGTTCATGCAGTAGTCCACCAAAGCCGCGATCGAGTCCTTGCCCTTCCACTCGTCCACCTCGTCCTTGGTGCGGTACTTCTGCGGGTCGCTCATCGAGTGCCCCTGGTACCGGTAGGTCTTGAGGTCCACGAAGGCGGGCCGCTGGAGGTCGCGGCACTCGTCGACGAGGGGCTTGAACGCGTCGTAGAGGTCGAGGATGTCGAACCCGTCGATCTCGACGGACTTGATGCCGAACGACTGGCCTCGCATGACGAGCTTGTCCGAGTTCGCGCTGTGGCGGCTGATGGCCGTGCCCATCGAGTACCCGTTGTTCTCGATGATGTAGATCACGGGGATGGAGTACAGACTGGCCAGGTTCATGGCTTCGGAGAACGCGCCCTGATCGACGGCGCCGTCGCCGAGGTAGCACAGGCAGACGTGCTTGCCGCCCTTTTCCATGACTTCCCACTGGTAGCGCTTCGCGAAGGCGAGCCCGGTGCCGAGTGGGGTTTGGGCGCCGACGATGCCGTGACCGCCGTAGAGGTGGTTGGGGCGGTCGAACATGTGCATCGACCCGCCCTTGCCCTTGGCGCAGCCTTCGAGCTTGCCGAACATCTCAGCCATGCAGGCCTTGGGGTCCATGCCGCGGGCGAGGGCGTGCCCGTGGTCGCGGTAGGCGAGGACGATGGGGTCCTCGTGCTCGGTGGCTCCGATCGTGCCGACGGCGCAGGCTTCCTGGCCCGAGTAGATGTGGCAGAACCCGCCGATTTTGGCTTGCTGGTACGCCTGCATGGTCCGAGACTCAAACTCACGGATGAGCTGCATCTGGCGGAGCCATTCGAGGATGGTCTCGTCCGGGAGCTTGGCGGACAACGAATCCGGTTTCCGCTTGCGGGCGCTTCGATCCTGGGCGGCGGATGCCTGGGCCATGTCGGTGGTCCTCGTGTCGAAGGTGTGGGCGGGCGTGGGAGGGTGCCCGCCTCGGGCACAGTGTAGGGTCGCCCCCTCGGGACCGACAAACACGGTGCGAACACCCGAACGGCACCCGCGCACAAAAACGCCCGGTCGCGGGACCGGGCGTCGGGGAGCGGGGGATTCGTCGCGTGCTCAGTTGTCGATGAGGGCGGCGGGCTTGAGCATCGGGTCCGCGTTCTGGCTCTGCAGGAGGACCAGGGCGGTCTGGACCTGCAGGTCGATGCCGTCGGAGAGCAGCGTGTCCGGGTCCGGGCGTTCGGCGTCGGCGATCACGTCGCCGTTCTCGTCGAGCGGGAGGACATCAGAGTTGCGGCGCAGGAGGAGCGCGTCCACCTGCTGCTCGGGGAGCATCTCGACGGTCAGGTCCGGGTCGATGCCCCACTCGGACGCGCCGGGGGTGCGGTGGATGAGGCGCGGCGAGTCGATGCGGTAGTACTGCGTGGTGAGCTTCATCGCCGCGGCGCCGCCCGAGAGCGAGAAGACGTTCTGGACCGAGCCCTTGCCGAAGGACCGCTCGCCGACGACGAGCGCCTGGACCTTGCCCTTCTGCGCGGCGGCCTGGACGGCGCCCGAGACGATCTCCGACGCCGACGCCGAGCCCTCGTTGACGAGGATGACGACGGGCAGGTCGGCGAGCGAGCGGGCCCGCGAGGGGCGTGTCGAGAAGAGGGGCTCGCCGGTCGGGATGCCCGAGCCGGTCTCGGTCCGGACGATCAGCCCGTCGGGAACGAAGCGTGAGGAGATCTCGACGGCCTGGTCGAGCAGCCCGCCGGGGTTGTATCGGAGGTCGAGGATGAGCGAGCTGAGGCCCTGCTGCTTCATGGTCGCGACGGCGCGGTCGAAGTCGCGGGTGGTGTCCTCGGTGAAGCCTGTCAGGCGGACGTACCCGACGCCGCCCTGGGGGTCGATGAACCAGTCCCAGTCGTTGTCGCCGGGGCCGGTCTTGCGCCAGCCCTTGACGCTGGGCAGGTCGATGCGCTTGCGGACGAGGGTGAACTCGATTTCTTCGGTCTCGTCGGCACCCTCGACCTCACGCTCGACGGTGAGCTTGACTTTGGAGTCGGGCGGGCCGGTGATGACCTCGACGGCCTGGTCGAGCCCGAGCCCGACGGCGCTGAGCCCGTCCACCTTCTTGATGATGTCGCCCGTGCGGATGCCCGCGCGTTGGGCGGGGGTGCCCTCGAGGGGCGTGACGACCTCGATGTTCAGGAGCTCGTCGAGCGCGATCTGGATGCCCACACCGATGAACTCGCCCTGCGTCGAGCGGCGGAACCGCGCGAGCTCGTCGGGCCAGATCACGGCGGTGTAATCATCGAGCACGCCCATCGCGCCGTTGCCAAACTCGTGCAGGATCGCTTCCTCGGAGATCGCGATGGTGTCGCGGTTCGCCTCGAGTGTGCGTTCCAGGACGCGGCGCATCTCGCGCAGCTCGACGTCGTCGCCCATGTCCGCGATGTCGCGGCGGAGGGAGCGGAGCGTCTCGCGGAACCGGGCCCGGTCGCCCGCGTCGGCGAGCCCCGGGAAGACGGGGTACAGGTCCGCCGTGCCCGCCATGGTCTCGAGCGCCTTGAGCCCGCCGTCGAGGAGGGTGCCCATGGTGACGCCCTCGGGGTTGTCCGCGTTGCGGACGGATACGTGCGCGCCCGCGGAGCGGAGCAGGGCCCGGTAGATCATCTGGACCTTGATGCCCGAGAGCTTCTCGCGGTAGTCGTCGCCGTACGGGTTGTACGGGGGCAGGGGCTCCTCGTCCTCGGCGATGCGCCGGGCGTTGCGGAGCTCCCAGAGACGCTCGGGGGCGTACATGCGGATCATGTTGAGGCGCGTGCTCATGCGCGCGATCGCCTCGTCGTACTTCGCTTCCTTGTCGAGCAGCGTGTCGAGTCGGTAGTAGAGCTCGTTGGCGATGAGCCAGTCGCCGCGGCTCTCGGCGTTGCGGGCCGCGTCCTCTGCAACGCGGATCAGGTCGGCGATCCGTGCGTCGGCGAAGAGCTTGTCGTCGTCGCGGATGAGCAGTTGCATCTCGACGGCCGACGTGAGCGCGTGGCTCACCGCGACCGGGCTGTTCGTCTCGCGGACCTCGGCGAGGTGTTCGGCGAACTCGGTGTCCACCTCGGCGAGCCGCTCGGCGCGCTGCGCTTCACGCTTCGCGAAGTTCGCTTCGAGCAGCTCGACGGATGAGCGGAACGAGGCGTTCACCTCGCCGTCACGCTCGGCGACGGTCTGCGTGAGCGACCGCGTGAAGTCGGTCTCCTGCCCCTTTCGGGCGGCGGACCAGACGCTCGTCGCGACGGGTTCGGAGACCGCGGCGACGGTTTGGGGCTCGGCCGCGCCCATTGCCGGCGATCCGGCAAGCACGAGCATCCCGAGCCCGAGCGAGACAAGACTCGCGGGGGTCATGCGGTGCGTCTGATTCGTCATGGTGGCTCCTGTCTTCGCATCCCTGCCGGGCTCACACGATGCCTGGCCCCGGGCGTGTCCGCCCGCGTCTCTCCGTCCCCACGATCGGCCCCCCCGATCCTCGGGATCAGCCGACCGAGCCGGGTTTCGGCGTCTGACCCACTATCGGGCCGGCGCAGGCTCCCGGGTGACCGCAGGCCCTTCGGACCCGCTGCCATGGGGGGTATACGCCCGGGGGCCCGTTCGGTTGACCGCCCGTACGGCCATCCCAACCCGCATGAACGCGCGGGTCAGGTCAATTCATTCCCATGCCGGGCGGCGAGCACGCCCCCGAGCGACGCCACGATACAGATGACCACGACCGCGGCAAGCACCGCGGGCTCAAACGCATGGGGCGAGCCGCGGGTCGCGAAGAGGGCCCCGAGCCCGCAGATCGGGCCGATCGCGTACCCGGTTCCGACGAGGGCCTCGTGCATGCCGCCGGCGTCCACGTGCCCGTCGTCGGTCTCCATCGCGTAGTAGAGCGACCCGACGTAGATGACGCTCATCCCCGCGCCCACCGCGGCGAGCCCGGCGCCGAACACCCAGATCCCGACCGTTGGGGCGAGCACGGGCCCGAGCACACTCGAGCCGAACCCGGCGACGAGCAGCCCCCACCCGACCACCGGCATGGACCGCGACCCGTGCCAGCCGTGCCACCACCCGAGCGTCGCGAAGACGGCGACGCGGGCGATCATCCAGACACTCACAACGGGTGTCCGCCAGCCTTCCGCGACGCCGAGGTCCTCCGCGGCCTGCGGGAAGAACGGGTTGAGTGTCGCGAGCACGAGGTACGACACGGGCATCAGCGTGCGGAACACGATGAGCAGCTTTCGGGCGCGCGCCGGGTCGATCTCGTGTGCCGCGTGTTCCTGGGCGAGGTGGCGGCCCGGCTCGCGCGGGAAGGCGACGAGCACGGAGATCGAGACCAGGTGCGCCACCCCAAGCCCGGCGAGTACCCAGAGCGGTTTCGTCGCGACGAGCGGGCCCATCCCCCAGAAGACCGCGACGAGCGCGGACGCCCAGACGATGTTGAAGCTCCCGATCGCGTGGCGGAGGCCTCGCCCGCGCCGCCCGCCGCAGAGGTACGCCTCCACGCTCGGCCAGAGCAGCCCGGTCGCGGGGCTGAAGACGGTGACGACGAGCCAGATCGTCCACGCCTGCGCGCGGCCCGTCGCGATCGCGACGCAGAGTGGGACGAAGCAGACGAGCCCGATCGCGGTGAGTGCGATCGCGAGAACGGCGCGCGAAGAGAGTGGTTTTGACCGGCGGCCCGCGGCCCGCGTGATCGGCCCCGCGGCGAGCGCGGCGGCGACATAAATCACGCCCATGTACAACGCCAGCGTGTAGTTCAGCGTCCGCCCGTACCCGAAGGCGGATTCTGTGAGAAAGAAGACGCCATTTGTGACGCCCCCGGTGCCGAGACTGCCCAGGAAGGCGATGGTGAGCACGCCCGGGAGTGGGGTCCGGATTCGGGTGGGGGGCGTCGTTGCCATCGAATGGGGGCGATCGTAGACTCCGCCGTCGGCTTGCCCGGCGTGAGCACCCGTAGCTCAACTGGATAGAGCGCTGGCCTCCGAAGCCAGAGGTTCCGCGTTCGAATCGCGGCGGGTGTATTGCTCGGGGGTCCCCGGGCCGGACGGTCTGGGCCCGTCGGGCCCGATCTCGGGCGTTCTGGGGACTGGTTCTGACCCCGAACCCGGCGCGAACCGAGATACCCCGGGACCGGTATGACCCGTGGGCCGTCGGGCCCGAACGGAGGATCACGATGAACGCACCCCTCGCCCGGCGCTCCGTCCTGCTCGGGGCCCTGCTCGCTGTCGCCTTCACGGGCGCGTCGGCGATCGGGCTCTCCCGCGCGGTGCAGCCCGAGTCCGCCGCGAACCCGACGCCCGACGAGATCTTCGAGCGATACATCGAGGTCATCGGCGGCGAGGACGCGGTCCGGTCCATTACCAACCGGCGGATCGAGGGGACGTTTGAGGGCGAGGCGTTCGCGAGCGCCGCGAGGCTCAAGGTCTGGGCGGATGCGCCGAACAAGATTCACATCTCGATCCGCGAGCCCCTCGGTGCCAAGCTCGATATCTACTACACCGGCGAGTATGGGTGGGAGACCGTCAACGGCAGCGAGCCACGCGTGATCTACGGGCCCCGGCTCGTCGAGCTCGCCGAGTCCGCGCAGTTCTACGGGGAGGCGGGGTACAAGTCGCGCTACAAGGAAACGGAGCTCGTCGGGTCGGGCGAGTACAAGGGGCAGCAGGTCTGGGCGATCCGCGCGGTGTCTGAAGCTGGGCGCGCGCGGATGCTGTTCTTTGACAAATCGTCCGGGCTCTTCGTCGCTGAGCAGTCCTCGGTTGCGCGGATGGGCGAGTCGGGCACGCTCGAGCCGCGGGGTGTCGAGGTCGGGCACACGAATTACACGGACATCGGCGGCGTCCTCTACCCCACGCGCCAGACGCAGCACATCGAGGGCGACACGAAGCCGATCATCCTCGATTACGCATCGGTGCGAGTGAACGTGGACGACGACCACGAGTTCCTGCCGCCGACGGAGCATCGGGCGAAGATCGAGGCGCGCCTCGAAGAGATCCGCCAGCAGACCGAGTCGGCCCGCCGGCGCAGCTCTGGCGGGTGATCAGCTCGGGCAGTTAACACCGAATGTGCGGCAGATCGGGTGATCGTGCTCGCAGTTCGGGCGTGCGGTGCAGGCTCGCCGCCCGTGCCAGATGATCTGGTGGCTCAGGTCGCACCACCGGTCGCGCGGGAACAGAGACATCAGCCGGGCCTCCACCTTGGGCGGCGGCGTCTTCGCGTCATCCGTCAGCCCGAACCGCCAGGCGAGGCGTTGGATGTGCGTGTCCACGACGAAGCCGACGTTGATGTTGAACGCGTTGCCGAGGACGACGTTCGCGGTTTTGCGTGCGACGCCCCGGAGGGTCAGGAGTTCGTCCATGGTGGCGGGGATCTCGCCGTCGAAGTCCTCGACGACGGAACTCATCGCGGCGTGGACGGACTTGGCTTTGTTGCGGAACAGCCCGATGGTCTTGATGTAGGGTTCGATCTCCGAGGGCGTGGAGCGGGCGTAGTGCACGGGCGTTGGGAATTTCTTGAACAGCCCGGGGGTCGCTTTGTTCACGCCGGCGTCAGTCGATTGGGCGCTCAGGATGGTCGCGACGAGCAGCTCGTGCGGCGAGGTGTAGTCGAGCTCGCAGTGCGCGTCGGGGTAGTGCTCTGCGAGCGCGTCGGCGAGACGCTTGGCGCGGCGTTTGTCCGCCGGTTCAGCCCGCCCGATGCGGATCGGGATGTCCGTGAGCCCGCGCGGGTTGTCCGCGCCGGCGTGGGGGCGCTTCGCCATCAGGGCGTCTCCCGTTCGCGGCCCTGCGCGGACCACGCGCCGGCGGCAAACGCGACGAGAAGCAATGCCGCGGTGCCCGAGAGCGTGCGGCTGGCGGTGGGGTGGTCCGCGCTGAACTCGGCGCGTTTGGCCTCGGCGTCGTCGGTGCGGCCCTGCTCGGCGAGGGACCAGTAGGACTTCAGGGCGTCGTCCATCCGCGGCGCGAGGACCATGACGTGGTAGCTCGCGACCATGATGGCCCCGCCGACGGCGATCAGGCGGATCGCGGAACTCCAGCGTTTCAGAGGGAGTTTGAGGAACCCCACGAGCGCGATCGTCGTTGCGAGCACGACGAGCCCGCAGATGAACTGCACGACGTCCGCGATCAGGAAGACGCGGGCGCCGACGTGCCCGCCGGCGAGTATCGCGTGATCACCCTCGAACGCGGGGTAGGCACCGAGGGTTGGGTCGAGATCGCGCATGAGGGGAAACACGACCGCCGCGACGACGCCGGACATGGTGACCGCGCCGAGCCAGAGGGCGACCGCGAGCAGGTGCGACGTCTCGACGACGCGGCGGACGGTGCCGACGGGGTTGGCGGGGCAGCGGGGGGGGCTCACGGGTGATGGTACGCGCGGCCCACGCGGGCGCGCAACAATGGTGGGTGTACACGCTGGGCGTTGACATCTCGATGCACGTGGCGCTCACGGGCGTCGAACGGGTTGGCCCGGGCGGCACGCGGGGGTTGATCGAGTGGGCGTCCGCCGTGGGTGTGCGCGGCGTTCGGCTCGACGCGACGCGCCCGGACGTGCGCCCGCGGATGCTCGATCGGTCGGCTCGGCGGGACTTGGCGGCGTCGATCCGTCGTGCCGGGCTCGTGTTCGGCGGGCTCGACCTGCTCATCCCCGCTGAGCACTTCATCGACCCGGCGGACGCCGAGAGAGCGACGGAGGCGGTGGTGCGGGCGCTCGGGCTCGCGGCGGACCTGGCCGAGCTCGCTGGGGACGCGGACGCGCGCACCGTCGCGGTCACGCTGCCCGAGGAACTGCCCGATCGGGTGCTCAGCGATCTGGACATCGCCGCGGCGGGGGTGGGGGCGACGCTCGCGGACTGCACGCACCCGCCGCGCGAGGACTCGGCACGGGAGCACGTGCTGGCTGGGATCGACCCGCCGGGCGTGATCCTGAGCGGGGACAGCCCGGCGAAGCTCGCGGCGCGTCTTGGCTCGGGCCTCGCGCACGCGCGGCTGTCGGACATCTCCGGCGCCGGGCGGTGCCCGGTGGGCACGCGGGGCGGGAGGCTGGACGTAACGGCGTACGCCGCGGCGCTTGCGGTCTCGGGTGTACGCGCTGTGACGATCGATCTGCGCGGGTTGCACGACCCGGACGCGGGCCTCCGCGCGGCGCTGGAGGCTTGGTCTCAAGCCCTGACACTGCCCGAGGTCTGAGCGATCGCGGCGCTGTCGTACGGGCGCACGGGTTGATCGGAGCGCAGGTAGAGCGGGTGCTTGGGGTGCCCGGGGTTGGTGACGTCCCAGCACAGCGGGTCGCAGATTCTGGTGAGGAGCCGGGCGACGGCGGCACCACGGGCGAGGTGGTCGCCGTGGTTGCCCCACCCGACGACGACGCGGTCAGCGCGGGCGGCGGAGCGGCGGATCGCCGCGTCGTTGCGCGGGCCGATCGGGTCTTCGGACTCGTACAGACCGGCGGGATCCGTCGAACGCAACGCGAAGACATTCACGACCGTCATCGAACCGAACCCCCAGCGCTTCGCGAACCCGAGGCAGCGGGTGAGGGTGGGGTCGAGCACGCGCGCATCGGCGGTGGAGGGGTTGAGCAGGCAGAAGCAGACCTCGCCGCCCGCGTCCGCCCAGCGGCGCCCGAGCGTGTAGCGGTATGCTCTCGATCGGTCGAATCCGGCCCAGCCCTTCATGGGGGCAGGCTAGCCGAGCGCGTGTCGTCGCGTCACTCGGCGAGCACGTCGTCGGGGATATCCGCGTTCGAGTAGACCTTCTGCACGTCCTCGTTGTCTTCGAGGGCGTCGAGCAGGTTCATGACCTTGCGTGCGTCGTCGGCGGCAACGGCGACCGTGTTGTCGGGCAGCTTGACGATGCCCGCCTCGGCGATCTCGATGCCCGCGCCCTCGATCGCGTCCTTGACGGCGAGGAATTCGGTCGGATCGGTGACGATCGTGAACGCGCCGTCGTCGCCCTCGGGCGACTGGACGTCCTCGGCGCCCGCCTCGATCGCAAGCTCCATGATGGTGTCCTCGTCCACGCCCTCGGCGGCGACGATGATCTGGCCCTTGGTCTGGAACATGTAGGAGACGGAGCCGGTGGTGCCGAGCGACCCGCCGCCCTTCTTGAAGATGCTGCGCACGTCGCCGACCGTGCGGGTGTTGTTGTCGGTGAGGCAGTCCACGATGATGGCGGTGCCGCCGGGCCCGTAGCCCTCGTAGACGATCTCCTGGAAGTCGTCGCCCTGGCCGGCACCCGCGCCCTTCTCGATGGCGCGCTTGATGGTGTCCTTGGGCATGTTGGCGTACTTGGCCTCGTCGATCGCGTAGCGGAGCGCGAGGTTGGTGTCCGGGTCGGGCCCGCCGGCTCGGGCGGCGGCCATCAGCGCTTTGGAGCACTTGGACCACATCGCGCCCTTCTTCTTGTCCTGACGCTCCTTGCGGTGGCGGATGTTCGCCCACTTGCTATGACCGGCCATGGCGTTGCTCCGGGTGCGTTATCGCCGGGACGAGCCGGCGTTGGATTTCTTCTTGCGGGATTTGGGCGCGTCGAGCGAGGCTTCGATGACGAGGTAGGCGGGCAGCGCCTCGCCCGCGCGGAGGGCCCGCTCGAACCGCCCGGCGATCTCGTCGATGTCCATGCCGGGCTCGGCGACCTCCGCGTCCATCGCGAGTGAGGCGATCCGCTCGTCCACCGGGAACGCGTGCACGCCCAGCGAGAGCGCGGCGACCCGCGACGCGACGAACGGGGGCACGCCCTCAAGCTCGCCCAGGTAGGTCCGGGCGTCACGCTTGGGGATCTCGCGCAGGCGCGCGAGCGTCATGCCGTTTTCCTGGACGTAGACCTGGTTCAGCGCCGCACGCATGCGCGCGCATCGCTCGGCGGATCGGGGGTAGCGGGCCCCGAGCAGGGGCTCGATTTCCTCGGCGTAGGAGATGCGGAGCTCGTTGTAGTCCACGACCGCCTCCTGCAGCGCCGTGATCGCGCGGGCGGCTTTGGAGTGGCTCGACTCCCAGAGCAGGAACGAGTAGATCAGCTCGTGCAGCGGCCCGTCGCACCCGTCGGGGCAGAGGTCCGCGGAGGGGTCGGCGGGCTCGGCGCCGTGGACGGCGGCCAGCTCGACGACGAGTTCCTTGATGGTGTCGGCATGGTCCGGGGTCACGCGCTCTTCTCCGCGTCCTGGGGGGCGTCGTGGGGGGTATCGGGATCGGTGTCGGTCGGTTCTCGCCCGTCGCGTTCGGCGCGGTCCTTGGCGAGCAGCGCCATGACCTTGGCCTGCTCCTTGAGGCCCTCGTCGATGCGGAAATCGAGCTGAGGCATCTGCCGCAGCGAGACCTTCTCGGCGACATCACGCCGGATCTTGCCCGACGCGGCTTTGAGCCCGTGCATCGCCAGCGACTCGTGCTCCTCGGGCATCACGGTGACGCGGACCTTCGCGCGGTCCAGATCGGGCGTGACCTCGACGCCGGTGACGGTGATGAGCCCGCGGACGCGCGGGTCGGCGAGGCCCCTGGCGAGTCGCTCCTGGATTGCGCGGAGGAGCGTCGAGTTGATCTGATCCGTCCGGCGGCTCACGTGGCGCGTCTCCGCGGGCGCAGCGGGATGATCTCGGGCGTGCCGGCGATCTCGCGTTCGAGGTCGGCGAGGTCGGCGTCCGTCAAGGTCTGCTCGAGCTTGGGCTCGGCGATGGCGTCGGGGGTGCCCATCGCGCCGGTCTGGTCGGAGAGGATCTCACGCCAGGCATCGCCGAACTCGGCGTCGGGCAGCCCGCGCATTTTCTGCTCGATGCGGTCGAGCACCGCCGCGGCTCGGGCGCCCGTCTCGGCGACCACCGCGACGCCCAGGACGGCGACGTTGTGGATCTCCTGGTGCGAGACTTCCGCGACCGAGACCAGGTGCTGGCGGTGCAGGCTAAGGCGTTCGCCGTCCTCCAGCCGCCGGGCCGCCTGTTCAATAACCCGCGCCACGCCACCGCGATCCAGCGGCAGCAGCCCGCTGCGCTCCTGCAGGCTGCGGATCATGCGCGCGAAAAGCGCGGTGCTCTCGGCCGTGCGGGAG
>JAUHXM010000092.1 GCA_030426605.1 Phycisphaerae bacterium | reverse complement strand
GTCTGAAACTGGAACCCGAGCGGCCCGGGCCGCTCGAACGCCTCGCCGCGCACGAGCGGCGTGAGATCCACGCCGTCGGTCGGGCGGTCGGGCATCGACCCCGCGCCGGCGAGGGAGAGCAGCGTGGGCAGCATGTCGCTCGTCACGCCGATCGCGTCGGTCGTGCGCCCGGCCTCGATCTCCCCGGGCCAGACCAACGCCGAGGGCACCCGAATGCCGCCCTCGTAGAGCGACCGCTTGCGCCCGCGGAACGGCCCCGCCGACCCGCGCGTGCGATCACGCGGCCCGGGCATGCCTTCGGGCCCGTTGTCCGAGCAGAACCAGATGATCGTGTCGTCGGCGAGCCCGGTGGCTTGCAGGTGCTCGCGGAGTCGCCCGACCTGCGCGTCCAGCGCGCTCACGACGCCGTAGTAGTGCTGTGTGTCCTCATCAACGCCCGGGTACATCGCCCGCCACTCGGGCCCCGCGACCACGGGCGAGTGCGGCGCATGGAACCAGACGAGCGCGCAGAACGGTCGATCCGCTCCTGCCGCCCGATCGATGAACGGGAGGACCCGGTCCATGATGATCGCCGAGTCGTCGCCCGTGAGATCCTCCTGGACCAGCTCACCGTTGTGCCAGTAGAACGCACGCCGGTCCCACTCGAGCCCCATGCCCTCGAAGCTGTTCGGCGCGTTCGCGGGGTCGTACGGGTCCCATGTCGCGACGGACGACTCGGTCGCGAACCACTCATCGAACCCGTGCTCGCTCGGCGTCGTGTGGTCCTCCACGGGATCGACGCGGCCCGGGCGGATCGTGAACTCCGGCGTCAGTGTGCCCATGTGCCATTTGCCGAAGTGCCCGGTCACGTATCCCGCGTCGCCGAAGAGCTCCGCGATCGTTCGCTCCTGCTCGCGCAGGTGCCCGCCGTTCGCGAGGGGCAGACCCTGCCGGATGCCGTGCCGGGCGGTGAGCACGGACGCGCGAGTCGGCGCACACACGGGCGTGGCCGCGTAGAACCGGTCAAAGCGCAGGCCGTCCGCCGCCAGCGCGTCGAGATTCGGCGTCTTCAGGACGGGGTGGCCGTTGTACCCCGTGTCGCCCCACCCCAGGTCATCGGCGAGCAGGATCACAACGTTCGGGCGTGCCCGCTCACTCGATCCGGCCGGCGGCGCCGCCTCATCGCTCGCGACCGGCGGCGGGCTCTCGGCCCGGCCGCAGGCGCCGAGCACCATCACCGCGAGTGACAAGAGCAACCGAGCCGCGTGCGCGTTGAGCATCATGTGCGAAGTCTACGAACAGTCCGCCGCGCCGCGCTACGCCGCCGACGCCCGGATCTCGGCGATCATCCGGGGCATCTCCACCACGCGGGCCGAGAGCCCGTCGATCTGGGACGTCAGCTCGGAGAACTCCAGCTGCGCCTGCTCGATGCTCGTGCCGATCTCAGCCAGCAACGGCCCCACCGTCGCCTGCGCGTTCAGGCGGGCCGATTCGATCACGCCGGCGAGCTGTCCGAATCGGAGCATGAGCACCGTCCGCCGGAGCTCCTCGGACCCCGCACCCATCGCACGCAGGTCGCGCCCGAGCGGCCCGACCGAGCCTTCCACTTCGTCGAGCAAGCTCGCCGAGGCGTGGGCCAGATCCTCCAGGATCGCGTCCAGGGTCTGCCGTGACGCCGGGGCATCGGGCTCCTCGAACGCCCCGGACTGCGCCTCGAGGCAAAACCGCTCGGAGGCCTCGAGTGCCAGGCGGACAGTCTCAAGATGGAACCCGTTGCGGTTCAGCGTGCTCACCGTGGTGCCGGCTTGCATGTGGAACCCCGCCGCGCCGCGTTGGACGTCGCGTGCCGACGACCCCAGGTGGGCCGCGATCGTTCCGAGAGCCTGCGTCCGCGACCCGAACGACGCCGCGCGGATCGCGGTGTTCGTCGCGGTACGCTGGAACCGACGGGAGATCGCATCGGCAAACGACGCCTTCTCGCCCAGCCCGCGCTGCAGGGTCACAAGCGCCCCAAGGTGCTCGCGCAGCGCGTCGAGACGGGTCCGCGCACGCCGGATCGAGCCCAGCCGCGTCGCGATCCGGGGGTCGTCGTTCGTGCGGTCGCGAGCAGCCGACTTGGCCCCGCCCATCGCCTCGTCGCGGCAGCGCATTTCTTCCTGCAACGCCGCATGCATGAACGCGTCGTACCCGTCGAACCCGAGTGACCCGAGCGCCCCGCCCAGTTGCTCAGTCGAGCGCGCCATCCCTTCGCGTGGGGGCTCGCAGCGTTGCCGCGACGCCTCCTCTGTCTCGAGCAGCGTGCCGTACAGCGACTGCACCGTCTGGAAGATGGTGCTGGTCGGCTTGAGCCGGATCGAGAGATACCCGCCCGGGATCGGCGTGACCACGGCGAAGACCCAGTAGTGGCTCCCGTCCGCCGCCAGATTGTTGACGTACGCACCGATGGTCCGGCCGGCGTGCAGGTAGTCCCACAGCAGCTTGAACACCGCGCGTGGCATGGCGGGATGCCGGATGACGTTGTGCGGCGCCCCGAGCAGCTCAACCAGCGGGTACCGACTCAGGCGGGCAAACACACTGTTGCCCGACCGGATGACGCCGGCGCGGTCGGTCGTCGAGAAGAAGAGCTCCTCGACGCCGAACGTGCCTTCGACATTCCGCGGCTTTATTTTCGGACGCTTCATCCGCGACCCCCGCCCGGCACGACGCCGGCGCTCGCTGGGGGATCATCGGATGTTGCGGTGTCGGCGTTTACCGCCGGTAGGTGATCCGCGCCCGCGTGAGGTCGTACGGGCTCATCTCGACCGTGACGGTATCGCCCGGGAGAATGCGGATGTAGTTCTTGCGCATCTTGCCCGAGACGTACCCGATGATCTCGGATTGCTTCTCGTCTGGCAGACGCACCCGGAACATCGCGTTCGGGAGGGCCTCCACCACGATCGCGTCTACTGTGAATTTGTCGTCCTGCTTTCCCATTCGGTCCTTTCTGATCGGTGCCGGTGGGCACCGAGGGCGGTTCGCCGGCGGTAAAACCGCCCCGGCCACTCCGAGGCGGCCCCATCGATCCGGGGTGCCGGCCCGGCGCGAACCGATTCTAGCCCGCACGTATTCACAACAGCGGCGAGTTCGCCAGAAGCCCCCACGCCTCGGTTTCGAGGGGTCGCATCAGCCCGTGCACCCCGCGAGCACCTGATCGACGAACGCCGACAGGTCATCCGAGTCGATCACGCCGAAGGGCTCCACAAGATCCGTGATCGGGTCGCCCGCGAGGAAAGCGACGACAAATGCCTCGATATCGTCGATCGTGAAGATGCCGTCGCCGTTGACGTCCGTCCGGCAGTTGTTGCCGTCCAACGAGAGCGCCCGAGCCACCGCCGCGGCTGCGTTGATCCGCCCGTAGCCATACTCCTCGGTCCAGACACCCGGGCCGAGGTCGTCGCACGAATTGATCAAGACCCAGCCCACCTCTTCGTTCGTGAGTTGAGGCGCGACGCTCCGGACCAAAGCCGCGATGCCCGCGACCTGCGGCGCGGCGAACGACGTTCCCGTCTGCTCGCGGTACGCGTCGCGGTCGCTCTGTGTGTCCCAGGTCGTGATGATGTCCACGCCCGGTGCGACGAGGGTGATCCCGGGGCCCCTGGTGCTGTTGGACCAGAGCGTGTCTTGGTTGTTCGTCGCGCCCACCGCGACCGTCTGCGGCATCAGCGCGGGGAACTGCACATCCTGCCCGTTCACGTTCCCGGTCGAAGCAACCAGCACCACGTCGCGTCCGTGCGCGTACTCGATCGCCGCGGCCATCAGGTCGGAATAAAACGGATACCCGATGCTCATCGAAGCGACCTCGGCCCCGTTGTCCGCCGCGTACATCAGCCCGGGGACGAACTCGTCCTCGTAGCCGAACCCGAAGGATCCGAAGATCCGGATCGGCATGATGCGGGCGACGCCCGCGACGCCGGCGATCCCAAGCTGGTTGTTGGGCTCCGCCCCGATCACGCCCGCGCAGCCTGTACCGTGCGAGAAAATCAGGTCGTTGGGGTCGGTCGCATCCCCGTCCGCGGCGTTATACCCCGGGACGAGCCGGTTCACGAGATCCGGGTGGGTCAGGCTCACGCCGGTGTCCAGCACCGCGACGATGACCGGGCGCGGGTTCGTCACCAACGACCAGGCCGTGGGCGCGTCGATATCCGCGTCCGTCATCCCCGGGTTGCCGCCGACAATCTGACCGGTGTTCCGCAAGGCCCATTGCTGCTTGAACAACGCGTCGTTCACCGGCTGCTGCCCGACATTGTCGATCGGGTCGCTCTGGATCCCGCCGGTCGGTGTCGTGCCCATCTGCGCGACGGGCGTGTCGGACCCAGCGAGGCGCACCCCCATCACCGGCCGGATGGTCGCTCGCGCCCCCTCGGGCACCAGCGTCATGACAGCTTCTAGACCCACGCCTTCCCGGAGCGTGACGACGTAATACCGATCGAGCCCGCAGGCCGCCGCGAGCTCGGCGTCCGCGGCGGCAGCCCCGATCGAACGCACCTCGTGCACGTACGCCTGGATCGCATCGAGGCCCGCCGCCCGCAACGCATCCGACCCCGCGGCCCGGGGTGGATTCACCGTCGCGTCCAGCTTCACGATCAAGGTTCCCGGACGGTGGACCACCGGGCTCGACCAGGCAGTGGTGGCGAGGAGCGCAACCACAGACACACACGCCCCGGCGGGGCCGAGGAGCGCCTTGCATCGAAGGAACAGGTAGCGCCACGGGAGTTGCACACCCACGAGCGTCTCTCCTCTTCTCATACGTGCCCGCTCCGGGCACATCGATACTGTAATCGGACCACCCCATCCCTGGGAAGTGCCCAGTGTGAAGAATCGAATCAGCTCCGTCCAACCAGCCGCAAGCCGGCCCCGCATGATTTGGGGAGGATGACCTAACATTTACCAATCTGCCAAAGGCGTGAGCCGGCGATCTTTTTTCATGATTGGCTGGCAAGCTCGGATATTTGGGTTTGACAGGGGATCAAAATTCCAGCTACACTCATCCACGAGTGTCTGTCTTGGCACGAGAGAGATTGAGAGCAGTCCATCAGATTGAAACTTCGGGCCCGGTGCGACGTCTCGTGGTCGGGCACGCTTCGGCATCAGCCGGAACCGAAGTCAGAGAGCTGAACGCACAAAGGAGAGCGGAGAGATGATCAACAAGAGCTTGGCCGTCGCTGGCCTGATGATCGTTGCTGGTACCGCGACCGCTGGCGTCGAGAACACGATGAACGTGTCCATCGGCATCGAGGACGGTCTTGGTGCCGGTATCGATTACAACTGGAACACTCAGATTGTCGGCGAATTCCTTGACGACAACACCTTCGTTGCTCGTTTCGATTTCACCGACGCCGCCGACTTGGGCCTGAACGTGGGCCTGTGGGGCACCCTCGCCGGTGACGAGTACATCGAGTACCGCGCCGAGGGTACGAACCTCCGCATGGGCGGCGCCGCCCAGACCGTGAACCTCGGGTTCAACGTCGCGGCCGGCTTCCTGAACACCTCGTTCGCGATCGACGCCGCCGACGTCAACTTCCCGGCGTTCGGCTCGGTGACCGGTTCCGCGTCCGCCTCGGTTTCGGTCACCTCGACCAACTTCGGATCGGGCGCGACCCTGAGCCCCGACGGCGTCGGGGTCTACAACGCCTCGTACAACCTCGGCACCACGTTCGCGGACCTGTTCCAGGCCAACCTGACCGCGGCGTCACTCACCACCGAGACCTATGACGCTGACTTCGCCGGCCCGATCGCCGGCAGCGTGGACAACATCGACGCGGCGTGGGGCTTCACCCTGAGCGCGTTCGACCTCGCCTCGGGCACCAGCACCTTCACCGTCGTTCCGACACCGGCCTCGGCCGCGCTGCTCGGGCTCGGCGGCTTGGTCGCCGCCCGCCGTCGTCGCTAATCAGACGACCCGCTCGAATATCCCCCGGCTCGGGCCCAGCGGCCCGAGCCGGAATTCGTGAGAGAGATTGCGGGGCTCGTCCCCGATGAGAGAGAACCTCAGCGTCGGAATGAACTCCGACGCTGGTTCGGCCGGGCTCAATAGGTGTACGGGGTGGAGACCCCAAGCCAGCCGAGCATGAGCACCAGGGAAGAGAGAACACATCCATGCTTGCAAAGCAGAGTGTTTGGTCGGGGCTCGTCGCCGTTGGACTCGCGGCCTCCGCGTCTCAGGCGATCACCCTCCCAACGAACGTCATCACCGTCTCGGCGTGGTCGAACGGGATGGCCGGCTCGGTTGATATTGACATCTCCGACGCGGATGTCTTCGGCGACGCCCTCCAGTGGGTCGCCACCGAGACCATCGACATCACCGACAACGGCGCCGTCATCGGCACCATCAATGTCGGCACTTCGATCGTGATGGGCCTCGTCCCGACGCCGCCCTCGGGCGACGCGTCGATCCGCATGACGTTCAACGTCACCGCCAACGCCAACACCGACACGGTCTTTAGCATCTCCAGCGGCTCGCTGACGAACCTCGGCTTCACCGACGCCGAGGCTCTCGCGACGGGCGGCATCACCGTCACCGATGGCAACAACAACGGAGCCGAGGCCACCGCCCTCAACGCCGGCGGCACCCGGTTCGCGAACTTCAGCCTCAACGGCGCCACGACGTTCGCCGACCTGATCGCCGGCAACATCGCCGCCGACCCCGATGTGGGCAACATCACCACCGGCGCGGGCGGCTCCCTGTCCGACTCAGAGAACTCGGCCGCCCCAGGCCAGTTCCTCTCTGTCGGCGCCGTCAGCGAGATGGAAATCAGCTATGACTTCCGCCTCACCGCAGGCGACCAGGCCTCGGGCACGGCGTTCTTCGTCGTCATCCCGACGCCCGCCTCGGCGGCGCTGCTCGGCATGGGTGGGCTCGTCGCCCTCCGTCGTCGCCGCTGATCCGATCAGCTCAGACCGATCCGCATCAGCCGGCCCGTCTCGCACGGGCCGGTTGTCGTTTTGCACGTCTCGTCAGAACCCTCAGCCGGCAAACCGGTCGATCGCGAACCGGGGCGGGCCCCCCACGACCATGTCGCGGACCGCGCCGCGGGCCGTCCGGTGCCCGAGCGACATGCCGTGCCCCGTGAACCCCACGCACGCCCACAGACGCTCGTGCCCCGCAGGCCCGACCAAGGGAAGCCCGTCCGGTGAGAAGCCCATCACGCCCGCCCAGCGATCCAGCACGTCGATCCCCCCGGGGTAGAGCGTCGCCGCGAGCAGCTCAAGACGGGCTTGCACTTCGCGGGTGCACGACTCGCTCGCGCACCGCTCGGCCTCCTCGTGATACTTCCGAGCACCGCCGAACACGACCGTCCCGCCCGGGCCCGGGCGGATGTACTCCGACCCGTGGTCGAGGTAGTACGCGTGCGCCAGGGGCACGCCGGACGTCTCGCGCGGGCGGAAGGCCATCATCTGCCCGCGGTTGGGCTCCACAGCAATCCCGGGGAGCAGCGTCCTGGCCCAGGCGTTGGTGCAAACGATCGCCCGCTCAGCCGTCACCGGCCCGCGTGCCGTCTCGATCCGGACACCGGCGTCCGTCGGCGTGATCGATCCGACCTCCGCCCCCGTCAGGATCGGCGTCGTTCGCAGCGAGTCCGCGAGACGCGCCACCAGTTCGACCGGGCTCACCAGCGCGTCGTTTGGATTCACCAGCCCAACACACGCCCGCGCGTGCCGCCAGACGGCGTCGTCGGGCGCCTCCTCGGGGGAGATCAGCGACACCTCGAACCCGTCCTCGCGCAGCAACTCGGCCGACCGCCTGAGCTGCGCGTCCTCATCGGCGTCGGCACCGATCAGGCACGACGGCGTGCGTGAGAACGACGGCAACTCGCCGATCCCGAGCGCGAGCAGATCCTCGAGGTTCTGCTCGGTCCACCGCCAGAGTTCGCGCGCGCGGTCTCGACCCCACGACTCGATCGCGCGGGCGTAGTTGTCCGCCGCGCCGCGCATGAGGAACCCGGCATTCCGCCCGCTCGCGCCCGCGCCGGGCGCCCGGGCCTCGAGCACGACCGCGTCGATCCCGAGCGCCTCGCACTCGATTGCCGCGGACAACCCCGCGATGCCCGCGCCCACGATCGCGACCCCGCACGTGCGCACCTCGTCGGTGCTCATCCGCTGCCAGAGGGAGACGCTCACCCCGCTCAGCCCTTAAGGCGTCCGACCATGGTGGACGCCTTCACCTCGACGCCCTTGACGGTGGAGACGAGCGCCTCGCGGTTCGGCGAGTAGTTCATCGCGGTCGCGAGGTCGATCCACTCCTTCTCGACCAGGTCCGCCAGCGACTGGTTGAACGTGTGCATGCCGTCCGCCTTGCTGTTCGCGACGATCGCCGGGATGTCCGAATCCCGTTCGTCGCGGATGAGCTCCCGCACCGTCGGGTTCGAGCGCAGCACTTCGGTCGCGGGCACGACGGGCACGTCCACCACGTCGCGGTTCGCGGGGATAAGCCGCTGGGCGCAGATCGCCTTGAGTGTCCCCGAGAGCGACGACCGCACGAACGCCCGCTCGTCCTGCGGGAAGAACTCCAGCATGCGCCCGAACGCGCCCATCGTGTCCGACGTGTGCAGCGTCGCAAACACCAGGTGCCCCGTCTCGGCCGCCTGGATGCCCGAGAGCACCGTCTCCTGATCACGCATCTCGCCGATGAAGACGACGTCCGGGTCCTGGCGGACGACGAACCGCAGGGCGGTGTGGAAGTCGCTTACGTCGATCCCGACCTCGCGCTGCGAGATGATCGCCTTGTCCGGCGTGAACCGGTACTCGACCGGGTCCTCGACGGTGATGATGTTCACCGGACGCGTGTGGTTGATCTGATCGATCATCGCCGCGAGCGTCGAGCTCTTGCCCGAGCCCGTCGTCCCGACGATCAGCACCATGCCGTCGCGTTCCTTCTCGACGATGTTCCGGTACGACTGCGGCAGGTGCAGGTCGTCGTACGTCGGGATCTCGGCGCGAACGCGCCGGATCGCCGCGTGCGTGTGGTTGCCCGAGCGCAGCATGTTGATGCGAAACCGGTCGCCCGCGCTGGGCCCGTCGGCCAGGTGCCACGCGAAATCGAGGTTGCCCGACGCCGCGAACGCCTCAAGCTGGTTCTCCGACAGCAGCGGGTCGAGCAGGTGGTCGGCCTCGTCCTCGGTGACCGGTTCGGACTCGATCGGGTGCAGCGCCCCACCGATGCGGTAGACCGGCGGGATGCCGACCTTGATGTGCAGGTCGGACGCATCAAGCCGCTTCATCGCCGTCAGCAGCTTCTTGATATTGATCGCACCCTGAATCATCGGGGCCCCCTCACGGAACGATGAACGACCCCCAGAGTGTATGCGATCGACGAGCCACCCCGAAGGGCTATCGCAGGGCGTCGTACGTGCCCAGGCCCGGCTGGGGGTCGAAGATCGCCGCGAGGAACGTGCCGAGGTTCTGCGCGTTCACGCCCGCGTCGTCGATCGCGGCTCCCGTCGAGAGCTCGAGCACACCCCGGAACGGTTCGCCGCGCAGCACGATGACGTTGCCCAGCGTGTTCGTCGGGCGGCCGTTGATCGTCGCCTGCACGTCCTGCCCGTCGTCGCGGACGGTGTTGATGGCGTCCTGGAACGTAACGCCCGTCGATTGCGCATCGTTGAAGTCGTCGGGCTCGAGCTGGAACACCCCGAGCGGGCCAGCGTTCCCCCCGGATCCGTCCGAGAGCGTGCCCTCTGTCACCCGCACCGAAACGAAGTCCTCCGACCCGAGGCCGTTGGAGGACAGCTTGATGCCGTACCCGGAGATCGTCGCGGTGACGCCCGTGTCCTCGTAGAACGCATTGATCGACGTGGCAATCTGCGCAAGCGACTGGGTCGAGGCGAATGAGAGCTCACGCGTGCCCATCTTGCCGGTCAGCTCGATGGTGAACGCGGAGTCGGTCGCGAGGTTGATGGTGCCCGCGCCACCGCGCTGAGACGCGCCGAGATTCAGGAACAGCCCCGCCTTCTGCGCCGATTGCGTGACTTCCACGTTCACCGAGATCGGTCCGCCGGGGTTCTCGCCGATGAACGAGAAGGACGCGCCGAGGACATCGCGCGACTTGATCGTGACGGCCCGGCCATGGTGCGCCGCGTGCTCGCCCAGGCTCTGGATCTCGTCACGGATCTCATCGAGGAACCCCTGGGCGCGATCGGACGGGGCCCCACCGCCCGCCGAGACGCTGCCCGCGAGCCGGCCGAGCATCGTCCGCAGCGCGCCGAGCTCGCGGCTGACGCCTGAGAAGCTCGCCGAGTCGTTCGCTCGCACGATCACGTTCGGATTGACGCCGCTCGCCCGGCCGACCGGCAACGGCCGTGACTGGATCAGCGGGCTTGGGTGCGTATTCGGAGCGATCGGCTTGGGCAACGGCGGTTCTCCTTCGCCTTGCCTGATCGACACGTGCCCGCCGATTTCCCGACAATTCACCGTTCAGATTCGACCGCGTCCGAGAACATCGCGGCACTCGATCAGTCGGCACCCACGAGCTCGATGCACATACAACTGCTCGGGATCTCGACGGGCGAACCCTCCCACACTTTCTCGAACGCGGCATGCGCCCGGGCGGCGCCCGACTCGTCGCCCTTGCCCGCCAACGCCTGGCTCATGCCCAGGAGCGACCACCCGTTGTTCGGCCACCGCTTCAGGTCGTCGCGGTACACCCGCTCGGCGTCGTCCCAACGCTCCGCCTTCACGTACACCGCCCCGAGCGTGTGCCGCACGGGCTGCAACCAGACCGGCGGCTCGCCGTACCCGATCGCGTCCTCGATCAACGCCGCCTGCTCAAGCATGTTCGCCGCGGATTCCAGATCGCCCTGCTGCAGCGCGATCTCGGCGGCGACAAAATAATCGCTCACGAGCAACAGCTTCGTCGTGTCGGCAAACCACGTGCCCGGCGCGCGCGGATTCGGGACGGACTGCATCAGCCCGCGGAACAGCGTCTGCTCCTGCCCCGCGGACTCAAAATCCTTCTTCGCCGCAAACGCCACCGCCCGGTGGGCTCGCCACATCGCACGGGTGATCCCGAGATACTCCGGCGGCGCCGGCTCGGCGAGCAGCGCGTCCCAGCGCCCGAACCGCTTGAGCACGTCGTACTTCGCGCACATCGAGACGCCCACGAAATCGGCGAACGGCTCGAGCATCTCGGGCGGGAATTGGTCCCACATGTCTTGGGCCGCCGCGAGCGCCTGCTCTTCCTGCCCCACCATCATCGCGCTGAACGCGAGCATGTGCGCGTTGTGCGCCATATACCCGTGCTGGATGCCCTGGTCGGGCGATTTCAAGCGGTACTCATCGTCGGCTTCCATCGCCTTGCGGTTCTGCTCGATCGAGTCGTGCCACCGCCCGGTCTGCACATAGATGTGCGATGGCATGTGCTGCATGTGTCCGGACGAGGGCACGAGGTCGCACAGCCGATCCGCCGCGGGCAGGGCCCGGGCCTTGTCGTTGCTCGGCTCGATCGCGTGGATGTACAGGTGATTGGCGCCCGGGTGATAGGGGTCCATCTCCAGGACGTGCTCCAGGGCGGCGACGATCTCGTGCGTCTGCCCCCGCGCCGGCTCGCCCGATGTGGTGTAGAGCTGCCACGGATACCGCACCATCATCGCCTCCGCGGCCATCGCGCCGATGTCCGAGTCGTCCGGGTACGTCTCGTACAACTCGCCCATCCGATCGGCGAACGCCGCGTTGAGCTCGGCCCGGTCTTCCGCCGGTTCCGCGGTGTACCGCGCCGAGAGCGTGTGGATCAGATCACGCTCCAGCTGCGATTCGTCGTCAATCTCGCCCAATGCACGCTGCAGCGCCTCCCACGCCGCGGCGCTGCGCGACGGGGGCATCATCGGGTCGTTGTAGTTCGGGCCCTGGGCGTACGCGATCCCCCACCACGCCATCGCGCACCCGGGGTCGTACTCCGTGGCGCGCCGGAACGCGAGCACGGCTTCGTCGTGGTTGAACGACCACAGCCAGTTGATGCCCTGATCGAAAAACGCCTGGGCGTTCTGATTGTCCGTCGTGACCCGGCGTCTGTAGCGACCCATGTCGTCGAACATCTGCCCGCTGCCCATGAAGCCGTACGCCGGGGGGCCGTCCTCCACGTCGCCCCCGCCCCCGAGCGAGCACCCGCCCAACGGCACCGCCGCTCCGAGGGCGAGCAGCGCCCCGGCACAAAGGAAGGTCGAACGGGCGGCGCAGCGTCTGGTCTCGGTCCGCATGGTGTGTCCCCCTGACCGGGCAGCACGCCCGCCTGAATGTCCATCCTACCGCGCCGGCAGCCTGACCCCCACCATGATGTCGTTTACGTTCGTCCCCGTCGGGCCAGTGCGGATCAGCCCACCGATCGCGCTCAGCGCCGAGAATGAATCGTGGCGTTTGAGCGATGCGGCAAGATCGACCCCCATCTCGGCGAGCTTGCTCGC
>JAUHXM010000091.1 GCA_030426605.1 Phycisphaerae bacterium | reverse complement strand
GACTTCCACGACTTCTGGTACTTCCTGTGGGCTTACTGGCACCGCGACGACGCCGCCGATATCAACGGCGACGGCAAGATCAACAAGCACGACAAGTGGGCTTTCCTTGACTCGTACATCCACGGCTGCCCCGGGGATGACGACGACGGGCACTGGTGCTGGTGAGGCGGCCGATCAGGGCTCGTCGCTCTCCGGCTTGGTGAGATCACCGAACTTCGTGCGCACCTTCTCGACCTTCGGCGCTGCGACCGCGCGGATATACCCCTGACCGGGGTTCCTCGCCGCGTAGTCCTGGTGGTAATCTTCCGCAACGTGGAACACGCTCAGGGGTTCGACCACCGTCACGATCGGGTTCTTGTACACGCCCTGATCTTCGAGCGTTGCGATGTACGCCCGGGCGGACTTCACTTGCGCTTCATTCGCCGCGAAGACGGCGCTGCGGTACTGCGTGCCGCGGTCGGCGCCCTGCCGGTTGAGCGTCGTCGGATCGTGCGTCTCGAAGAAGACCTCGAGCAGCGTCTCATACGAGATCACCTTCGGGTCGAACCGGATGCGGATGGACTCCGCGTGCCCCGTCGTGCCCTTGATGACCTCTTCATACTCGGCGATGCCCGAGCCGCCCGTATACCCAGCCTCAACCGAGTGCACACCCTCGAGCTGCTCGAAGACCGCCTCGGTGCACCAGAAGCACCCGCCGGCGAAGACGGCGGTATCCACCTCGGCCAGCCGCGCGACCTCGCCGCTCGGCGTGAACGCGAGCGCCGCGCTGTTCAGGCAGTGCCGTTCCCCGGTCGGGCGCGGCCCGTCATCGAACACATGTCCGAGGTGGCCGCCGCACCGGGCGCACACGACCTCCGTCCGCGTCATGCCATACGACGTGTCCACGTGGCGCACAATGTTCTGATCCGCGACCGGCGCATAGAAGCTGGGCCATCCGGTCCCCGAGATGAATTTCGTGTCCGAGCTAAACAGAGGCAGCCCGCACCCGGCGCACGCGTACACGCCCTCGGTCTTGTTATCCAGCAGCGTGCCGCAGAACGCCGGCTCGGTGCCCGCCTTCCGCAGCACCTTGTATTGCTCCGCGTCGAGTAATTCCTTCCACTCGTCGTCCGTCCGGACGACCCTCGGCATCGCGATCGGCCCGACGAGTTGCCCGGCGGTATCGAAGACCTTCACACTCACGGCGTCGTCCACGTGTGATACTCCCATGCGTTCAGCGGAGGGTACGGGAACGTTCGTCAATGCGAGCCGCGCCATCGCCGCCGTCCCGAGCAGGACGCCCACCAGCACCGCGAGCATGATCAGTCGTGTTCCCACCGCGTTCCCTCCGGCAACTCAGTATCCCCACTCCAACCCAGAACACACATCGGCCGGGGATCATTCCAACGGGCGTCCCAGATCAATCGGCCCGGATAACCTCCGCCCATGACCGCCCGCCCGACCCGGATGTTCCTGACGATCGCCGCCGCGATCGCCCTCCTGGTGCCCTCGACGCGTTCGCTCGCCGAGGGCACAGCGATTCGCGTCGCCACCTTCAATCTCGAAGACGTCCGGACCTCCGACCTCGTCCACGGCGACAACCCACGCGTCAAGCGGCTCGCCGAGGTCATTCAGCGGATGCGACCGAACATCATCCTGCTCAACGAGATCGCCTACGACGAGCCCGGTGTGGATGGCGCCCCCACCGAAGGCGCAGCGGGCCGTAATGCTCAGCGCTTCATCGAGCACTATCTGAGCGTCCCTCAGGCGGCCGGTCTACGCCCGCTCGGCTACAAAGCCTTCATGCGTCGGTCGAACACCGGGCTCCCTTCCGGGCACGATCTCGACCGGTCCGGCTCGGTGACGAGCACCTATCCAAGTCCCGATCCCGCCGACCACGACGGTCGGCCCGCGCGTCAGACCGCCGAGGGCCGCGCCTACGGCGGCGATGCCTGGGGTTTCGGCACCTACCCCGGCCAGTACGGCATGGCCCTTCTCGTCGATTCACGGCTCGAAATTCTCGAGGACGACGCACGCACGTACCGCCTGCTGCCATGGTCGTACATGCCCAACGCGCTGCTGCCCACGCTCCCGCCTGCCGACGACGCCGGCCCGGACCCCGCGCCCGAGCCTTGGTTCTCACCCGAGGTCACTGAGGTCTTCCGCCTGAGTTCCAAAGCGCACTGGGACGTCCCCATCCGGCTGCCCAGCGGCACCATCATCCACGCACTGTGCGCGCACCCGACGCCCCCGGCCTTCGACGGCCCCGAACGCCGCAACGCACGACGCAACCACGACGAGATCCGCTTCTGGGCGGACTACCTCGCCGACGCCGCCTACATCGTGGACGACGCGAGCACACCCGGCGGGCTCCCCACCGACGCCCACTTCGTCATCCTCGGCGACCTCAACGCCGACCCCGACGAGGGCACCTCGATCCATAACCCGATCCAGATGCTGATCGATTCACCGCGCGTCCGGGCCGACGTCACCCCGACGTCGGACATCCCCGTCCAAGGGCTCGACCCCGACGACACCGCCCGGTTCCGCCTCCGGGTGGATTACGTCCTGCCCTCGGTCACCCTCCACCCCGTCCGGTCCGGCGTCTGGCGTCACACGCCCGAGCCGGGCCCCTTCCCCAGCGACCATTTCCCCGTCTGGGTCGATCTGGTTGTGCCAGCGCCCGCGTCGGAATGACGGACCGACGCAAGCCCGGCCCATACACTCCCCCCGTGTCGCAGGCGACCCGCGCCATCCCGAACCCCGCCTTCGTGGGCCCTGACGCGACGCGGGCGTCGTTCCGCTCGCTCTTCGAGACCACCAAGCCCGGCATCACCCGCCTCGTGACCATCACCGCGTGCGTCGGGCTCATCATGGGCGCTCTGTCGATCGGCTCGGTCACGACCACCCGGCTCGCGTTCCTGACCGCCATCGTCGCCATCGGCACCGCGCTCGCCTCGGGCGGCGCGAACGCGCTGAACATGTGGCTCGAAGCAACCCGCGACGCCCGCATGAACCGCACCGCCAACCGCCCACTCCCGGGAGGCCGCCTCGCGCCGGGCACCGTCGCCCGGTTCGGCGTCGCGGCGATCCTCGCCGGTGTCCTGGTCCTCGCGCTCGGCGCGGGACCAGCCCCCGCCCTAGTCGCCCTCGCGTGCGCGATCGTGTACGTCTTCGTCTACACGCCCCTCAAGACACGCTCCGCCTGGAACACCCTCGTCGGCACCATCCCGGGGGCGCTCCCCCCGCTCATCGGCACGAGCGCCGTCGCGCTCAGCTCCGGCACCGACGCCCTCGCGGGCCCGATGGGGTGGGCCCTCTTCGCGCTGATGACCGTCTGGCAGTTGCCCCACTTCTACGCCATCGCATGGATGTACCGCGACGACTACGACCGCGGCGGGTTCCGCATGCTCTCTTCGGGTGATGCCGGCGGCTCCCGCACTTCGCTCGCCGTCACCGCGTTCGCGGTGCTGCTGATCCCCGCGACCCTCGCCCCCGCCGCCGCCGCGCCGCACCTGCTCAAGCTGCCCTACATCGTGATCGCAGCACTCTCCGGGATCGGCTTCCTTGTGATCTGCGTCCGCTTCTTCGCAGACCGCACCCGCCCGCGCGCCAAGGCGGTGTTCCTAGGGTCGATCGCGCACCTGCCGCTGCTGATGCTCGCGATGGTCGCCGAGGCCTGTGTCCGATCGCTGGTCTGATCCCTACCCTGCAGCATGAACTCCAAGGCATTCCCCGGCCTCGTGCTGGGCATCGTCACGCTGCTTGCCCTCGGCTCGACCTGGATGCTCGTCCGGGCCTACCAGACCCGTTCCGCGCCCGCGCAGCTCACGCCCGCGCTCGCCGACGGCCCGCGCGTCCCTGACTTCTCGTTCACCGATCAGCACGGCAGCACCATCACCGCGTCGCAGCTCGACGGGCACTACACCGTGCTCGACTTCATGTTCACCAATTGCCCACTCTGGTGCCCGGGAATGACGCGCGCGATGGCAGAGGTCCAGAACGCCTCGGCCGGTTCGTCCCTCCGGTTCATGAGCATCTCCATCGACGGCGACCACGACACGCCCGAACGCCTCGCCCAGTGGGCCGCCGACTACGGCGCTGACCAAAACCGCTGGTCGTTCCTCACCGCCCCGCCCAGCAACGTCTGGCCCATCGTCGGCGCGCTCGGGTTCGACGTCTCCTTCGACGAGCAGATGACGCTCAATCGCCCCGACGGCACCACGATGGCGAACATCAACCACCCCACCCGACTGCTGCTCATCGGGCCCGACCGGACCGTCATTGGCATGTACTCGTACCAGCACGCCGAGGAACTGGAATCGCTCATCGAGACCGCCTCGGAACTGGCCCCTTGATCAGGTCGCGCTGAGCGCGTTCTCGAGCGCCCGCTGCATCCGTTCGGACCGCAGCTCGCTCTTGCCGAAGCCCGGCAGCCCGCCGCGTGATTCGCTTTCCGCGAGCGCCTCGGACAGGTTCGAGATCAGCATCGCCCGCCCGCCACCCGCGGCGAGCCGCTCGACCAACGCGATGCCGTCCGTGCTCGCAAAGTCGCCGTCGAGCACCCGGTTCACGAGAAACAGCCCGCCGGTGCCTTGGGCATCGACCGACGCCGCGTCATTCACCGATACGACAGCCGCGCCCGTGACGAGACTCTCAATCGCGGACTTGAGCATGAACTGATCCGGCCGGCAATGGCCGACGAGGATTACCCGCACGTCGTTCGACTCAGTCATCCAACCGATCCTCCACTTGCCAATCCCGCACGCTCACCGACGCACCGCTGACGGTGACGACCGCACCCTTGAACCGAAACACCCGCTCACCGCTCGGGTCTTCCGAGATCGCCGAGAGAATCGCATCGATCCGTGATCCCGGGACGGTATCCGCCCCGACGCCGCGCTCCGTCAACGCCCGTCGCAACGCACGCCCGACGACGACGGACGGCTCCGCACGGAGACGCTCGCGCCGCCATGACAATCCATCGCTCGTGTCCGACGCGGACACGATCAATCGCGCCGCGAGCGAGTCCAGCAACTCCGACGCCTCACGCATCTGCCGGCACGTCCGCGCAATACGTTCGGGCATCCCCGGCGCCATCGCGCGCAGCTCGGGCGTGATGCGCGCCCGGACCGCCGCGCGGAACCGTGATTCGTCCGTGTTCGTCTCATCCTTGCACCACGCCCACCCCGCACGCCCGCACGCGTCCTCGCACGCATCTCGCGTCATCGCGAGTGCCGGGCGAACAACCGTGACGCTGCCGAGCGATCGCTTCTCGTGGATCCCCGCCAGACCGTCAACACCCGTGCCGCGCGCCAACCGCATCAATAGGGTCTCGAGCTGATCGTCCGCGTGGTGCCCCGTCGCGACGAACGCCGCCCCCGCGTTGCGTGCCATCACGACGAGCGCGTCGTACCGCGCCCGCCGGGCGTTCTCCTCCGCGTTCCCCGGAAGAGCCGAGATGTCAACCCGAGCCTCAACGAACGCGAGCCCGAGCGACTCGGCCAGTCGCGCCACCGCATCCCGGTCCTCACCGGGCCCATCCCCGCAGCGCATGTCGTGCACGACATGACCGACGACCACCGCCCCGTGCCCGACTCCGGCCAGCGCGAGCGCGAGCGCGGCAGAGTCCGCCCCCCCCGAGCAGGCGACGAGCGTCCGCCGGTCCGCGTCCCGCACGCGCCGCCCGCCCGTCAGCTTCCGCCACGACGCCCGGATCCGGCGCACGAACGGGTCCGACGCCCCCAGCGCATGCACCCGGGCTGACTCAGATTTGATCGACACGGCGGGCGTCATCGAACGATGATACGGTGATGCCCGTGCAATGCCTCACCCTCGCTACCCCGGCCGGCACCACACCCAAGCCAGGCATGCTCCCGGGCCTGCTGATGGCGGGCGGGGTGCTGCTCGCCGTGATCATCATGCTCCGCCACTGGCGGCGGTCGTCACGCACCCGCACCGAACTCGACCGCGACCCGCGTGAACGCATCGATGAGATCAACGACCGGTCGATGTCACGCGACCGCATCGAGACCCAGATGGCCGAAGCGGAGGAACTCGCCCGCCGACTCAGCGCCACGCTCGACAACAAAGCCGCCCGACTGGAGATCCTGCTCGAACAGGCCGAGCGTGCGATCGCCCAACTCGGCGGCACTCCGATCGCAGACCGCCCCGCACGCCCCAACGGGCTGCCGAGCGATCACGACACGATCTTCCGGCTCGCAGATCAGGGCCGCACGCCGACCCAGATCGCGCTCGAGCTCGATCGCCCGATCGGGCAGGTCGAGTTGATCTTGAACCTCCGAGCGTAACCATGGAACCGGACGGCACCATCCCGATCGATCCACCCGCACCCCCGCCGACCGAGCCACCGCGCGCCGGGGTGATCGAGCCCACCCCGCTGCACCACGATCACTACACCTACTCCGGAGCGTTCAGCGCGGGCTGGGCAGCGTTCAAGCGCCGGTACGGTCTCATGCTTGGCGCGATATGCACGTACGCGGCGATCCTCTTCGCCATCGGGTTCGTCGTCGGGTTTGTGGACATGTTCATTCAGTGGGGCATCGTCTCCGCGCTCGGCGTCGGGCTCCAACTCAGCCCCGCCCAGTGGGTCGCGAACGTCTTCATTTTCGGCCCTCTGGCCGCGGGCCTGCTATGGCTGGGCGTCCACGCCGTGCGCGACGAGGCCGCCAGTTTCGATGAACTCTTCGGAGGATTCCGTAACTACAAGCCCGTGCTAATCGCGAGCGGCATCCCCATGGTCATCAACATCGCGGTCATGCTGCCGGCGACCATCGCCTTCGGGCTCTCGGTCGGGCCCACCGGTGCATTCAACGGGCCGACCGCGATCGCAGCTTCAATCGCTCTGATCGTGGGCATGATCGTGTCGGTGTATTTCAATGTCCGACTGCTCGCCGCCCCAGTGCTCGTGCTCGACGACCGGGCCCCCGAGTTCACAGGAACGGACGCGCTCCGCGCGTCGTGGCGCCTCACCGAGGGCCGTGTCCTCTCGTTGATCGGGCTCGCGGTGACGCTCTATCTCCTCATCGCGATCACGATGATGCTGTTCTGCCTCCCGATGTTCTTCCTCGGTGCCCCGCTCACGGTGCCGGTCATCGCCGCGGCATACTCGATGCTCGCCCACGAACGCGGGATCGCCCCCGTTGGCGAGTACACACTCTGCCCGATGTGTGGGTACGATCTCAGCGCAAGCACCGGCGCCTGCCCCGAGTGCGGGAATGTCCCAGCACCGCGGTCCGATCATCGCGAGGCCTACGCCCGCCCGGGTCTCATGTGAGCCAGTCGGAATCGATCGTCATCCCCGGCGCGATCGTCGCGGCGTCGCCCGATTCGCTCATCCCCGCGACCGGGTACGCGCAGTAGTCCAGGCTGAACGAGCCCGCCGGGCGGTGGTTGCCCGACCACCCGAGCCCACCGAACGGCAGCTTGCTCGACGCGCCGGCGGTGCCGCAGTTGACGTTCACGCACCCGGCCCGCGCCTCACGTTTGAAACGCTCGATCGACGCGGCGTCCTTCGTGAAAATCGACGCCGCGAGCCCGTACTTGGTCGCGTTCGCCTGCTCGATCGCCTCGTCGAGCGACGACACCACGCTGATGCGCAGCAGGGGCCCGAAAACCTCCTCGTCGCACCCGCAGTCGTCAGCGTCGATCGAGAACCCACCGACCTTGACGACCGAGGGCGTGAGGTACCACCCCTCGCGCCCGGGCACGCCCGACGACTCGACGAGCACCTCGCCGCCGGACATGGCGAGCCGCTCCTGGAACGCGAAGACCGCGTCGCGGGATTCCTTCGCGACGATCGGACCCATGAAGACCGTCTCCGCACGTGGGTCATCGACGACGAGCAGGCTCGCCGCCTTGCACACCGCCGCGATCACCTTGTCCGCGACCTTCTCGTGCACGATCAGGCGGCGGGTGCACGTGCATCGCTGCCCGGTCGTGATGAACGCGCACCGCACGCACTCGGCGACCGCCTGGTGCAGGTCCGCATCGTCCATCACGATCGCGGCGTTGTTGCCGCCCATCTCGAGCGCCACCATCTTGCCTGGGTGGTCGAGGTTCGCCTCGAGGATCGCGCGCCCGACGGGCCATGAGCCCGTGAAAAGGACGCCGTCCGCGTCCGGATGGGCGACGAGAGCCTTCGAGGTCTCGACGGCACCCTGCACGAGGTTGAACGTGCCCGCGGGCGCGCCCTCGACTTCGAGTGCCTCCTGGAACAGTTCGGCCAGCGCCTGCCCCGTCGCCGGCGTCTTGTCGCTCGGCTTGAAGACGACCGTGTTGCCCATCGCGAGCGCCGGCACGATGTGCCCGTTGGGCAGGTGGGCGGGGAAATTGAACGGGCCAACGACCGTCATCACGCCGTGCGGGCGGAACCAACACGACGCGTCCTTTGTGTCGGTCATCCCGAACCCGTACCCGCTCACACGGCTCATGCCCGTGTCAGACCCGGTCGCGAGCGTGATGTCCACCTTGCCGGCGAGCAGGCCCGCCTCGGCTTTGCAGTCCCAGAGGGCCTTGCCCGTCTCGTCGCAGATGAGCTCGGCGATCTCACCCGCACGTTCCTTCGCGAGTTCCTGATATCGCCGGAGCACGCCAACGCGCCGGTCGAGCAACCACGACGACCACTCGGGCAGCGCCTTCCGAGCCGCGCCGACCGCGCGGTCCACGTGCCCGACGACGGGCGTGCCCGTCCAGACGACCTCGCCCGGGCGCGCGGGGTTGGTCGATTCGATGCCACCCGGAGTGAGCGGCACCCACTCGTTCGCGATCAGGTCCGACGGGGAGTGCCTCAGGCTTGCGTGCGTCACGACGTCGCTCCCGTGCTCGCTGATGCTTTTTTCGATTTGGACGCTGATACGGGCAGCGGCGTGTACCCGATCGCGTCGCCCGGGCGCACGCGCAGCGCGTCCATGGCGCCGCGGGACAGAACCAACTCCCCAGCCGCGGTGATCGCGGCCTGCTCCTCGACCGCCAGGAACTCGCCGTCCGGACGAAGCACCGACACGATGCACCGCTCGGCCCGCTCCGCAGGCGACTCCGGGTCGGCGACGACCGTGTTCCTCGTATCCCGCACGACCGAGATGTTGTCGGTCACCGCCTTCAGGTATGGCCCACCGTCGAACGGATCGACGAGATTCTCGTACTTGAACCCAAGCTTCTCGAGCATCATGCGCGCCGGCACCGTCTCGGCGCCCACGCGCCCGATCACCTCGCGTGCCTCCGGCGGCAGCAGACTCAAGTGAATGTCGCCCGAGGGCATCAACGCCCGGATGAACTCACGCGAGTACTGGCAGAACCGGTCCGCCTCGGTGTAGCTCAGCGGGATGAACCGGCGCCCGAGGTAGTCCCACAGCGTGTTCTCGCCGTCCGCTGTGATCGGCGCCATCATCTCCGCGAGCACCGAATCGCGGAATCGGTTTCGGAACCGCCCGAGGAAGTGGAACCGCACCAAACTCAGCAGCCGCCCGAGCTTCGCCGGGTGCCCGCGCAGCGATGGCTGGATGATCAGCCCGCCGATCTCCGTCGGGCCCGACCCGTCCTCGTGCATCACCGCGACCATGTTGCTCGTGCCAACCTTGAGCGACTCGGAGTACTTCTCGCGGCGCTCAAGCTTGAAGCAGAGGTTCGGGTCGTGCGGCCCGCCCATCTGCGCGACCAGCTGGCTTGTGCCCAGGCACCCGGGGTTCGACTCGTCGTCGAGCACAAACATGTACAGGTCGGTGTGCAGGATCGACTCGGACAGGCCCGAGCCCTGGTCCTCGAAGTGGTCCCCGATCTGCGGCGGCTCGCCCCGACCGGCACGAGCAAAGCTCTTGCGGCTCGCCTGGATTTTCTGCGCGATGATGTCCGTGTCAGCCGGCAGATTGATGAAGTGGACCATCTTCGCCAGCTTGAGAAGCGTCCCCTGGTCGTCGATTTTGGCGCGTCGGATGACGAACATGCGTTAGCCCACCTTCGCCAGCGCCTTCTCCACCACCTCGAACACCCGCGGCCAGTCCGCCTCATCGAACACCGGCAGCGGCGGCAGGAACCGCACGTGGAACGGCCCGTGCCCGCACCAGAAGCAGATGAGCCCCTCGTCGTACATCGCCTTGCAGGCCTTGATGATCTTGTCCTTGTCGCCACCGAAGGGCGTGAACCGCATCATCCCGCCCACGCCGCCGACGACGCCCGACTGGCCCTCCACGCCAGGGAACCACTCGGGGTGCCTGGACGCCAGCGCCTGCACCTGCTGCGAGAAGAGCTCGAAGTGCTTGGCGAACTTGCCATCCGCCCCGTAGAAACCGCCCGACGCGAGCGTGTCGATGAGTAGATTGCCGACCGTGAAGTCCGAGCTGTTGCCCGTGAACGTGCCGCTGAGAAGCCCGGCCTTGGGGTTCATCTCCTCTGTCCACAGCGTCGCGCACGCCTGGGTCATCTTGCCCACGCAGAAGACGTCCACGTATTCACCCAGGTTGAGCATGTCGTAGGCGAACATCTCGGTGGTGCGCCCGAACGACTGGATCTCGTCGTCCCACACCGGGATGCCGTGCTTCTTGCACCGCTCCATGAGGGCGACGAAGAATTCACGCGGCGCCGTGCGGAACCCGCCCTCGCCCTGGACCAGCTCAAAGATGAAGCACGCGTGCTGGTCGGGGTAGCGGGCGACGAACTCGTCCAGCTGCGCGACGCACTGGGCGATGAACTTCTCCTCGCCCCCCGCGGCGGCGACGCCCGCCTCGGTCCAGAACGGCATGTAGTCCACCTGCGTGCTCAGCGGCACGCCCTGACGCCCCCCGGCCGAGTCGCCCAGCTGGCACATCGTGACCGACCGCCCCATGAAGCAGTCCTTGAACGCGATCACGCGCGGCGCGCCGTTGCGTTTCTGATAGCACACCTTGATCGCGCTCTCGTTCGCCATCGCGCCCGAGGTCGTGATGAACGCGCTCTTGAGCTTCGAACCTTTCGCGGCGTGCTCGAGCAGCTTCTCGCCGAACCCGTACGCGTCGAAGTTGCTCAGCAGGTTGCCGTGCTTGGTCGTGTCATCCAACGCGGCCACGGCCTGGGCACGGATCACGCCCGGGTTCGAGTGCCCGAGGAAGTGGACGCCGATGCCCGTGATCATGTCCCACTTCACCGACCCATCGGCAAGCTCGACCAGCGCCCCGTTGCCCGCGCCCGATGCGAGATACGGATAGAGCAGCCCGCGCCCCTTCACCGCGGCGCACCGCGCGAGCAGCTCGTCGTACGACGACTTGAGCTCGGGGTTCGCTTCGCGGATGTCGGTGATCTGCGCGCACTTCGTGGTCGTCTCGTGGACGATCGTGTCGATCGCCGCGGCCACCGCCGGGCTCTGCTTGATCTGCTCGCCCACCGTCGTCTGAACAGCCGTTGCTTCGGTCATGTCTCTTGCTCCGTCAGTCGGTCACACGGGTTGGTCCCCGGAACCGCCTGCACGCAGCCGGGCGATGAGAATCGCCAGCAGCTGGCAGCGTTCGACGAGGCTGGTCAAGTCAATCCACTCGTCCGGGGTGTGGAGGCCCCCACCGCGGACGCCAAGTGTATCGATGGTCGGCAACCCGGCGTCCTGCATGATGTTCCCGTCGCAGACGCCGCCCGTTTTGGCGAACGGCAGCCGTTGCCCGAGGCTTTCCGCGACTTCTCGGGCCTTCAACGCCAGGGCCTCGGTCGCCGGGATCAGCGGCTTGGCTGGGCGGTTGAAGCTCCGCCGGACGATCACCCGCGGCATCGCGTCATCCGGGGTCGCCATCGCGTCGAGCTCGCGCCCGATCTCGTCCCCAACGCCCGGCGTCGGAAACCGCACGTTGCCCCACGCCGCCGCCCGGTCCGGGACGGCGTTCGTCGCCGCCCCGCCCTCCAGGGGCCCGACCGAGACGATCCGCCCGCTGTCCGGGTCGGGCAGCTTCGCGACCTCGACGAGCACCTCGGCGAGCTTGGTCACGGCGCTCACGCCTTCGGCGAACGCCCGCCCGACGTGCGCCGCCTTACCCCGAGTCTCGATCATGAACTGCCCCGAGCCCATGCGATCCACGGCGAGTTCGCCGCCGGGCAGCGCCGGCTCGAGCGCGAGCCCGAAATCGTGCCTGGCGGCTTCCGCCCGGATCGCGCGCTCGGAGTGGTACGTCCCGGTCTCCTCGTCGGAGTTCATCAGAAACGTCCACGCCGCGGGCACGCCGCACTCGTCGAGGGCTTCGAGGGCGGCCATCGCGATGACGAGCCCGCCCTTCATGTCCACGCACCCCGGCCCGTTCGCGGTCTTGCCGCCCGGGGCGATCGAGAGCTCGCGGAAGTCACCCTCAGGGTCGTGCACCGTGTCCAGGTGCCCCGCGATGAGGACGCGCCCGGAGGTCGCGTCGCCCGTGCGCCGGCAGACCGCCGTCGGCGGCTTGTGCCCCCCGGGCTTGGACCCCGCGAGCCACTCGGGCTTGTCATCGGGCTCGATGATCTCGGTCGTCGCGCCGCGCTTGGAAAGCCGTTCGC
>JAUHXM010000159.1 GCA_030426605.1 Phycisphaerae bacterium | reverse complement strand
GAGCCCGTACCGGCTGTCGGAGACGGTGTTCCTCACGATGCGGAGGTTCTCGGAGTACCAGAAGACCATGTCCCGGGCGGAGCGGACGGTGTTACCCTCGACGGTGCACCCGTGGCTCCACCACAGGCGGATGCCGTCGCCGCGGCGTCCTGGCTCGAGATTCTTGCCGGCGACGGAGTTGTCGCGGATCACGGCGTCGGGCGCCTGCTTGAGGTCGATCCCGAAGAGCGTGTCCTCGATGGTGTTGGACTCGATCGTCGCGTCCGCCGCGAGCACGCGGATGCCCGCAGGTTCGCGGGTGACGTCCTGACCAGAGGCCCGGACGGTGCACCCCCGGACCGTGACCTCGATGACCGTACCCGTTCCAAGCCCGTCGAAGACGGCCCCGGCGCTGCCATCGAGCTCGATCGGCTTGAGGATGATCAGGTTGCCTTCGTAGACCCCCGCGGGAACACGGATCACGTCTCCCGGATCGGCCCGCTCGATCATCTCCGCCACGACCGTAACCGGCTCGGCAGCGTCACCCGCACGCTCACCCGCCGTGGAGGGCGTCGTCGCGAAGAGCAGGGCCAGGATGCCAAGGTCTGCGAGTCTCATGACGGTGCCTCGGTCAGAAGGCGGCGCGCCGCCGCTTGACAAGTGGGAGGTACGCGCGCCGGTGGAAGTACAACGCCACGATCAGCACGACCGACGCGATTGTTGCGAGGATCAGGCCCGTACCCGGAGTCGCAATGGTCACGAACTGTCCGATGCCGCCTTTGCCGATCGCGGTCGGGACGAAAGGCTTGACGGCGTTCGAGAGCGGCGCGTTCGGGTCAAGATTCAGGCCGAAGTGACGCATCCACAGGTGCAGGTCGATGAGGAAGACCGCGGGGAAGAAGACGACCGGCGCAACGAGCAGGACCGCCCACCGCGTGTGGATGTACGCCGCCAGTTCCAGCATCACGACGAACGCGATCATGATGAACACGCCGATCGTGCGTTCGATGGCGGCGGCCTCGAACAGCGACCGCATCCCGATGTAGTGGTTGAGCCCGTCGATCTCGGCGACGTCCCCCGTCAAGGCATTCAGGAAGGCTGTCATGTGCAGCCCGTCGGGGTACTGCGGCGCCTGGAGCTCCATGTGCCAGTACGGCAAGAAGAGCGAGACAAGCAACAACACCCGCGCCGCGAGCAGCAGAAACCCGGGGGCGCCGTACCTCAGCGAGTGCTTCGACGCCTCTTTAGGGCTGATCCTTGGGCCCAGGATCCGATCGATGAGCGGGCTCATTGGCTGGTTCCTCCGCTGGATTCGGGCAATCTGCGACCGCGCGACTCAAGCCACGCGGGGCGCTTCCGCGCCCCGCGAGGGGGGGTCATTCAGGCTCAACCATGAGGTAGCCCATCATCTCCAGGTGCAGCGCCGAGCAGAACTCGGAGCAGTAGAAGGGGAACGTTCCCGCGGTGTCCGCGACGAACTCGATCGTCACGCTCTCGCCCGGTTCCAGCGACGCGGTGATGTTGTACACGGGCACGGCGAACCCGTGCGTGGCGTCCACGGCGCGCTCGACGTTGGTGATGTGCCACCTGACCACATCCCCCTGCTTCAGATAGATGTGCTCGGGGTTGAAGTGGCTGCGGATCGCCGTCATGAAGATGTCGACCGAGCCGTCATCGTTGCGCTGCACGCGCTCCATCTTCGGCTTGGGCGCCATCGGGTTGATGTTCTGGACGTGCGGGTCCCAGCCGATCTCGGGGTAGGTCGCCCACGCGTCGATCTTGTCGGCCTTGATGATCTGCGCGTAGTGGGGCTCCCCGACGCCCATTGCCATGTCGTACAGCACGGGCATCGTTGTGCCGTCATCGCTGATATCGAGAAGCTGAAGGTTCTGCGGCATCAGCGGGCCGGTCTGCACGAACCGATCGACCGACCACTTGTTCAGCGAAACGAGGTACTTGCCGTCCGGGCTAACCGTGTCACCCTCCGCCGTCGCGATGTGCCCCACGTTGTAGTGCACCGGCGTCTTGTGGACGAGCGTCCAGTCGGGCTCCGGGGTTAGCTTCCCGTACGACCCACCGAGCGTCCACCGCGCGACGGCGGAGTCCAGGTAGAGCGAGGTGTAGGCGTACCCGTCCGGACCAAACTGCGTGTGCAGGGGCCCGAGCCCGACTTCGATCCGCGACTCGACCACGCTGTCGAAATCGAGGATCGGCACCCCATACTCGTCGGTGCCGGTGAAAGTCTTGCTGGCGATCGCCTTCTTGATCTTGTCCATGGAGTAGATGGTGACGTGCGGGTCGAGCTTGCCCGAGACGACGATGAAGTCACCCTTGGGTGCGACATCCACGCCGTGCGGGCTGCGAGGTTCGGGCGTCACGTGCAGCAGGCCCTCCTCGAGCGCCGTCTCTAGCGTGATGACAGGGAAACCCTCGATCTGCTCGACCTTGCCCGCCTTGAAGACCCGCTCGGCCTTCTTCCAGTCGATGATGTGCAGGAAGTCGGTCGCGTTCATGCTCGCGCCGGCCTCGAACGGCGGCTTCTTGTCCTGGATGCCGCCCGTCGCG
>JAUHXM010000003.1 GCA_030426605.1 Phycisphaerae bacterium | reverse complement strand
GGGTGATCGATCTTTTGAAATCGCTCAAGGACAAGCTGGGCATCGCCTATATGTTCATCAGCCACGATCTTTCCACCGTGGCCTCCTTCGCCGATGAGGTTGTCGTTCTCTATGCCGGTCGGGTGGTCGAGTACGCGACGGTCGAGGATTTGTTCGACAACCCGCTGCACCCCTACACCCGTGGCTTGCTCGCGAGCATCCCCAAGATTGGTGCCCGGCTCGACCGCTTGGTGACGGTCGATGAGGTCACGAAGGACACCGCCGCGTTCGAGCGCCTGCCCGGCGTCGGCAAGGACGCCGTCGCGTGGTGGCCGTGGCATGAGCCACCCAAGGGCGTGCTCGACTCCAGCCGCGCGGGCGGGGCATCGTGCCTGATCGAGACCGAGCCCGGGCACTGGGTCGGCGTGTGGGAGACGCCGGAGACCGCTGAGCTCAAGACCGTGCCGTCGCTGCCGTACCGTCGGTCTCCCACGAGCGTCTGATGGAGGACCCATGCGAGCGTTGATCCTGGTCGATGCCGCGTTCGCCGCCCGCGAGCGCACGCTGATCGCGCGGCTGGGCGTCGCGCTCGCCGACGAGGGCGTGCGCGTCATCATCGGGCTGCCCGCGGGGTCCTCGGCGTTGTCCGGGATCGAACTGCTGGGCGAGCCGCTGCAGTTCCGCGCGCAGGGGCTCGCGCTGACCCGCGCGGCCCGAGCCCGCCGACTCGTCGAGCAGGCGCACGAGCGGGCACCGGGTGATTCACCGTGGGTCGTGCACGCGTTCGGCGGGGCGCTGTGGAACTACGCCGTCGAGGTCGCGAGCCAGCTCGGCGCCCCCGCGGTGCTCGAGGTCTGGCGCTCGGGGCTTTGCGACCGGGCCCGCTCGTTCCGAGGGTCGGACGGCACGCCGATCCTGTTCCTCGCGCCGGACCGCACGATCGAGCGCAAGATTTTGGCGGACGGGGCGACGGCGGGCGTCCGCCTGGCGCGGTGGGGCGGGTATGTGCCCGGCGCGCCGGTGCGGGCGTTGCGGAACCCAGCCGAGCCCAGCGTCATGATCCTGGGCAACGGCAACGACGCCCGCTCGTTCCTCGCGGCGTTCGAGGGGGCCGCGCGCACCGCCACCGACGAGCGCCGCCCGCTGATCTTCCTGGACTCCGAGGGCGCGCGCAAAGCGGGCGCCTGGGCCCGGGCGCGCGAGCTGGGCATGCTCGACCGCGTCACGCTCGTCGATCGGATGGAGGACCGGCGCGACCTGGTCCTGCGCGGCGACATCATCGCCCACCCCGAACGCCTCCACGAGCACCGAACGCTGGTCCTCGACGCCATGGGCGCCGGCGTGCCCGTCATCGCCGGGGCGGACGAAGAGGTCGAGGCGCTCATCGACGCGCGCACGTGTGTGGTCGTTTCCAAGCCCGACGCCGACTCGTGGGCGAGCGCGTTCGAGATGATCGTGAACGACCCCGAGGGCGCCCGGGCGCTGGGCGAGTCGGCCCGTGAGTTCATCCGCGACGGGCGCCGCTTCTCCGGCTACGCCGCGGCGGTGCACGACGCGTACGAGTGGCTCACCTCGGCGGACGCGGTCCCGTTCGCCGGTCGGTCCGCGTAAGCGCCGAGAACGCCGTGGGTCGTCCGGTAAACGTAGAAATAGGCAAGATTTGCGTGAATTCTCCCGCCCCGTGTGGCGGTCGTGCGGATCGCGCGGCATGCTCGGGTTGAGCGGGACGCATCGGTCCCGCCGACGGCGCGGGCCGAACCGGAATCGCAGTGCAGGGTGGCCGCCTCATGGCGGCCTCGGCACGACCCGCCCATGTGCGAACGAAGGAGCTTGAGATGTTGACCACCACCGCCCTGATGCTTGCCGCGACGTTCGGCATGGCGCCCGGAACCACCACGATCGTGCGCCCCCTCGCGGACGTCGTGGAGATCCGCCCGCAGATGATGGACCTCTCCGGCCAGCGCGCCGACCAGGTCCGCGACGTTCAGGCCGACGCCCGCGTCGTCGGTCAGACCGGTGAGAACGGCGAGATCGCGTGGGTCCCCACGCGGAACAACCACCGCGCCGCGAGCGGCGCCGAGGACGCGCCAAGCCTGATCTACGTCCAGGTCTTCGACGGCGTCTTCGCGATCGATCCGTTCGAGCCGCTGCCGCAGACGGACGAGTACAACGAGCTGTACGCCCCGGTGAACATCACCACGGCCCGCCAACTGTTCAACGGCTCGAGCCTGCAGACGGACCGGGCGCTGTTTGACCGTCGGCGCATCGAGCGCACCGAGGAGCTCTTCCGGGCGCTCGAGCGGGCGCGCCGGGGATGGCTGAAGGCGAACGGGTACCTCGGTGTCCGCACGTTCACGAACCCGAACGCGGACGCCGAGGCGACCGAGGTCCGGGGCACGCCCGAGCCGGCGGGCTGGTTCCGCAAGCCCGCGGAGCTGCCGCGGGGCAAGTCGCGTGAGGCGGTCCAGGGCGAGCCCATGAGCGACGTCGAGGCGGCGTCGGTCGCGAGCAACATCCTCGAAGGCGCGACGCGCGTCTCCACGCCGCCGACCATGGCGGCCGACGAGGCGGCGCGGCTCGCGGAGAACGTCGAGGCCGAGTCGTCCGACGAGGTCGCGATCAACGAGTGACGGGTACGCTGCCGGCATGACCGGCCGGCTGCCCTTCGATCCGAAGAAGATGAAGTCCACAACCCGCGGGGCGGAGGGAACGCCTGATCCCTCCGCCCCGCGGTCTCGCGCGCCGGACGAGCCCATCGGCGTGAGCGTGCTTTGTGCGAAGATCGACCGGGCGCTCAAGGACGGGCTCCCGGCTCGCGTCCGGGTGATCGGGCAGATCTCGGGGTTCACCGAGCGGACGCACTGGTACTTCCAGCTGAAGGACGAGGACGCGGTGGTGGGGTGCGTGATGTTCGCGTCCGCCGCGCGGAAGGCGGGGTTCACGCCATCGGACGGGGCGGAGGTCGTCGTCTCCGGGCGTGTCGATTTCTACGCGAAGTCCGGGCGGGTGAGCCTGATCGTGGACTCGATCCGGGCGGTCGGCGTCGGGGTGCTCGAGGAGCGGTTCAGGGCGTTGTGTGCTGAGCTCCGCGGGTTGGGCTGGTTCGATGAGGCACGCAAACGCCCGGTGCCCGTCTTTCCGCGCCGGATCGCGGTGATCACGAGCCGGACGGGCGCGGCGTTGCAGGACGTCATCGCGACGGCGCGCTCGCGTTGCCCGGCCGTCGAGATCGTCATCGTCGATGCGCGCGTGCAGGGTGAATCCGCGGCCCCCGAGGTCGCGCGCGCGATCCGGGCGGTCTCGGACCGGCGCAACGATCTCGGCATCGACGCCCTGCTCATCACGCGCGGCGGGGGCTCGATCGAGGACCTGTGGGCGTTCAACGAGCGGGCGGTCGCCGAGGCGATTGTGGCGTGCGAGCTGCCGGTCGTCGCGGCGATCGGGCACGAGTCGGACACGACCATCGCGGAACTCGTCGCGGACGTGCGCTGTTCGACGCCCACGCAGGCGGCGGTGCGGCTCGTCCCGGACCGCGAAGCGCTGGCGCGGGAGTTGGACACCCACGCCCGGCGGGCGCGCGAGTCGCTGCGGTCACGTCTCCGGTACGAGGCCCAGCGGCTCGAGTCGCTGAGCCGCACGCCGACACTGGCGGACCCGCGCGGTCCGATCGTTGTGCATCGCGAGCGGGTTGCGACGCTCGCGCGCCGTCTGGGGCAGGCGGCGGAAGGGGCCCTCGCTCGGGCGGGGCGGCGCGTGGACCGGGCGACGGTGCGTCTGGAGCGCCACCGTCCCGCGGTGGCGCATGAGCGCCGTTCTGCGCGCGTTGAGGCCCTGGCGGACCGGCTCCGACGGGCGGGCAAGCTGGTGCTGGAGCGTTCGGCGTCTGACATCGAATCGCTCTCGCGCGAGCTGGACGCCGTGGGGCCCGGGCAGGTGCTGGCACGGGGGTATTCGGTGACACTCGACGCGTCCGGGCGGCCCGTGCGTGTGATGGGGGACGTCGCGCCCGGGGCGCGGGTGACGACGCGCGTCGCGGACGGGTCGTTCGAGTCGGAGGTCGTGGGGGGCGGGTCGGTCGCGGAGCCACCGCGCGAGCAGCCGCGGGCGAGCCGGGGCCCGCGGCGTCGGCGCGGGGGGCGGGGGCAGATGGACCTCTTCGACGCCGGCGGCTAGTCTGCCCGCGTGGCGAAGAAACCCAAACCCGACCCGGATGCCGCGACGCTGAACTACGAGGAGGCGATCGGCGCGCTCGAGGAGATCGTCGAGCGGATCGAGGGGGGGGAGATCGGGCTCGCCGAGTCGATGGAGGCGTACGAGCGGGGGGTCAAGCTCATCGCGCGGTGCCGGTCGGTGCTGAGCGAGGCGGAGCAGAAGATCAGCGAGCTGGATCTGGGAATGAGCGCGGGCGGGTCGAGCGCCGCACCCGATCGGACCGATTGACGCCCTGTGCCGAACTGGTTGCTGACCATGATGCCGCTGCTGACGACGCTGATCTTCGTGATCGCGGTCGGTGCGTGCGTGGGGTCGCTGATCAATGTGCTCGTCTATCGGCTGCCGCGGGGCGAGGGGGTCGTGATCCCGTCGTCGCGGTGCCCGTGGTGCGGCAGGGTGCTGACGTGGAAAGAGAACATCCCGATCTTCGGGTGGCTGTTCCTGCGCGGGCGGTGTCGGTTCTGCACGGCGCCGATCTCGCCCGAGTACCCGATCGTCGAGACGATCGTCGCGGTGCTGTTCGGCGCGGTCTTCGCGCTGTGGTATGTCATCCCCGCGGATGCGGCGATGGGGCTGGGCGCGATCAAGCCGGAGTGGGCGCTCAACGGCGCGATGGAGACCTGGCCCGCGTTCGTGGTGTTGGTGGTCCTGCTGGGGTGTCTGGTCGCGATGACGATCATCGACGCGCGGACGTTTACGATCCCGCTGGTCCTCACGTGGGTGCCGGTGGTGGTGGCGCTCGTGTTCCACGTCGGGCACGCGGCGTACAGCGAGATCGCGCACGGTGTCATCTCAGAGATCGACCCGGGGCGCTGGCGGTTCGACGACGGCGAGCGGTGGGTATCGGCGGAGGGGTGCGTTTGGACGCTCGCGACGCCGGCGCTCACGGATTGGCGCGCGATCGGGGTCGCGCTGGGCGGGACGCTCGGGCTGGGCGTGTCGCTGCTGATGATGCGGTTCGGCCTGATCACGCGGAGCTTTGGCGACTACGAGGCGTGGGAACGCGCGGAACTCGATCGGATCGAGGAGGCGAGGCCGAAGGCGGCGCCGGACGCGAGCGAGCCGCCGCCGATGCCGGACGACGCCGCGGGTGCGGCGATCGACGACCCGGCGATGTGGATCCGGTACCCGCACGCTCGGCGGGAGATGGTGAAGGAACTCGCGTTCCTGGCGGCACCGGCGGGGCTCGGGTACCTCGGCGCGATCCTGGGCCCGAAGCTCGCCGCGGGCGAGGGGGGCGCGTTCGTGGCGGCACCGCTGTGGCTGGTTGTTCTGGCGGGGGTGCTGCTGGGGTATCTGATCGGTGGGGCGGTCGTCTGGGCGGTCCGGATTGGGGGGTCGCTGGCGTTCGGGAAGGAAGCGATGGGGCTGGGGGACGTGCACCTGATGGCGGCGGTCGGGGCGTGCTGCGGGTGGATCGACTCGGTGATCGCGTTCTTCGGGGCGGCGTTCGTGGGGCTGGCGTACGTCCTTGCGGGCGGGGTGGTGCTGCGTCGGATGCCCCGGGCGATGCCGTACGGGCCCTTCCTGGCGGTCGCGACGCTGCTGGTCCTGCTGGGCAAGCCGGCGATCGAGGCGGGGCTGGTCCGGGTGTTCGGGTACTCGATCGACCTGCCCTAACTCGGTGATGCCAGCGGGGTTCCCGGCCTGAGGTGGGCGGGTGGAACGTCCGGATTGTTCTCGGGTGCAGGCAGACGGCGCGGATCGCGGATACATTGATGCCGGACGATGGCGCGTCCGGAGGACGCTGCATCACGACAACACGGAGACTCACGGATGGACAGGACGAAGATGATTCGGTGCGCGGCCGGGCTGGCCCTCACGGCGGCGTTGGTCGGCGGGTGCAAGACGGTCAACAAGGCCGACTACGACGCGGCGATTCAGGAGAACACGGAGCTGCGCGAGCGGATCGCCGGGCTGCAGGACGTTGTCCGGCAGGCGAACGAGTCCATCGCGGCGTGCGAGAACGAGAAGACGGCGCTGGCGACCGAGTCGCAGATGCTCCGCACCCAGCTGGCGTCGCAGACGACCCAGCCTGCGGCGACGAGCTCGGGCTTCGAGAACATCCCGGGCGTGAACGTGAGCGGGCGGACGGACGCGATCGCGGTTGAGGTCGCGGGCGACGTGCTGTTCGCGTCGGGCTCGGTGACGCTGAAGAACTCGGCGAAGTCGTCGCTCGACAGCGTGGCTCGGGTGCTCCAGTCTCGGTACGGGTCTCAGATGATCCGCGTCGAGGGGTACACGGACACGGACCCGATCCGCAAGAGCTCGTGGAAGACGAACGAGCGGCTGAGTTCGGAGCGGGCGCTGGCGGTCGAGGCGTACCTGGTGAGCAAGGGCGTGGACCCGGATCGGATCTATTCAGCGGCGTTCGGGCCCGCGAACCAGCGGGCGACCAAGCAGGACAGCCGGCGGGTGGAGATCGTGGTCCTCGGGGCGAATTGAGGCCCCCCGCTCGGGCGGGGGTGGTTCTCGGTCGTTGGGTGCTGCCCGGATCGTCCGGACGCTGGTCGTCGCGGGCGGCGGGGGTATACTCTCGGCCTCACATCCGGGCGATTGGCGCAGTTGGCTAGCGCACCAGTATGACACACTGGGGGTCACAGGTTCGAGTCCTGTATCGCCCATTCGGCTCTCTCCGTCGGGGGGGGTCGAGACGCGGGAGTGTCCGCACCCGCCGCTTTAGCTCAGTTGGTAGAGCATCGGTTTTGTAAACCGACGGTCGCCGGTTCGAGTCCGGCAGGCGGCTCTTCCGGATGAGTTGGGGGCGGGGTCGGCCGATGACCCCGCGACAATTTGATGATCGATCACGGGCGAGTACCCAAGTGGCCAACGGGGGCAGACTGTAAATCTGCTGGCATCGCCTTCGGGGGTTCGAATCCCTCCTCGCCCATTTCCCGTGCAACCGCATATCCGCGGCGCGCGCGTTTCCGGACGCGCGGCGTGATGTCTGTGCGGCCGGTGGGGGGTGCCCGAGTGGGCGATCCGGGCTCATCGCGCCTGGGACCTGAAGTGTCGTGACTTGTGACCGATAGCACGCCGAGCGGCCGTTTTCAGGCCGCGGGGAGGTGGCGATCGGGCCATGGGTGGCATCGACCTGACCAGATCGGCTTGGGCACGGCGGTGGCTGGTGCGCGGGGAATCCCTGATCGCATCGACGGCGTTCGCGTGCGCGGCGGTGCTGCTGTGCGTGACCGGGGCGTCGGCGTGGTGGATGACCGACACGCTCGAGCGGGACGCCGAGGCGACGCGCCGGGCAGAAGTCAGCGAGATCGCGGGAGTGGTGGCGAGCACGTCCGAGCTGCTGCTCGCGGCGGGTGAGACGAGCGCATTGCGGCGCATCGTGATGGAGACGGCGCAGACCCGGGGCGTGCGTGCGTGCCGGGTGTTGCTGCCTGATGGGCGTGTGGTTGCGGATTCGGAGCCCGCGCGGATCGACACCGGGGAAGTGCCCGAGACCTGGTCCGGGAACGCGAGCGGTGACGCGGAGTCGGTCGGGTTGCTCGTGCGGCGCGGGATCTCGGTGCCGGGCCGTGGTGCGGCGATGTGCGAGTTGGAAATCGAGCCGCCCGGCGTGCATCGGGCGCGGAGCGCGGTCCTGCTCGGTTCGCTTGTGAGCGGCGTGGTGGGCCTGGCGATGATGCTGCTGGTCTATCGGCGGTTCCGGTCGCGTCTGGGCGCGATCGGGGCGGTGCGTGAGGCGCTGCTCGAACTCGCTGGCGGCGAGGACGAGACGGCGGTGCTCGCCGTGCACGAGTCGTTCGGCCCGGAGGCTGTGGCGTGGAACACGCTGCTGGCCGAGCGGGACGAGGGGCGTCGGCGCGACACCGACGCCCGCGTCGAGCAGGCCAGCGGCGGGGCGATGGTCGGCGGCGAGGGCTCGGCGGTGTGCGACCTTCTTACGGACGGCGTCGTGCTGCTGGACACGTCGGGGGTCGTGACGTACGCGAACGGTGCCGCGGCGGTGCTGCTCGGGGTGGCCCGCGATGACCTGATCGGCGCGCCCGCGCCCGCACCGTTGGACGCGGGCGATGTCGCGGAGGCCATCGGGGAGGCGACAAAATCTGGCTCACGCCGGCGTGACGTCGTGGACGTCGCGATGGACGACGAGGGCGGGACCGTGCTCCGCCTGGGGGTGCGGGCGGCGCGGGGCGTGCCTGACGCGGCGGTGCTCGTTTCGATCGAGGATGTCACGCAGCTGAAGCTCGCGGAAGACTCGCGCAACGCGTTCGTGGCGCAGGCGACGCATGAGCTGCGGGCGCCGCTCACAAACATCCGGCTCTACATCGAGCAGCTCATCGATGAGGGCGAGGAGGACGCGGCCCTTCGGGCCCGGGCGATCAACGTGATTAGCCAGGAGACGGCTCGCCTGGACCGGATTGTCGCGGACATGCTCAGTGTGTCCGAGCTGGAGGCGGGCTCGATCGCGCTTCGCGAGGACGACGTGCGGCTGGATCAGATGTTCGACTCGTTGCAGTTGGATTATGTCGCGCAGGCGAATGACCGGAACATCACGCTGCGGTTTGAGATGCCGCCCAAACTGCCGGTGATCCACGCGGACCGGGACAAGCTGTGCCTGGCGATCCACAACCTGATCAGCAACGCGCTGAAGTACACGCCCTCGGGGGGCACGGTGACGGTGCGTGTGAGCGTGGGGACCGACGACTCGGTTGCCATCGAGGTCGTGGATTCGGGCATCGGCATCGCGCCGGAGCAGATCGACAAGGTGTTCGAGCGGTTCGGGCGGGCCGACGACGAGCGTGTGCGGGATATCACGGGCTCGGGGATCGGGCTGTCGCTGGCACGCGAGGTCGCTCGTCTGCATGGCGGAGACATCACGGTCGAGTCGGTCCTGAACGAGGGGAGCACGTTCACGCTGACGGTGCCGGCGCGCGAGCGTCCGGCGCGGGCGGCGTGAGGAGGGGGCGCCCATGGAGATCGAAGAGCACAAGCAAGGGGCCGTCACGGTGCTGCGTCCGCGCGGGCCGGTGATCGGGGACGACGCGAAGGGCCTTGCGCGCCGGGCGCACGAGGTGTTCACGCAGACGCGCGGGCGGTTCGTGCTCGACGCGGCGGAGATCCCGTTCGTCGATTCGCAGGGGCTCGAGGCGTTGCTCGAGATCACCGAGCTGCTCGCGCCGAGCGGGCAGACGCTCAAGCTGTGCCAGGCGGGCGAGACGCTGCGTGAGGCGTTGAACCTGACGGGTTTGTCTGACGAGTTCGAGCACTACGAGGATGCGCACCACGCGGCGCGGAGTTTCCTGTGAGCGAGGCGGAACGCCCCATCGAGGAGCGGGCGGGCGAGACGAGCCCGCCCACGCCCACGCCGGGCGCGAAGATGCGCGTGGGCGAGGTGCTCGTTGCGCAGGGGCTTGTCTCCGACGAGCAGGTGTCGCGCGCGCTTCGGCAGCAGAAGACTTCGGGCACGATGCTCGGCGAGGTGCTCATCGAGCAGGGCCTGCTGACGCCGCAGGTGCTCGTGCAGGCGCTGGCGCGGGCGATCGGGATGCCCGGCGTGGTGCTGCGGCACGGTTTGATCGACCCGTCGCTGCTGAGCCTGCTCGGCGACGACGAGGCGGAGCGCCTGCGGGCGATCCCGCTGTTTAAGGTGCGCAACGAGCTGACGGTCGCGATGGCCGAGCCGCAGAGCCTGCCGACGATCGACCGGATCGTGCAGCTCACGGGGTGCACCGTGCGTCCGGTGCTCGCGATGGAAGCGAACATCCGCGAGTTTGTGAAGAAGTGCGCCGGCGGCAACGTGGACGTGGACGCGTTCCTGACGAGCCTCGCGGAGTCGGACGTTGAGGTCGTCGAGCGTGAGAGCGTGGACGAGGGGCCCTCGACGGACCTGGACCAGATGGTCGATGGGTCGCCGATCGTGAACCTCGTGAACGTGGCGTTGCTTCGCGCTGTGAAGGACGGGGCGAGCGATATCCACGTCGAGCCCGACAAGCGCGGCACGCGGATCCGGTACCGGATGGACGGCGCGCTGCGTGACCTGATGAACCCGCCGCAGAACATGCACGCGGCCATCGTGAGCCGCATCAAGATCATCGGGAAGATGGATATCGCCGAGAAGCGGCTGCCCCAGGAGGGGCGGGTGCGGATCGTGGCGGAGGGGCGCGAGGTCGATTTACGCGTGTCGAGCATCCCGACGCTGCTGGGCGAGAAGCTCGTGATCCGCGTGCTCGACAAGCAGAACCTGAAGGTGAAGCTCGAGGATCTTGGGTTCCGGACGGAGGAGCTCGGGTCGTTCAAGCGCGTGCTGAATCAGCCGCACGGCCTGGTGCTGGTGACCGGGCCGACGGGGTCGGGCAAGACGACGACGCTGTACTCGGCGCTCGATCTGTTGCGCAGCCCGGAGCGGAACATCATCACGGTCGAGGACCCGGTGGAATACCAGCTCGACCTGGTGAACCAGATCCAGGTGAACGAGGGCATCGGGCTGAGCTTTGCGCGGGTGCTGCGAAGCGTGCTGCGTCAGGACCCGGACGTGATCATGGTCGGCGAGATCCGCGACGAAGAGACGGCCCGGGTCGCGGTGCAGGCGGCGCTGACGGGGCACGGCGTGCTCGCAACGCTGCACACGAACGACGCGCCCGGCGCGGTCGCGCGGCTGCTCGACATGAACGTGGAGAGCTACCTGCTGAGCTCGGCGATCAACGGCGTGGTCGCTCAGCGGCTGGCCCGGACGATCTGCCAGGAATGCGCGACGAAGTACTACCCGAGCGAGCTGGTGCTCGCCGACGCCGGGCTGGGCGACATGGTCGGGCGGTCGTTCCGCAAGGGCGCCGGGTGCCAGAGCTGTCATGACTCGGGGTTCCGAGGGCGTCTGGGCGTCTACGAGTTCATGGAGGTCACCCCCGACATCCGTCGGATGATCTATCGGAACGCGCCGACGCACGAGATCCGGGCGCGGCTGCGCGATCTCGGGCGGTTGTCGCTTCGCGAGGAGGGCGTCCTGCTCGCGATCGCGGGCAAGACGAGTCTGGAAGAGGTGCTGCGCGTGACGCACTCCGATGACGGCAATGAGGAGGAGATCACGTCTCCACGGGAGGCCGCGGCATGAGGATTCGTTGCACGGCGTACAGCAAGTCGGGCGAGTCGGTCGTGGAGATCATCGAGGCGGCATCCGCGGATGACGCGGCGGAACGGCTGCGCAAACGCGGCCTGTTCGTGGTCTCCACCGAGGAAGCCTCAGGGGACGCCGAGCGTGCGTCTGGCGCGAAGCCGGGGAAGAAGCGGCGGTCGAGCCCGAAGCAGGTCGCGGTCTTTGCGCGCGAGATGTCGGTGCTCGTCTCGACGGGCACGCCGGTGGTCGAGGCGTTGCACGCGATCGAGCGGCAGAGCACGAACGAGGGCGTGAAGGCCGCGATCGGCGCGGTGAGCGCGAAGGTCGAAGAAGGCATGCCGCTCTCCGAGGCGATGGGTGAGCAGCCGCAGATGTTCGACGCTGTCTCTCGGAGTCTTGTCGCGGCGGGTGAGTCGTCGGGCCAGCTCGACAAGATGCTCGAGCGGCTCGCGTCGCTCGCGCGCCGGCAGGCGGCGGCGCAGAGCGCCATCGCGGGCGCGATGGTCTACCCGGCACTTTTGATCTGCATCGCGGCGATCGTGCTCGGGCTCATGGTGGCGTTCGTCCTGCCGCGGTTCGGCGGGCTGTTCGAGACGCTGGACACGCCGCTTCCGCCGACGACGGACATCCTGATGACGCTCTCGGACATCCTTCGGTCGTACTGGTGGGGGATCGTGCCCGCCGCGGTTGCATCGGTGGTCGGATTCGTCTGGTGGCTGCGCAGCGAGGGCGGGGCGGCGTTCCGCGACGGCATGGTGCTCAAGCTGCCCAAGATCGGCGTGCTGGTGCGTTCGTTCGCGACGGCGCGGATCGCGCGTCTGCTGGGCGTGCTGCTCGAGAGCCGGGTTCCGCTGATGGAGGCGCTGCCACTGACGCGCGCGGCGATGAGCAACCGCAACTACACCGCGTTGATCGAGCGTGCCGAGGAGCTGGTCACCAAGGGCGAGTCGGTCAGCAGTGCGCTTGGTGGGTCCGATCTGATTGCGCCGTCGGTGTGTGAGGCGATCCGCAACGGCGAGCAGAGCGGCAAGCTCGGCGCGGTGCTGCTCAACGTCGCGGATTACCTGGATGAAGAGAACGAGACGGTGATCAAGTCGCTGTCGTCGCTGATCGAGCCGGTGATCATGATCGTGCTGGGTCTGATCGTGGGGTTCGTGGCTGTGAGCATGTTCCTGCCGTTGTTTGACCTGACCGCGACGGCGGGCGGGGGAGGGCCGCCGGTGTGAGAAACCCGCTGGCGAACAACACGACGCGATCTCCGATCGGGCTCGACGTGGGGTCGAAGACGATCAAGGCCGCGCAGGTGCGTGCGCCGGGGGTGGCGGTGCAGCTTGCGGCGGCGACCGAGTTCGCCCGCACGGGCACCGGGGTCTACCCGGACGCGGAAGAGATCGCACGGATCGAGCGCGTTTTGTTCCGGCAGGGGTTCACCGGTCACGCGGTGGTGCTCGGCGTGCCGCGTTCGGCGGCGATGTTCGAGGAGATCGAGCGCCCCCCCAAGGCGGACGGCGTTCCGGTCGATCAGATCGTGGCCGCGGAGATCGCACGTGTCCGCAAGCTCGACCCGTCCTCGATCGAGCAGGCGTGGTGGGAGATGCCATCGAGTGGTCGGCGTTCATCGGGCGGGACGGCCATGGCCCTCGCGACCGAGCGGTCCCCGCTGGTCGAGGTCGTGGAGCGGTTCGAGGAGGTCGGGATCGAGGTGGTCGGCGCCGAGCCGGTGCTCACGGCGCTGTGCACGGCGGTCGCCGCGCGCGGTTTGGGCGCGGAGCCGTTCACGGTGATCGCGGACGTTGGGTGGGCGAGCACCACGCTGGGTGTGATGTACCAGGGCGTGCTTGTGTATCAGCGTGAATGCGAGTCGTGCGGTTTGAGTGGCGTCGTGGCGCGGGCGAGCACGACGGGGCGGATGGATCCGGGGTCGGCTGAGATGCTCGTGCGGGACGCGACGTTGCGTGGGGTTTCGGGCCATGCGTCGGTGCGCCGTGCGATCGACGAACTCGCGGGGACGCTGGTCACCGAGATCCAGGCGTCGCTCGGGTACGCCTCGCACCGGTACCGCAAGGACGCGGCGGGAGCGGTCCTGCTGTGCGGTGGCGGGGCGTCGCTGAGCGTCGTTGTGGATCGGGTCAACACGATCGGTGGGATCGAGACAACGCCGTTGGTGGCCGATCGTCTGGTGACGAACGCCTCCGACGCGGTCTCGACGGCACCGGGGCCGACGCTCGCGGCGGCGTGCGCCCTGGCCGGTCTCGATGGCGGGGGGGCTGGATGACGCACGTTCGTGTCAACCTGATCCCCGGTGTGATTCTCGAGCACCGCGCCGAGCGTCGGTGGCGGCTGCGCTGGGGCATCGCGGTCGTCTCCGCTGCCGCGCTGGTGGCGCTGGGGACGGCCGGGTTGCGGGTCGGCTCCGACGCGGGGGTTCGGTCGGCGCGGGGAGACGTCGCACGTCTGAAGGCACAGCTGACCGACATCGGGTCGGACCTCGAGCGGATGCGCGGGCTGATGGCGCGTGCCCGAGCCGAAGCGGGGGCCGCGACGCGGTTGTCGGACCGCCCGGACTGGGGCCGGCTGCTGGCGACGCTCGACGCGCACCGCGCCGAGCGGGTCACGATCGTGCGTGTGGATCTCGGCACGCTGGCGGCGGACGGGACGCCCGCGGAACCGGGGGGTGGGTCGCGGGTGTCGATCACGCTCGAGGGCGTGGGGCGTGACCTGGCGAGCGCTCAGGCGTACGCGTTGGCGTTGGAGGAGTCCGGGCTGTTCGACCGGGTGTCGCCCATGCGGACGGGGCCCGTGACGATCGGGTCTCGCGCGTGCGTGTCGTTCGAGTTGGATGCCGACCTCTGGGGCGAGGCGCGGGTCGCGGAGGTGACGCCATGAACGCGGCGGGCTGGAGAACACACGCCATCGGGGGCGTCGCCCTGGTGGGCGTGATCGCGGGTGGGGTCGTCGTTGGTGTGCTGCCCGAGCTCGACCGGAACGAGGTCCAGCGCGAGCTCAACGAAGAGCGTGCGCGTCTGCTCGCGGATCGCGACGTGGCGCTACAGGAGCAGCGGGCGATGCGTGAGGAGCTCGTCGCGGTGCAGGATCTGGGTGCCGGTTGGGCCGCGCAGCGGGACCAACGGGGGACGCTCAACGCGGGCATGGCCCGGCTCGCCTCGATCGCGACGGAGCGCGGCGTCCGGCTGGATTCCCTCAGCGCGGGCGATGCAAGCCGGACGCAGCTGTTCGATGTGACCCCCATCGAGGCGGACGGCGTTGGTGCGTTCGAGGCCTGTGCCTTGTTCATGTCCGATGTCATCGAGCGGATGCCCAACGTCACCATCGACTCGTTCGAGCTGCGCGGCGACGCCCGGACAGGCGACGGCGGCTTCTCGATGCGGCTCGCGTGGTTCTCGGACTCGGCCGAGGGAGCGGACTGATGAAGCTGACGAAGGAACGCAAGGTGTTTGTGGGCGTGCTCGTCGTCGCGGTCGCGGCGCTGCTCATGGATCAGGTGTTCTTTGCGCCGGCTTCGGTCTCTGCGGGGACGGTGCCGCCGGCGGACGCGTCCGCGGGCGCGGCCCCGACGGTTCTGGCCGAGGACGCGGGGGCGGCGCCCAAGACCGGTTCGCTCGCGCCGATCGCGCGTCGTGTGCGCGAGACCGGGGTCGAGGGGCACACGCTCAGCGATGCGTTCAGCATCCCGGAGTCGTGGGGTGGGATCGCCGCGTCCGCGGGCACGGATGGGGTTGAAGAGCCGGGCATCGATCCCGCGCGTGCGCTGTCGCTCAGCGCGGTGCTGCCGGGCGCGTCGGGGTTGGCGATCATCAACGGGCACTCGGTGCGCGTCGGCGAGGTGGTCCCCGGGACCGGTTATCGGCTCATCAGCGTGCGGACGGGGTCTGCCGTCCTCCGCGACGGCGCCCGAGAGCACACGCTGAAGATGAGAGAGGCGCCGTATATGAAGCCGATAACACCCCGGGGTGGGGTTGCGCCGGCGGGAGATTCTGGATCGGGCCCGGACACTTAAGCCGGGGTGTCATCGCACCGATCTGTGAATCGCGAACCCGTCAGGGAAACCCCGTTTGGAGACATGAGCCATGCTGGCAGCACTTCAGAGTCGTATTCAGGGAGCGAGCCGAGCGCGTGCGTTCAGCATGATCGAGCTCGTGATCGTCGTGGTCATCATCGGCATCATCGGTGCCATCGCGATCCCGCGGATGAGCCGCGGTGCCGCGGGCGCCGCCGATTCGGCCCTTGTCGCGGACCTCGCGGTGCTCCGCAACGCGATCGACCTCTACGAGGCCGAGCACGGCGGCGACTACCCCTCGTTCGCGGCGTTCGAGGATGAGCTGACCCAGTTCACGAGCGCCGCCGGTGCGACGAGCGCGACCAAGGACTCGACCCATATCTATGGGCCCTACCTCCGCTCGATCCCGGCCCTCAAGGTTGGGACCAACCGCGGTCAGAACGGCATCGTCGCGACGCAGGGCGGCACGACCGCCGGGTGGGTGTACGACGAGGACACCGGCACCATCTCGGCGAACCTGCCGGGCACCGAGACCGACGACCGCGGCGTGGCGTACTCGTCGTACTAAGTCTCGCTCACCCGCTGGACGAACCAATGGGGTCGCCGCCGCCCACGCCGTGCAGCATTCGCTGCGGGTGTGAGTGTCGGCGGCTTTCTCGTTGAGGAGCCCGCATGCACCCCCGCGCGTTCAGCCTGATCGAGCTCGTGATCGTCGTCGCGATCATCGCGGTGATCGCGGCGGTCGCGGCGCCGCGGTACGGCATGGCGGCGACACGCTACCGGGCGGACCTGGCGGCGCGGCGCATCGCCGAGGAACTTCGGTTCGCGTCCGAGCTCGCGCGGGCCCAGGAATGTGAGGTGACCGCGAACGCGGACATGGTGGCTGAGTCGTTGAATGTGACGTTCGTGTCCGGACCGCTCGCGGGTGAGGTGCGCTCGAAGTTTGCGTTGGATTCATCGCCGTACGACAGCGACCTGTACCTCGCCCAGCGTGCGGCGGCGCTCGGGTCGCCCGTGTTTGACGCGCAGGGGCTCGCGACGGAGGACGCATACATCGCGGTGATGGCGGGGCGGTACTACGCCGTCGTCGCCGTCCAGGCGGGGCAGAGCACCGTGGAGATCTCCGAGCTGCGCCTCTGGGGCGGCGGGTCGGTGGACCTCAGCGTCGGCTCGCTCGCGCCGGACACGGTGCTGGTTGCGACCGAGGCGAAGGCAGAAGCGATCGAATTGAAGGAACTGACGCCTTGATGGCCCGGCGGCCAGGACATCGCGCCCGCGCGTTCACGCTCGCGGAGATGGCGGTCAGCCTGTCGATCGCGACGGTGCTGCTCGTCTCGATGGGGTCCGTCATGGTGCTCGCGTCGCGGGCGATCCCGGACCCGGACAGCCGGGCGGCGCGGGCCATCGAGGCGGCCCGGGCGTTGGAGATCATCGCCGACGACCTCGCGTACGCGCAGACCATCGCTGTGGCATCGCGCATCAACGCGACGGTCGCCGACCGAAACGGCGACAAGGCGGACGAGCGGGTCAAGTACGGCGTGGACGTGGACACCGACGAGCTCGTCGCCGTCTGGAGCGATCCGGACCAGCGGACGCTCGTTCTGCTGGACGGCGTTGCGACCTTCTCGGCGCAGGCAGAACGGGACGGGGCGGCGACGGTCGCCGTCACCATCGAGATCACCCTCATGGACATGCCGGGCGAGCCGTTCCGCCGGCGCGTCCAGCTCGTGAACGGGCCCGAGTGATGCGATCCATGCGGACAACCCGGCGTGCGCTCACCCTCATCGAGGTCGTCATCTCGACGATGCTGATCGCGGGGCTCATGCTCGCGGCGATGAACGCGGTGGGGGCCTCGGTGCTCGAGCGTGAGCGCACCGTGGACCAGGCCCGCGGGCAGCTGCTCGCCGAGGACCTGCTCGACGCGATCTCGGCGTTGCCCTACTCGGACCCGGACCTCGCGATCGATCTGGGCATCATCAAAATTGAGTCCGATGAAGGCTCGCCGACACAGTGGGGGTCGTTCGACGACGTGGACGACTTCGACGGGTGGTCGGCCTCCCCGCCGACGGATGGGGACGGCACCGCGCTGGCTGGGTACTCCAAGTCCTGGACTCGGTCCGTCGAGGTCAAGCTCGTGAACGCGGACACCCTGGCCGACCTGGGCGTGCTCTCGGGCGGGCAGGGGGTCAAGCGGATCACGGTCACGGTCACCCACGACCGCAAGGTCGTCGGTCGCGCGGTCGGCCTGCGCACGCTCGGCGCGGACGCGATCCGCTCGGGCATGCCGCCCGCCGACGCTTCCGACGACGGCGGCGGGCTGCTGGACGTGCTGGGCATCGGCGGGCTGCTGGGGCGCTGAGGAGGTGACGATGCATCGGCGTGGATCCATCTACCTGGTCGTGCTCTCGACGGTCACCGTCGTCGCGTTGCTCGGCACCGCGGGCGTGCTCGCGCAGACGCGCCAGCGGGCGCGGGCGGAGACGGCGCACGACACCGCGCGGGCCGCGGCGCTCGCGCGGGCGGCGGTCGAGCTGGGGATGCAGCACATCTCGGAAGACGATCGATGGCGGACCGACCGCGGGAAAGGGGAATGGTTCGCTGACGCCGCCCCGACCGGCGACGAGCGCGACGGGACGTTCACCCTCACCGTTTGCGGCCCCAGCGGTGCGACGCTGGGTGCCGACCCGGACGACCCCTTTGAGATGATCGGTATCGGCACGTACGGCGACGCCCGCCGCCAGATCATCGTCCCGTTCGAGGCCGTCTCGTCGGCGAAAGCGCTCGACTGTCTGGAAGTCGGCGCTCTTGGGGGGAATACGGTCACGCTTGAGTTCAACGCCGCCGTGCTGGGCGATGAGACTCTCGCGTCCAAGATCGACGTGAAGGCCAACACCGCGTTCGTGCACGTGCCCGTGGAAGCGGAGAACAAGGTCGAAGGCGCGGTGTACACCTCGACCACGGCGAGCAGCGTGAGCGCGCGCACGCTGCCCGCGTGCGCTGATATCGCCCGCACGTACGACATGATGGGGGTCCTGATCCCGAGATCGCAGATCCCACGGGTGAGCAACGTGCATCTGCTCACGAACGCGGCGCTCGGGCCTGGGCACAACCCGTACAAGTCGAACACGCTCAACGATGATGGCATCTACTCGATCATGCTCAACGGGCGGGATGTGGTAATCGAGAACTTCCGCATGCACGGCACTCTGGTGCTGTACAACCCCGGATCGGGCTCGGTGATCCGTGGGTCGAACTCGTTCACGCCGGTCGTGGAGGGGTACCCCGCGTTGATCGTGAGCGAGGGCGATATGACGTTCCAGATGACCGCGGACGATCTGTCCGAATCGTCCGTGGGCGTGAACTTCAACCCCGCGGGCGTGCCCGACGCGCGCGGCGTGGAGGACTCGGACACCGCCGACACCTACCCGAGCTCGATCGAGGGCATTGTCCACATCGAGGGTGACGCCGTGATCGCGACCGGCGCGAACCTTGTGATCGAGGGGCACTTGTTCGCGGATAACGAGATCACGATGGACGTAGGTGCGATCCTGCGACTCGACACCTGGAGCGAAGCGCGGAACGTGCCGCCGCCCGGGTACGCCGACGGCGACTCGGGGACAACTCTCACGATGCAGCCGTGGCGGCGAGATCTGGATTGATGGGTTCAGGCGGCGGTGAGCGTGTGGGTCGGGTCCGTCGCGCGGTGCTCTTCGACGAGGGCGTCGTACTCGCTGAGGTCGATCGTGGGCATGAGGGCCGCGAGGACGGGGTCGAACTGGGTGCCCGCGCAGCGTTCGATCTCGGCGAGGACCTTGTCGCGCGGCATGGCCGAGCGGTAGGAGCGTGTTGAGCTCATGGCGTCGAAGGTGTCGGCGAGCCCGATGACGCGCGCCATGAGGGGGATGTCCGCCCCGGCGAGCCCGCGGGGGTAGCCGGCGCCGTCCCAGCGTTCGTGGTGGTGGAGCACGCCCGGGAGGATCGGCTTGAGCGAGGGGATGCCGCTCAGGATCTCGTGCCCGATGTCTGGGTGGCGCTTGATGAGCTCGAACTCCTCGTCGGTCAGGCGTCCGGCTTTGGTGAGGACGGCCTCGGGGACGCCGATCTTGCCGACATCGTGCACGAGCCCTGAGATATAGATCTGCTCGGCGGTCTTGTCGTCGAGACCCGCGGCGAGGGCGATGCGGCGCGAGAGTTTGGCAACGCGGATCGAGTGGCCGCGGGTGTAGCGGTCCTTGGCATCGATCGCGGAAGTCATCGAGCGGATGGTGCCGATGAAGGTGCGTTCCTTCTCGACATAGAGCCCGGCGTTCTCGAGGAAGGTGCCGAGCAACCCGCCGGCGGCCTCGATGAGCTTGGTCTCGTGGCTCGTGACGTCGGGCTCGGCGCCCTGTCGTGAGCCCGCGACGAGCATCGCGATGCCGCGCCCGCCCGCGCGCACGGGCTGGGCGATCACCTGCGGGCCGAGGGCGCCCACGAGATCGTGGGGCGTCGTGAGGATGATCGTGCGGTCACCGCCGGTCTCGGTCTCGCGGGCGCGGACGAGGTCCATGACGCGGTCGAAGTCGGCGTCGTCGGCCGGGAAATCGCCGTGCTCGAACCGGCGTTCATCGACGGATTCGTCGCCCGTCGCGCCGTCGGTTGTCACGCAGCGGAACCAGGCGAATGGGAGCGTCTCGCCCAGCTCGGCGACGAGCCCGCGGACGAACCGGTCGGGCTCGTCGATCTGACCCATCGCTCGGCCGACTTCGTACAGCGAGTGGAAGGACTCGTACGAGTCGGTGAGCTGGTCGGTGACGTACTCGAGGTCCGCCCGGGCGGTGGAGCCGGTGCGCAGCTCATCGAGCAGCCACGCGAGTGTTTGGTGGAGTTGGTGGACCGTGCCCGCCGGGGGCGAGGCTCCCGAGGGCTCCGCGGGCAAGAAGGCCGCGTAATGCCCGGCACGGGCGCGGCGTTCGAGCACGGGGAAGGGCAGGACCCAGCCGCCGTTCTCCAGCCGAACGGGCTCCGGCGCGGGCACGTCGGCCCACGCGTGTGCGAGCGCGGTCAGCGCGTGGGCGTCGAGCGCCGCGTCCGGATTTTCCGGGGCGCTGCTGACGGATCCGTCCGCGCCGAGGCGCCAGACGCCGAGCCCGAGTTGCCCGCACCGTTCGGTGAACCGGCGGGCGATCTCGCTCGAGACGTTCTCGCTGGGGGTGGGAATCACGCGGCGTTCCTGGCTTCTGCGCCCGCCGACCCGGCGAGCTGTATGACCTTCTCGAGCAACCCGCGGGCGGTGAACGGCTTGCTCAGCACCTCGCGGATGTTGGTCTGCTCGAGTTCTTCCTGGCTCAGGAAGTACCCGCGGGCGGTGAGCATGAGCACGGGGATGTCGGTGGTGGATTGGTTGCGACGCAGCTCGGTCGCGAATTCGAACCCGTTCATGTGCGGCATCTGCAGGTCCGTCACGACGATGTCGGGGAGGACCTCGAGCGCGACACGCAGGGCTTCCTCACCGTCGCGTGCGGTGATCGTCGTGAACCCGGCACCCTCGAGCTTCCGGGAGACGATGTGCGTGATGTGGGGCTCGTCATCGGCGAGCAGGACGGTCTGGCCGGGCATGATGCCTCCTCCTCGTCGCGCAGCGACGGGGTGTCATCGGCCAGATGGGGGGGATGAACGACCGCAACCGCTTTCAACTGAAACCGGCGGTGTTGGAGTCCGTCGCTCGTGACGGTCCGAGCGTTATCGGGCGGGCCGGCTCAGCCCACGCCCGCTTCGACCGCCGCCGCGCCCGACGCGGGCTCCAGGTAGGTCGCGGGCGGGAGGCGCAGGTATCGGGCCAGCGCGGGCGTGCCCAGGTAGAACGGGACCGTGTCCAGCAACGCGGCGGCGAGCTTGAAGGCGTACCCCGTCGCGATGAAGACCATGAGCTGCGGCCACAACGCCTGCTGGGCGTCGATGGGGAGCGCCTTGGCGTAGAAGTGCGTGATGAGGATCACGGCGGTCGTGTCCACGAGCTGGCTGATGATCGTGGACCCGTTGTTGCGCAGCCACAGGTGCTTGCCCTTGGTCAGCCACTTCCAGAAGTGGAAGACTTGGACGTCCACGAATTGGGCGACGAGGTAGGCGATCATCGAGGCCGTCACGGCGCCGAACGCGAGCGTGCGGACCTCGAAGAAGACGGGCTCGCGGTCCATGGCCCCGTGGATGAGCTCGATTGCCTCGATGGAGGAGCGTGCGGCATCATGCGGTGCATCCTCGAGTGACGGAAGGGTCGCCAACCATGAATCCATGACTTGCTGAGTTTCTGGGTTGACTCCCTCGAACCCGGGCAGCGTTCCACCAAGCCACAGGATGCCCATCACCCACACGTTCAGGATGAGACCGACGAAGACCACCCAGTTCGCCCGCGTCCGCCCGTAGAGCTCGGAGATGAAGTCCGTGCACAGGAACGTGATCGGGTAGGGCAAGACGCCCACGGCGACCGCGAAGGCGGTCTTCTCCGGGGTGCTCGTGTCGAAGTCGATCTCGAAGAGCTTGATGAACCGGGTGATGCCCAGGATGTTGAGCATCGCCAGCGTGCCCAGGAAGAGCCCGGCGAAGACCAGGAAGACCCGCTCGCGCCGCCGGTGGACCACGTGCTCGGCGAGCTTGGGCAGCCCCGGGTAGGTGTGCTGGATGCTGGGCAGGGGCTCGGCGGACATCGCCCGAGCCTATCCGCCCGGCCCCCGCCCCGGGCGAGTACCATCCGGGCATGACGGATCACGACACGCACGCCGGCACGGACGCGGCGACCGACACCCACCCCGCCGGGCTCTCGCTCGACGCGACCATCGAATCGGTGCTCGTCACGCTCGACCGCCCGACCCCCGCGAGCAAGCTCGCCGAGGCCCTGACCTCGGGCGGGCAGGCGGACGTGACGGTGGAGGACATCGACGCCGCCGTCGAACGCCTCAACGAGCAGTACGGCGCGACGGGGCGGTCGTTCCGCATCGAACGCGTGGGGGGCGGCCTGAGGCTCATGACGCTCCCGGCGTACGCGCCCGCGATCGCCTGCGTGCGAAAGAGCCGGGAGTCCGGGCGGCTCTCACGGGCGGCGCTCGAGACCCTCGCGATCGTTGCCTATCGCCAGCCCATCACCCGGGCGGACCTGGAGGCGATCCGGGGCGTGGCGTGCGGGGAGGTTCTCCGATCGCTGCTGGACCGGAAGTTCCTCATGATCAAGGGGCGTGCCGAGGAGCTGGGGCGTCCGATGCTGTACGGGACGACGAAGCATTTCCTGGACCAGTTCGGGCTGGCCTCGCTGAAGGACCTGCCGCCGTCGGCCGACCCAGGCAAAGGCGGCGGCGCGGAAATCGTGACGAAGGCGCCCGCCGCGGAACCCGAACCCGAGCCTGTCCGAACCGGAGAGGCAGACGAAGGATGACCATGCACACGTTCAGCAGGATCCGAGCCATCACCGCGTGTTGTCTGCTCTCGCTGCTCGCGGGGTGCGGGGGGATCACGGTCCGCGGCACCGTGGTGGGGTCGCCCATCGGGCGGGCCGTCGTGGTGGACGAGCGCGACGAGCGTTTGAGCGAGCAGGGCATCCCGGGCGTCGAACTCAAGATCGTGCGCGTCGGCAGCGAGACTTCCGGCGGCGTCGCCCCGCTCGCAACCGCCGTCTCGGACGGGTCGGGCAACTTCTCGATGCGCCTCAGGGACGCGGACAAGGTGCGCGGGCCCGTCGTGATTCTGACCGAGGGCGACGGCACGCTCCGCACCAGCACGCGGATCTACCCCCCGCGCCAGGGCCAGGCGGTGCTCGTGAACGTGCGTGAGCGCCGGACTTCGGGGGCCAGCGAGACCACCGAGTGATTGCGCGCGCGCCCGAGAATTCGGACGCGCGCTCCGCATCGCCGGTCTCCCGACGCTACGAGCTCCGGTGGCCGAGCTTCGTGTATATCGCGACGGCGCTGTTCCTGGCCGTCGGCGCGGTGAACTCGCAGAACAACCTGCTGTACTGGGCGTTCGGTGCCGCCGTGTGCGGCGTGATCGTCTCCGGGCTCATCTCGGGCGGGACGATGCTCAAGCTGCGCGTGACGCGCGAGCCGACGGGGACGCCGCACGTGGGCGAGTCGCTTCAGCTGCGGTACCAGGTGCTCAACGGGCACCGGGTGCTGCCGGCGTTCGCGGTGCTGATCGAGGAACTCGGGACCAACCAGAGCGGGAAGTCCCGGCTCGAGCGGTTCGAGACGAAGCCGGCGGTGCTGACGCACTGCCCGCCACGCGGGCGGGGGCGGGCGCGGGCGTCCGTCATCGCAACGAAACGGGGCGTGACCGAGCTGCGGTACGTGCGGCTGTCGTCCTCGTACCCGTTCGGGCTGGTCCGCAAATCGGTTGTGTTCGAGCTGCCCGGGACCGTCCTGACCCTGCCGGCGGTGTTGCCCACGCGCGGGCTTGACCGGCGCGTGCGCACGCGGTCCGCGCGCACGAGCGCCGGCACGCGTGTGATGAACCCCGAGGGCGTCGAGTTCTACAGCATCTCCGAGTACCGACCGGGCGACGCGCTCGTCTCGATCGCGTGGAAGCGTTCGGCGTCGCTCGGATCAATGGTCGTCCGACGGACCGCGTCGTCGCTGCCAGCCCGGCCGTGGATCGTGCTCGACGACTCTATCGCCGACGCGCCCGAGGCGGAGCGTGAACTCGCGTTGGCCGCGGCGGCGAGCATCGCGACGAACCTCGCCAAGCACGGGGCGGCGGTCGGGCTCTCCGCGGGATGGGGTGGCGTGTCCGTGACGCCCGCGCCCGGGCAGCGATCGCTCTACCGGCTGCTGAGGGCGCTGGCGAGCGTAGAACCAACCGAGACCCTTGCCCGCGGGTTCCGAGGGCCCGGTGCCGGCGATGAAGCACTCACCATCGGGCTCGGCGGGCGGACCGGGCGCGAGCATGTCAACGCGCTCGTGGCTTGCACCGGGGGCCCGGCTGCCCGATGTCATGCTTCCTGTGGGGGCTGAGGCGTGACCCCGCGAACGTTCGAACGCCGGTTGTTGACCGTGTCGGTCCTTGCGATCGTGATGTACGCGCTGGCGGAGCAGTCGATCGCGGTGTTCGTTCTCGCTATCGCGGGGGTCGTGTTCGGGTACGTGGTTGGGCGATCGCGTGGGGCGCGGACGCCGCTGCCCATGCCGGTCGTCATCGCGCTGATCGTCGCGGTCACGAGCCTGGCGCTGCTCCGCGCGGCGATGGGATCGGGGTTCACCGTCGGGCTCTTCTGCGAGTTCATCATCATGCTGCTCGCGGTGAAGATGCTCGATCGTCGTCGCGCCCGCGATGACGCGCAGGTGCTCACGCTGGCGGTGTTTTTGTGCATCGGCGCGATCCTGACGAGCAACAATATCGGCGTCGGACTGACGATCCTGATCATCGCGCCGCTGCTCATCTCGGCGGTGCTCGGGTATCAGCTCGTCGCGGCGCACGAGGCGGCGGGGCTCTCGACAGCCCCCCCGATACGGCCGACCATCCGGCGGGACGCGCGGCGCGTCGTGATCGTCACCACGATCGCCGTCTTCGCGGGCAGCACGCTGATGTTTCTCCTTTTTCCGCGTGAGCTGGGCGAGCGGGCGTTCGGGTCGTGGCGCGAAGTCGCGGGGAACGCCCAGACCGGTTTCGACGACGAGATCGAGCTCGGTTCGATCGGGCGGATCTCCGAATCCGCGACGCCCGTGCTCGACCTGCAGGTGCTCGATCCCGACGGGCGGTCCATCGGCTCGATTGGACGGGTCTTCTACCTGCGCGGTGCCGCGCTTTCTGTGTACCAGCAGGACCCGCGGGATGGACGATGGAAGTGGTCGCCCGAGCGGCACAACGACCAGCCCGACACCAACTTCCGATCTTGGGACACGCTCGCTGCTTTGCGTGAGTCCGACCCGTGGCAGATCGAGCAGCGGATCACGCTCCGCGAAGCCGCGGCGGGCACGGCGTCTCTGTTCGCGGTGAACGAGCCGATGTTCGTATGGTTCGATCAAACGACGAACTGGTCTCACAACTCGATCTCGTTCACGTTCACGCGCAATCTTGCGTCCGGGCTGCTGCCGGACATGTCGGGGGCGCAGTTCAGCTACGCGGTCCGCTCGCTCGACCGGGCGGCCCAGGGGATCGACAGCATCCAGCGGTCTCAGGAGCGGGTGCCGGTCGTGGGCGGGACGGTCCCGCCCGAGGCGCTCGAGCTGGCCCGTCGGATCCTGACCGACGCGGGGATCGATCCCGACCCGCAGACGCGCCCGGTCGATCGTGACGGCGCGGCGGCCCGCGCGATCGAGTCGTTTCTTCAGGCAGAGGGCGGCTACGAGTACACGCTCTCACCACTGCCCGTCCGCCCCGGGATCGACCCGACGGTTGACTTTCTGACCATTACCCGCGCGGGGCACTGCGAATATTTTGCCTCCGCGATGGCGTTGATGTGCCGGTCCATCGGCATCCCGGCTCGCGTCATCACCGGGTATGTCGCGACGGAGTACAACGATCTCACGGGGCGGTACGTCGTTCGCCAGTCGAATGCGCACGCATGGGTCGAGGTGCTCGTGGCGCGGGATACCACCGCGAGACGGCAGGCGCCGGGCGGGGTAGACCGTTACCTTGAGCTGTGGCGGACGTACGACCCGACACCGCGGAACGACTTCCAGAACCTGCACCAGAAGCCGACCTCGTGGCTCTGGGCCCGAGCCAAGAGCATGGCCGAGGCGATCGAGTTCGCCTGGGTCTCCAACGTTGTCGGGTTCAGCTCAAACTCGCAGGACCGCGCGCTGGGCGTCTCGACGATCGCGGCGTGGGCTCGCCGGGCGGAAGCACGCGTCAGCTCGCGCTTCACATCCCGAGACAACACGGCCGTGATCCGGGCGGCGGCGATCGGCGGGCTCGTGTTCGGCGCAACGCTCGGGCTCGGGTGGGCGGCAAGCGCGCTGGCCTCGCGCGTCGCGCGGCACGGTTTCTTTGGGTGGAGGCTTCCCGCGTGGCTGCGGTTCCGCAGACGCGGCGGGCGGGGCTTCCGCCCCCTGCTCGGCGCGCCCGAACTCCAGCAGGCCTACGACGCAGCACTCGAGTTCGTCAAGGCCGCCGCACCGGCGGCGCCCGAGAGCGACCCGCTGGCTGTTCGCGTGGAGGCCGCGCTCGCGGGCGAGCACGAGCCGCCCGTCGCGTCGCAGGCCCGACGCATCGCGCGGACGCTCTACGGCGTTGCGTACGGCGCTCAGACGCCCGACGGGCCCGCCCGCAAGGCGCTCGCGGCGGACGCCCGCGCGGTCCGCGACTGGTCGCGCAAGCGCCGATAACCGCCCGCCGATCCGTCCTCAGCGGCGCGACCAGACGCGTGTGTCGCCGTGTCCATGCACGCCCGTCAAGCCGGCGCGGTCATGCCGCGATACCCCCTCGGCAGGGGGCCCCGCTCCGACTGGGTCCCGCGAGCGAGAGAGAGGAGAACCCGATGCCCGCGAGCCGATCCCGGACCGAACGGTGGCGTGAATCGCTGTGGAGGATCTACGAGCGCGGCGGGGGGCTCGAGTTCGCCCTCAACGCCGACGACGCTCGATCGCCCGCGAAAGATCTCGTCTGGCGCGTCCGCATCCTCGGGCTCACCGACGACGAGATCCACATCGAGATCCCGGGCGCGATGGGGCGTGCGTTCAACATCGAGATCGGGTCGTCGCTGCTCGGCATCATGTCCGTCGGGCAGAACCGGTGGATGTTCCACACCGAGGTGATCGGCACGCTCGATCTCAACGGTCGGTCGGGACCGGTCACCGCGTTGCGTCTCAGGATGCCCGATCGCGTCGAGCGTTGTCAGCGCCGCTCGTTCGATCGGATCTCTTCCGCGCAGCTCAACCTGCCGATGGTGGAGTGCTGGTCACTGCGGGACATACGCTCGGCGATCCCCGCCGAGGTCGCCTCGCGCGTCCGCATGCAGGACGCTCAGGACTCGGACATCACCGGGCACGTCCCGTCGGGAGACGCGTTGCTGCCGGACGTCGGCACGACCTTCCCCGCGCGCCTGTCCAACGTGGGCGGCGGCGGCGTGGGGTTGATCGTCGAGTCCGAGCACGCCGGGGCCCTGGACGCGGGCCCGATGTATTGGTTGAGCATCGATCTGAGCCCGGTGCTGCCAGCGCCGCTCGCGCTGAGCGCGAAACTCGCCCACACGCACGTGGATTCACAGCAACGGACCTACGCGGGCATGGCCTTCGAATTCGGGCACAACCCGACGCATCGCCGATTCGTGCTCGATCAGATCGAGGGCTACCTCAACGCCCAGCAGAAGCGGGCGGCCTGACCGCGATCACTGGAACGTCGGCGTGTAGAGCTCGGCGTTTTCCTTGACCATGTATCGCGCGTGCCCGTTGTCGGCCTGCATCGTCACGGTGTTGGGGCCGTCGTTCCAGACACCGTTCCAGCGCGATCGTTCGGAGGTCACACTGCGGGCGGTGCCGTAGCGTGACGTGAACGTCGCGCGTCCCTGCGGGGCTGTGATGAGCATGATGCCGCTGGACTCGGGCGGTGCGACCACGACCACGCCGTCTCCGGTGCTGCGGAGGTTCAGGTTCTCGACGAGCGGGTCGTCGGTTCGGATCTCGACGCGCCCCGTGGAGAGCACGTCGAGCTCGCCGCGGACGCCGACGAGCTCAACGTCGCCGTGCGTGTTCTCGATCGTTGCGCCGTCGCACACGGGCGTGTAGATGAAGACGTCCAGCAGCGGGCGCGACCCGTCCGGTAGCGTCCGGTCCGTTGGGCGGATCGTCAGCACGCCGGTCTGCGACGAGTGGTCGTACTCGGCTTTGAACCAAGGCCCGCGAAGGACGTCCTCGTCCCACCCCTCGGCATTGGCAAGCCGGCGCAGCAGCGGCATATGCCGCACCCGGAAGCGCACCTTGGCCTCATCGTACCGCTCGTGGACCTCGACGTAGATCCCGCCGGCGTTGTTGGTGGCATCCACACCGAGGAACCGCCCGAGGGTGATCGGGCCGTTCTCGATCGGGACGGTCCGCTCGCGGTCCCACAGGACCATGCGGGCGCGGATGCCGCCCTTGCGCTTGCCCGGGGGCGGGGCACCGCACCCGGCGGTCATCGCCGTCGTGGCGATCATCACACCGGTCAGAATGACACTCAGAGATCGGGTTCGCATCATGCGCGTCTCGTACGGGGGTCAGGCGGGGGGCGTTCGACGGATTCGGCAGCCCGGGGCCGCAACTCTACTCGATCGGTCCGACCCACGCCGCGGAAGGAGTTCTCGGCCCTCACGCCCAGCAACGGGCGTGCCCCGCGTGACGTTGCCCTCCTGATCGGGTACCATCCCGGAACCGGTCCTCCGACCGGCACAGACCAACCCCCCGGCGGCTGCCGGGGTCGCACGACCCACCTCGGTCCGGCTCGCCCGGCCCGCTGACACGATCGCGTCCGTCCTCCCGGACGATCCATTCAGTCTCAGGTGCCGGCGCCGGACCTCGCGCGCGCCCGCCCGAGCCCGCGACCCCGCACACCGCCGATCACCGGCACCGGACCTCCGGGCCCTTGTTCAGATCGGCACGCGCCATGATCGACGCCCTGCTCCCACTGGCAACCACGACCCCGATCACCGGCTCGCAAGGCGTGCACTGGGCCCTCCCGGCGGCCGGCGCGCTCGTGCTCGGCATTGCTCTGGGTGTGGTGGGTGTGCTCCTGTTCGCCAAGTCGATCGTCGCGAAGGCAAAGACCGAGGCGGACTCGATCCGCAACAAGGCCGAGGTGGAGGCGGACAAGGCTGCCCTGGACCGCAAGAGACAAGCCGACAAAGAGATCGAGGCCTCCCGAAGCGAACTGATGGAGACCGAGCGGTCGCTCACCAAACGCGAGTCCAAGCTTGAGCGAGCCCAGGACGCGCTGGCGTCCAAGGAACAGTCCATCGCGGACCGGACCAGGAACCTCGATCAGCGGGACGCCACGATCGCCGAACGTGAGGCCGAGGCGGTCGAGCTCGTCCGCAAGCAGACCGCCGAGCTCCATCGGGTGACGCAGCTCTCGGCCGACCAGGCCAAAGAAATCCTGCTCTCACGCGTCGAGGACGAGAACCGGGCGGAGGTCGCCAAGCGGGTCCGGGAGATCCATGAGGAGGCCGAGGCGGGGGCCCGCGAGAAGACCCAGGAGATCCTCCTCCAGGCGATCCAGCGGTACGCCAGTGAGACGACCTCGGACGCGACGGTCCGGTCGGTCCCCATCCCGTCCGATGACATGAAGGGGCGGATCATCGGGCGTGAGGGACGCAACATTCGGGCGATCGAGAAGGCGACGGGCGTGGACATCATCGTGGACGACACGCCCGGCGTGATCGTGGTCTCCTGCTTCGACAAGGTCCGGCAGGCGATCGCCGTCGAGGCGTTGAGCCGGCTCGTCGCCGACGGGCGGATGCACCCGACGCGGATCGAGGAGGTCGTTGAGAAGGTTCAGAGCGAGATCGGCGAGAAAGTCGTGAAGGCGGGCAAGGACGCGGCGGTCGAGACGTCCCTCCGCGGGTTCAACCCCAAGATCATCGAGGCGATGGGCAAGCTGCATTACCGCACCAGCTACGGACAGAACGTGCTGCGGCACTCGGTCGAGGTCGCGTTCCTGAGCCAGATCATCGCCGAGCAACTCGGGCTCGACGGGCGCCTCGCACGCCGGTGTGGGTTTCTCCACGACATCGGCAAGGCGATGGACCACGAGATGGAGGGCGGGCACCCCAAGATCGGGATGGATTTCGCGAAGCAGCACGGCGAGAAGGAAGAGGCCGTCCTCAACGCGATCGGCGGGCACCACGCGGACATCCCCGCGACCACGTTCTACACCCCGATCGTGATGGCGGCGGACGCCGTCTCAAGTGCCCGCCCGGGTGCCCGCCGCGAGTCGATGGAACGCTACGTCCAGCGGCTGACCGAGCTCCAGGACATTGCGCTCTCCCAGCCCGGCGTGATCGAGGCGCACGCGATTCAGGCGGGGCGTGAGGTGCGTGTGATGATCGATGCCGAGCGGGTGTCCGACGATGAGGCGTACCTGATCGCGCACAACATCGCGAAGCGCGTTTCTGACGAGATGACCTTCCCCGGTGAGATCCGCGTGACGGTGCTGCGTGAGACACGGGCGATCGAGATCGCCCGCTAGCCCGCGCGGGATTCGATCAGCCACAACGCGACGGCGAGCGCCGGCACCCGAAGGTCCACGATCGTGCGCACGCGGGCGGGCTTTGCCACGACGAGCGCCCAAGTCGTGAGCACGACGGTGCCGCTGGTGATGCCCGCGGAGAGCCGTGGGGCGGCCCCCGCCAGCAGCGCCGCCCCCGAGAGCACGTGCAGCCCGAGCGCGACGGTGCGCGCGTGCCGTTCGCCCACGAATACCGCGACGGACCCCACGCTTGACGCGCGATCGAGCCGGACGTCATCGAGATCGGACAGCACACAGTCGCCGAGCACGAGCAGTGCAAGCCCGAACGCGGTGATCCATACGGCGGGACCGTTGGCGAGCGCGCGGTCCGCGCCCGCCGCGAGCACGCCGAGTGCGACCAGGCAGATCGCGACGACGGGCCCCTTGAGCCAAACGAAGTTCCGGAGCCGCCATTTTCCAGGGCGGGCGTACGCGGCGACGATCGCGAGCCCGATCCATGGCCCGAGCGCGAGACCCGGGCGCAGCGTCCACCCGACCACGCTCGCGGCGGCAAGGGCGACTATCGCACCGACCCGGGCGAGCGTGTGTCCGGTCCGTGGCCATGCGTTCCCGCCGTCCGGGTCCGCGACCACGACGCCGACCCGGTCCAGCAGATAGACGCCCAGCCCGATCAGAAAGGTGTAGACCTCGATGCCCCATTCGGGTCGCGGCACGCCCAGCAGCAACTGTGCTGCGAGGAACGCGATCCCGGCGACGTAGAACGCAGACCAGACGCCCAGTTCGCGCGCGGCGCCGGGGTGATGCCCGGCCCGGTTCAACCGCCGCGCCCGGTGCGTGTGCGGAATGACCACCCGAGGGAGGGGTCGAGCACCTGCACGTCTGCGGTCCGCACGAGCCGCTCGGCGAGCCGCTCCATCTCGATCCGCTCCTTGCGGCGTCGGATTTCGTCGCGGACGGCCGCTCGCTCGTCCGCAGTGAGATCGCCCGGCGGCTCGGTGTCGATGACGCGCCGGACGAGCGCGAACCCGAACGCATCACCCACCGCGAACGGCTCGGTCAGCGCTCCGGGCAGCGTCTCTGCGAGCTGCTCGCGCAGTGCGGACGGGTACGCAGGGTCGGAGAGGCTGACGCTGCCCAGATCGCCGCCGCTCGAGGCGCTCGCGTGCGTCGAGACGCGCCGGGCCTGGTCGGCGAAGGCCGATGCCAACCCATCACGCTCAGCATTCGCACGGACGCGTTCCATCGCGAGTGAGGCGAGGTCTCGTGTCGGCGTGACGATCAGGCTGGCCTCCACGCGCCGACCGGACCGGATCGCGTGCGCGAGCCGGACCTCCTCGTCGGAGACCGAAACCGCGGCACGGACCAACGCCCGCAGCATCGCGTTGCGACGCAGCAATGCCTCGAACCGCACCGGGCCGAGCCCGCGCTGGGTGCGGATACGGTCCAGCAGCGTCCCCGCTGAGCCGGCCGCGCCGGCGACGACGGAGTCGATCAGCGCGCCTCGCTCGGCGTCCACGTCTCGGTCCGTGATCAAGATGCCCGCATCTCGGCAGGCTTGTGCGAGCGAACGCTCGAGGACGAGTTCCTCGATCGCCGCGCCCCCGGCGATCTCTCCGGCGCGTACCGCGAGCTCGCGCGCATCCAGCGGCACGCCGTCCATCAGCACCACCGGCGGGGCGGGGGGCGCGGCCCGGGTGGGGCCGTTCGCGGGTTCGGTCGCGCACGCTCCCAGCCCGGACACGGTGAGGGTGATCGGGATCCACGTCAGTCGGCGGCTGGGCATCACACGATCTGAGCGGTCCCGCGCCCTCAGGTCAACCGCGTGGCGTCCGCTGCGTACCGGGGCTCCGGAGGGGTACGCTCTTGGCGGTGACGCAGAATCCAGCATCCAACGGAACGAACGCGGCGGTCCCCCCGCCAACGCCCCAGCCCCGGGCGGTCGTCTGCCCCTACTGCGGGCACGTCTCGGGCGATACCGCTCGGTGCGCCCGGTGCTCCGGGCGGTTCGACCCGCTCTCACGACAGGCGACGCAGAACGCGATGGGCCCGTGGTCGTTCATCGACCCGATGGTGCCCACGCGGGCCGGGTGCTCGTATGAGACCCTCCGCCGGCTCGTGGAGCGCGGCATCGTCCGACGCGACACGGTCGTCCGCGGCCCGAGCACGCGTCAGTTCTGGATGCTTGCGACCCGTGTGCCGGGCGTCGCCCACCTGCTGGGCGTGTGCCACAACTGCCAGGCGGGAACGACAACTGATGATTATGCCTGCGGCACGTGCGGTGCGGTCTTCGAGGTGGACAAGGACCGCCAGCACCTCGGCGTCGGACCGATCCGGTTGATCGCGGGGCAGGCGCCCGCCGAGCAAGTGGTGGCGTCGATGGGCGGCGTACTGCTGGAGCAAGAACCGTCCCCGGTCGCGCCGACCACACCCGCCCCCGTCGTGGCACCGCAGCCAACCCCGGCGGCGCCGGCCGGTGCGAAGATGAGCTCGCCGAACCGTGATTCCGCCGCTCGGAAACGACTTGCCCAGCACCACGCGGCCCGCGCGCGCCAGCGTGCGATGTACGTTGTGCTCACCGCGGTGCTCGTGCTCGCGGGGGGCGCCGCGATGTTTGTGATGGGCAGGCTCGCGGGCTCGAACGAGCCGCCCACGGAATCGTCGCCCGCGGAGTCGCCGTGACCCGTTGCTGAGCGCGTCGGTTCTCCTACACTCCCGTGCCCGGGGGAGGGCGCGATTGGAGGGGCGACGATGAAGGTGCTCATCGCGGATAAATTCGAGGCCGAAGGCATCGAGCAGCTCGAGGCGCTCGGGTGCGATGTGGTGTCTGACCCGTCGCTGGGCCCTGACACGCTGCCCGACGCGCTGCGTGCGAGCGAGGCGGAGATCCTGATCGTGCGATCCACGAAGGTGCCCACCTCGGTGATCGAGGGCGCGAGCACGCTCATGGGAATCATCCGCGCCGGCGCTGGGTACGACAACATCGACGGCGCCGCGGCGGCGGCGAAGGGCATCGCCGTCTGCAACTGCCCCGGCATGAACGCCATCGCGGTCGCCGAGCTCGCGATCGGGCACCTGATCAACCTCGACCGGCGCATCGGCGAACAGACCGCCGCGCTGCGCGTCGGGAAGTGGAACAAGGCGGAGTACTCAAAGGCCCGCGGTCTCAAGGGGCGCAGGCTCCTGGTCATCGGCACCGGCGCGATCGGGACGGCCGTCATCACGCGGGCCAAAGCGCTGGGCATGGAGGTCTGGGCCCAGTCCCGCCGGCTCGGCGACGACACCGCCCGGGCGTTGGGGATCAAACCCATCGCGTACACCCGCGAGGCGATCACCGAGGCGCTGGGCGAGGTAGACGCCGTGAGCATCCATGTCGCGTCCACGCCCGACACCAAAAACCTCTGCGGCCCTGGGTTTTTCGGCGCGATGAAGCCCGGCGCGTTCTTCATCAACACCTCACGCGGCGACATCGTGGACGAGGCCGAACTTGTCAAGGCGATCAACGAGAAGGGCATCCGCGCCGGGCTCGACGTCTATGCCGACCAGCCCGCCGACAAGGTCGCGGACTTCAAGCCCGAGGTCGCGTCGTTGCCCGGCGTGAGCCTGACGCACCACTGCGGCGCCTCGACCGATCAGGCGCAGCTGGCGGTTGCGGAGGAGACGTGCCGCATCGTCGAGGTCTACCGGGACTCGGGCAAGTTTGAAAACATGGTCAACGACCCCGCGGGCCTCTGAGCACGCGGCGACGAGGGGATTGTCATGAGCGAACGCATCTTCAACTTCTCCGCCGGGCCCGCGTGTCTGCCCGAGCCCGTCATCAAGCAGGCACAGAAGGACATCTGGGACATCTACGACTCCGGCATCGGGATCATGGAGCACTCGCACCGTGGCAAGGTGTTCGACCGGGTGACGCACGAGACCGAGGCGGCCTGCCGGGAAGTCGGCAGCGTGCCCGACTCGCACGCGATCTTCTGGATGATGGGCGGCGCGACGAGCCAGTGCTACTTCGTGCCGGCGAACTTCCTGCCCGCCGATCGGACGGCGGATTACTTCGAGACGGGCAAGTGGGCGCAGGACTCGATCAGGGAGGTGCCCCTCTATGGCGGGCTGCACATCTGCGGGTCGTCCAAGGAAAGCAATTTCTCATACATCCCCACCGGCGACCAAGTGGAGTACTCGGACGACCCGGTCTACGTGCAGTTTACGTCCAACAACACGATCATGGGCACCGAGTTCGCGTCCGAGCCCGATGCGCCCGAGGGCGCGTTCCTGGTGTGCGATGCATCGAGCAACATCTACTCGAAGCCCATCGACGTGTCGAAGTATGGGCTCATCTATGCCGGGGCGCAAAAGAACCTGGGCCCGTCGGGCACGACCCTGCTGATCGCGCGGAGGGACCTGCTCGAGGAGCCGGTGCGTGAGCTGCCCCAGATGATGCAATACTCGAACCACGCGAAGAAAGAGGGGCGGTACAACACGCCCAACACCTTCGGCGTGTACCTGATGGGGCAGGTGTTCCGCTGGATCCTCGCCGAGGGCGGGCTCAATGCGATGGCCGAGAAAAACCGCGAGAAGGCGATGGTGGTGTATGACTTCCTCGACTCGCAGGATTTCTTCATCCCGCACGCCGAGAAGGCGAGCCGGAGCATGATGAACATCACCTTCAAGTGCCCGACGACGGACCTGGACGCGATGTTCATCGAGGGTGCCGAGAAGAAGGGGCTCGACGGGCTCGCGGGTCATCGGCAGATTCAGGGCATGCGGGCGAGCATGTACAACGCCTTCCCGAAGGCGGGTGCCGAAGCGCTCGTCGCGTACATGAAGGAGTTCGCCCACGAGCATGCCGCGGCGAGCGCCTGATCGTTACCCGGTCTGCGCCGCCCGCGGGTACGCCGGAGCGTTGTCGAGGCGCTCGATGCATGCGTCGTAGACCTCATCGGTCGTGATGCGTTCCATGAGCGCGACGTTGGCGTCGGTCTTGTGGTCGATCGGGTCGCGGCGCCGGATGTGCTGGACGACGTCCGCATCGCGTCGGTATGGCCCGACACGCGACACGTCCGTCGGGCCGTAGAGCGCGACGGTGGGTCGGTCGAAACCAACCGCCATGTGCAGGGCGGCGGAGTCGTTCGCGACGACCAGCTTCGCGCGCGAGACGAGCGCCATCAGCTGGGCGACGCTCGTTGAGCCCACCCGGTCGGTCACCCGGGGGGAGCTTGCTGCGAGTTCGAGGAGCGGGGTGCACTGGTTGCGTTCGCTGGGTGAACCGACGACGACGATGCGAGGCACGCCCCGCTCGATCAGCCGACGAGCAAGCTCGGCAAACCGGTCCGCGGGCCAACGCTTGGATGCCCACCGGCTTGTCGGCGCGAGCAACGCGTACGGCTCGGCGTGCTCCACGACGACGTCCGACACCGCCTGCGGGTCCGCGAAGAGTCGCAAGTCGCTTACCGCGGGCACGCCCAGCGGGCGAAGGAGGCCGAGCATCCGATCCACCGTGTGACGCGACTTCGGCTCACGGGCGAGGTGCGTATACCCCAGCCACGCGCCCTCGGGCGCGTGCGCGTACCCGACCCGGCGGGCGGCACGCGTTGCCCACGCGAACAGCCCGGACCGCCCGAGCCCCTGCGCGTCGATCGTCAGGTCGTAATGCTCGGATCTCAGTGTGCGCAGGAACGCGAGCGTGGGCAGCGGGTTGCCCCGCAGCAACGAACGGCCCAGCGCCTTGCGAGGGAATGGGATCACACGCCGAAGGGCGGGGTGATGCGCCACGGCGTCCACGAACGTGTCCTGCACGAGCCAGTCGATCGCCGCGTCCGGGTACGCCCGGCGGAGCGACGCGACCACGGGGACCGTTCGACAGACATCGCCCAGTGCGCTCGGGCGGATCAGCAGGATCTTGCGTGGGTGGCGCACGGGCAGACGATACACGCCGGAGGCATCAGACCGCCAGCGCCCGGGCGAGCTCGCTGAGCGTCGTCTTGCCCGACCGCACTTTCTCGTACCCATCGACCCGCATCGGGCGGAGGTCGTCCGACGCCATCGCGGCCTTCGCGAGCTCGGGGGCGTTGGCGCGGGACATGATCATCTCGCGGATCTCGTGCGAGAGCGTGAGCAGCTCGAAAACGCCCAAACGCCCGCGGTACCCGGTGTTGCGGTTGGACCGGTCGGGCACGCCGCGTCGGAGGGTCCCCGACGCGGGCAGCTCGAAGCCTCGCGGCAGATCGCCCGGGTCGGGCGTGTAGTCCTCGTAATGGTCCCGACAGATGCGGCGCACCAGCCGCTGGGCGAGCACGCCCTCGACGGACGAGCTCACCAAGAACGGCTCGACGCCCATGTCGAGCAAGCGCGTCGGTGCCCCCGCGGCGTCGTTCGTGTGCAGCGTGCTGAACACGAGGTGGCCGGTGAGAGACGCCTGGATCGCGGTCTCGGCGGTTTCCTTGTCCCGAATCTCACCGACCATCACGACGTCCGGGTCGTGGCGCAGCACGGAGCGCAGTCCCGCCGCGAACGTAAGCCCGGTCTTGGTGTTCACCTGGATCTGGTTCACGCCCGACGCGTGGTACTCGACGGGATCCTCGATCGTGACCGCCTTGATCTCGTCGGTCACGATGCGGTTGAGCGACGCGTAAAGCGTCGTCGATTTACCCGAGCCCGTCGGGCCCGTGACGAGCACGATGCCGTGGGGCTTGGCGATGAGCTGGTCCCAGCGGGCGAGCGTGTCGCCATCCATGCCAAGGTCGTCGAGAGACATGAGGGCCGCGGAATTGTCGAGCACACGGAGGACAACGCCCTCGCCGAAGAGCATCGGGATGACACTCACGCGCATGTCAAACTCGTGGACGCGTCCGTCGAGCCGCGTCGCGAATGAGATCCGCCCGTCCTGCGGGCGGCGTTTCTCGGCGATGTTCAGGCTCGCCATGATCTTGATACGCGAGACAATCGCCGCACCGTAGCGGTGGATGGTGGGGGGGACGCTCGCGCGCTGGAGCACGCCGTCGATGCGGTAACGGACAACGAGCTCGTGCTCGTAGGGCTCGATGTGGACATCGGTGGCGCGCTCGGAGACGGCTTCGGTCAGCACGTCGTTCACAAGCTTGATGACGGACGCCTCCTGAGCTCGCTCGATCTCTTCGGCGGCGTCGGACGACTCGGCGACCGGCGCATCGCTCTCGGCCATCGCGTCGAGGGTGTCGCCGCCCACGCCGTAGTGGCGGCGCATAAACCGCTCGAGCTCGAGCTCGTCGGCGAGCACCAGCTCGATGGAGCACCCCGTGACGAGCCGCAGCTCGTCGTGCGCCGCGATCTCGAACGGGTCGCTCGTCGCGACGGTGAGGGTCCCGTTGTGGCGCGCGATCGGCACGCACTTCTGGCGGTAGACCAGCGCGGCCGGCAGCAGGTCGATCACCTCTGGCTCGGGGGAAATCTCCACGAGATCGACGACGGGCATATGGAAGTCGTGGGCGAACGCCGCGAGGACGGCGTCGCGCGTCGTGTGCCCGAGACGCACGAGGGCCTGATCGAGCCGTTCGTCGGTCCCTGTGGCGGCGCGGCGGGCATCCGCCACCTGCTCGGGTGTCACCACACCCCGCCCCAACAACACGTGCTCGACGCTCATGCCGTCAGTCTACCCCCATCCGAGCTCAGACCGAAGCCCCACCCGGATACGTGCAAGACGTCCGATCGGTCTCCCAGACCGTCATCGTGACGAGCTCCGCGCCCGGCGCGTGCTCGTTCAGCGCGGCCCCGAGCGCTTCGTAGAACACCCGCGCGATGTTCTCCACGGAGGGGACCACGCCCGTCTCGGTCGCGAAGGCGTCGGTGTCATCATTGAGGTGTGTGTGGTCGTAGGGCTCGACGATCGCGTCGTGCACGATCGCTTCGAGCCGGGCGACCGAGATCGCCTGGGGCTTGTTTTCAGGCGTCGGAACGGCGATGCAGGGCTCGACGCGGTAGTTGTGCCCGTGCCCGTTGGGGTTGTTGCACTTGCCATAGAGCGCCCGGTTTTCCTCGTCGGAGAGCTCTGGGTTGTGCAGTCGATGAGCGCATGCGAGGTCAAAACGCTGGCGGATCAGGACTCGGTTCGGGTCGTCCATGCGGAGCTCCATCGAGAGCGACGGGGTGAGGTTCCAGCGCACGCTCGCAACGCGCGGCGTGAGCCCGCCCTGCACCGCGTCCGCGAGGGCCGATAACAGCCGGGCGGGGTCGGTGGTCGGGTCGTCCGAGCACGCCAGCGCGATGACCGGGATCGCCCGCTCGCGGACGGCGTGGTCGATTGCCTTGATGTTCACCAGATAGCCAGAGGCGGGGTCCGGTTCGCCCTCGCAGGAGATCTCGAGCTCGTACCAGCGGGCGAGCCCGGCCGCCACGGGGACGCCGCCATCCCCGTTCGAGCCGTCGCAGGACTCGTCCGGGTTGACCGCGAACCTCACCGTGCGACGCAACAGGACCATGCACGAACTGTAGGAATCAACCGGCACGCCCCTCGGTTCGCGGCGTCCCCGCCGGTAGGATGCACCAGAAGGAGCCCGCCTATGAAGTGCTGCTGCGCCAAGGGGAACGCCGCGACCACGTCTGTGCTGATCGCGTCGCTGGTCCCGATCTTGGTCATCTCGATGAGCGACCGCGAGCCAGAGGCTGCGGGTGTCGCCGCCGAAGCACAGCCCGTGATCCGCTCTGAGCAGGCCGACCATCACCCGGCGGACGTGCTCCACTACGTGATGAACCGCATCGACGGCGAGCCGGAAGAACTCGAGATCTACCGCGGTAAGGTTGTGCTGATGGTCAACGTCGCCAGCAAGTGCGGGCTGACTCCGCAGTACGAAGCCCTCGAGGAGCTCTACCAGCGGTACAAGGACGAGGGGTTCGTTGTGATCGGCTTCCCGGCCAACGACTTCCGCGGGCAGGAGCCCGGCACGAACGAGGAGATCGCCCAGTTCTGCTCGCTCGAGTACGGCGTGACGTTCCCCATGTTCGAGAAGATCGTGGTCACGGGCGAGAACAAGCACCCGCTGTACAAGCAGCTCGAAGAACTCCCCGAGCCCCTGGGCGGCGAGCCGAGATGGAACTTTACGAAGTTCCTGATCGACGAGAGCGGGCATGTGGTCGAGCGGTTCGAGCCGCGCGTCGCGCCCGACGATCCCCGGGTGACCGTCGCGATCGATCACCTGCTGGGCCGCGAAGAGCACACGGGGAGCATCCCGGCCTCTCCGGGCGGCTGATCGCTGGGGATCGCTGTGGCGACGTTCGAGTACATCGCGATCGATGCGGCGGGCACGCGCGTGTCCGGGACGCTGGCGGGCGCGTCGGCCGGGGCGATCACCGCGGAGCTCGAAGCACGCCGGCTCACCCCGGTGTCGATCTCCGAGCAGCGGGCCCGCGGCGCATCCCGCCGCGGCGTCTCCGCTCGCAAGCTCGGCGCGAGCTACCAGCAGCTCGCGGACCTCGTCGCGGCGGGCGTGCCGCTGATGCGGTCGTTGGAGATCCTGTCGCACAATCGCGGATCGGAGCGATTGGGGGCGGTCTACGGCGATCTGCGTGAGCGCGTGTCGGACGGGGCGGACCTCGCCGACGCGATGGACGCGCAGAACGGGTTCTTCCCGCCGATTCACGTCGCGATGGTGCGGGCCGGCGAGCGCGGAGCCTTCCTCGAGCAAGTCTTCGAGCGGCTCGCGCAGTTCGTCATCCGCCAGGCCGAGCTGCGCGGGCGCGTGCTCGGCGCGTTGACGTACCCGGCGTTTCTCGTCGGGCTCGGCGGGTTGATTCTGATCGCGCTTTTCACGTTCTTCGTCCCCAAGTTCCGGGGCGAGTTCGAGCGCCTTGACGAACTCCCGTTCCTCACGCACGTCGTGCTGGGCGTCGCGGACGCGCTGACGCGCTACGGGCTCGTGACGTTCACGCTGATCGCATTGGGTTTGGGCGCGCTTTGGTGGTGGACGCGCCGCGAGGAAGCACGCCGTCAGGTGAACGTCTGGCTCACGTGCGCGCCGCTGATCGGCCCGCTCATCCGCTCGCTCGCAGCGGCCCGGTTCTGCCGCATGCTTGGCACGATGGAGGGCAACGGCGTCCCCCTGCTCAGCGCCCTCACGATCGCGAAGAGCGCCGCGGGCAACGTGCGGATGGAAGAGGCGATCTCGGACGCGACGGACGCCGTCCGGGCGGGCAAGTCGCTCGCCGAGCCTCTGGGGCAGTCCGGGCTGTTCGATGACGATGTGGTCGAGATGATCGCCGTGGGTGAGTCTGCCGGGAACGTGGATGAGGTCCTCCTGCGGACGGCCGACACCATCGAGGCCCGCGTGGACCGCCTGTTGGCGACCCTCGTCCGCCTTCTCGAGCCCTGCCTGCTGGTCGCCCTCGCGGTTATCATCGCGATTCTGGCGATCGGGCTGATCCTGCCCCTCGTTCAACTCAGCGACGCGGCGGGGTAATGCGAGTCTAACACCCTGTGCCCCCTTGGTTTGCGGGCGTGGGCGCGGTACGCTGCCTTCCCTGTTGCACCGCGCGGCGGGTTTGATTAGTGTGTACTAGGTTGGGCGGGGGAACCGGACCCCTGCCACCCCCCATCTTCAGGACCAGACGCTGCCCTCCCGGGCGCGCCTCGAACGGAATCGGCAGGTGACGACACGATGACCGCTCTGACCCCTCCCGCGCGTGCCCGCGGCGCCTTCACCCTCATCGAAGTGCTCATCGTGCTCGCGATCATCGTGATGATCGCCGGCTTCGTCAGCGTCAGCCTCTTCGCGCGGCGCGACCAGGCGGACGTCCAGGCGACCCAGATCAATATCAGCACGCTCGGCGACGCGCTCGATGCGTTCCGGCTTGACTACCGGCGCTACCCGACGGACGACGAAGGGCTCGCCGTGCTGTGGGACAAGGAGAAGCTCGACAGCGAGGCCGACGGCTCGCTGTGGGCGACGTACCTCACCAAGCCGATCCCGACCGATGTGTGGGGCAATGAGTGGGGGTACGCCCAGCAAGTCGAGGACTTCGACTCGGGCGAAGAAGAGAACACGGCCGCCGTGGCGCCGTACGACCTCTGGTCATACGGGCCCGACGGCGAGGACGGGACGGACGACGACATCCGCGCGAGCGGTTCGGGGTCCGGCGAGGACGAGAGTGATCTCGGGGGCGATCTCGTCCCCAGCGACGGGCCCTGACCCGGGCGTCACAGTTCGGGTTGTTTGGAAGGGCCGGAGGTTCCAGTGGACGGAAAGCGCGGCAAGTGGGGACGGTGCGCCGGGCGGTCGGGCTTCAGCCTGCTCGAGGTCGCCATCGTGCTCGCGCTGCTGGTGGTGATCGCCGCGATGGTGATGCCCGCGATCGGGCCGCGCCTGGACCGGCGCGCCGCGATCGAAGCCCGCGCGCGGATCACCGCCGCGGTCGTTCGGGCGCAGGCCGAAGCGAGCCTCGTCGGAGAGCCCGTTCGAGTGCTCGCGGTCGGTGGGACAGTCCAACGACTGGTCAGCGAGCCGCAGGCGGCGTCAGAATCGACATCAGGCACCAAGCCCCCCCGGCGCCCGCTAGGTGAACTCCCCGCGGCGTGCGCCGTGCGCGCCCCGAGCGCCGACGACCGCGTGACGGAGCCGGAGGCGTTCGGCGCGCCGCGTGCCTCGGACGATGACGCGGGTGAGATCGTGCTCGGCTGGGCGTTGCCGGACGGCACGTTCGCGAACGCCGGCTCGATTGAACTGGCAACCCCACGCGGCACCGCGTTCATCACGATCGACGCGTGGACCGGGAGGGTTCTCGAGGCGCCGTCCGGGTCCGTGGGGGGCTCCAGATGACGCGCCGCGCGGTGTTGCTGTTGGAGATCCTCCTGTCCCTCGCGGTGCTCGTTGCGGGAATGCTGGCCATCGGTGCCGCGATCGGGCGCACGACGGACACGATCGTCCGCGCCGACGATCGGACGCGTGCCGCAGACGCGGCGTGGTCCGCCATGGCGCTCATCGACGCGGGCATCGAAACGCCAGAGTCGCTGAACAACTCCTCGGGAACCGGCGAGCGTGACGATTCGGAACGCGCGTGGGACGTCCGCATCGACACGCAGCGCACCGAGCACGCCGGGCTGACGCTCGTGATCGTCGAGGCCCGACGCGCCGGGTCGTCGTCCGACAGGCCCGTGTACGTCGCCCGCCAGCTTGTCCGTCTGGGGACGCCGCGCACCGCGATGGGGGGGCAGCCGTGATGCGCCGCCCGGGGTTCACGATCATCGAGGTCCTCGCGGCCCTCGCGCTGCTGGCGTTGCTCGTCGCGCTCATGGTCGGGTCGATGAACACCATGCGGCTGCGCGCGGAGTGGGTCGGCGAGCGGACCGCCCGCCAGCGTGATGTCAGCGTCGCGATCGACCGGCTCGCGACGGCGCTGCGGACAACGATGGTCGAGGTGCCGACGATCGGCGCGGGCATCGCTGGCGACGCCGATCGCGTCGCCGTGCTCACGCGGACAGCGTCGCTCGGCCGGGACGCGGCAGGCGATGTCGCCCGGTTTGAGCTTGCCGCGGACGCGGACGCGCGCACGATCGCCGCCCGGTGGGGGCCGGCGTTCGGCACGAACGGCACAGCGGAGCATCCGATCGCGAGCAACGCCCGCGCCCGCCTGCGGTATCACGACGGAGGCGCCTGGCGTGATACGTTCGACTCAGGATCAGCCGGGCAGTTGCCGCGTGCGGTCGAGCTTTCCGTCTGGTTCGGCGTCCAGCCGACCGGCGAGAGCGACGTTGCCAGCGCAGAACCCGCGTACCCCGAGCGCGAGCCCGACCGCCGGCGCGTCATCGCGATCACCGACGCCGATGGAGGTGCGTGATGCCCGAAGCACGCGCCGGCTTGGTGATCCTCGCGGTCCTGATGGTCGTGACGATGTCGGCCCTCGTGGCCTTGTCGATTGTCTCGCTCGGCGGTGCAACCCGCGTGCATGCGGATGCATCGGACCGCCGCCAAGCCTCGGAGGCAATCGCGTGGTCGGGCGTGCAGATCGTGATCGACGAGCTCGCTGAGCAGCGCAATCAGATGATTGCCGGCGAGGTACCAACGCTCACGCAACGCACCGAGCTGTTCACGACAGCGGCGGGCGAGTTCGCTGTCGTTCAGCTGGTCGCGGATGAATCGGACGACACGTTCTCGCAGAGCGCCACCGTGCTGCATCCCACCGCGGCGTGCCTGAACATGAACAGCGCGGACGAGAGCATGCTCGGGGCGCTCGAAGGGCTTGGCACGTCGGGCGCGGCTTCGATCATCTCGGAACGCGCGCGCGGCCCGTTCGCGTCGGTTGCCGAGGCGGCGGCCCGCTGCGACGTCGATCTCGTAGCGGTCGCCGAGTCGCTCTGCGTTGGCTCGTGCGAGCCGGAGATCCAATCCGGCGTCGCGGGTCCCGAGTACGCGGGCGAGCCACGGATCAACATCCTGAAACAACAGGAGGCTCTGTTGTCCGTACTGGACGACACCCTCTCGATCGAGGCGGCAGACGCGGTGCGCCAGGCGCTTGAGGCGGGCGCCATTGATTCCCGTTCCTCACTCATCGCGGCATGCGTCGAGCATGGAGTGCCACAGGATTCATGGGCAACACTGCTCGACGTCGTGTGCTTCGAGGACGATGCCATCGCGATCGGACGCGTCGATCTGCTCTCCGCTCCCGAGGTCGTCCTTGCCGCGGTCCCCGGGATCTCGGCCGACGCCGCACGCACGATCGTCAGCACACGATCGCGGCTCGGCGAAGAGACGCGGCGAACGCTCACGTGGCCGGTCGAGTTCGCCGCGTTATCCCAGGAAGCATTCCAGGAAGCGATCCCGTGGCTCACGAACCGGTCGCTGCAGGTGCGCGTCCGCGTCCGTGCCGGGTTCGCCCTCGCGGGCGACGACGACACGCTTTCTGCGGCGGAGCTGCGCGATAACGCCCGAACCGATCGGCTCTCCAGCCGCGTCGAGTGGGAGGTCGTGATCGACGCGAGCGAGAGCCCGCCTCGTGTGGCGTCGATCCGGGATGTGACGTCCGAATCGGCGTGGGCACAGGTCGAGGCGCACACCGCACCGCCGGAGACAGATCCGAATACGCTCGCGGAGACGGCCGGGGCACGCCCGCGTGCGACGCAGGGCGCCGCGGCCGAACCCCCTACAAGCGACGAATCGCAAGAGTCGCGTGACGTTACGCCCCGAATCGGGCGTTGGTTTTCGGTAGGGGGTGCGGGCTGATGGCTGCCACCCGATGCGTCATCCTGTTGGACCAGGGAGAACTCCGGGCGCTCGTGGGCCGCGATTCGTCCACGGGCGTGCGCGTGGTGCGATGCGACAGCGCCGCGTGCGGCGATGACGCCTCGATCGCGTCGATCATCGAGCGTCTCGGGCTCCCGCGTTGCCCGGTCGTGCTCGCCGTCCCGCGTTCGGAGACGATCCTCAAGCGGTTCGATGTGCCACCCGAACTCGCCTCCACCGGCGAGTGGCTCGGGATGGCAACGCTGCAGATCGAGCGGCACGCCACACCTCGCACCGGGGACTCGGTCCACGACGCACTCCTCGTCCGAGACGGCACGCACGCCCACGCGATCGCGGGATCGACCGCGTCCGAGCGTATCGAGGCGGTGCGCGAGGCGTGCAGCCGGTCAAGGCTCAGGCTCGTGGGTGCTGAGATGGTCGCCGCGGGCGCGGCCGTGTTTGGGGGGAACGGGCACGCCGTGGTCGTGGCACCCGGCGACCGCACGACCGAGATCGTCCTCGCGATCGATGGTGTCCCCGTCTTCGCTCGCTCGATCGACTCCGAGATCGGCATCGGCGACCCCGAGCTGAGCGCGCTCGACCGTGTCTCGGCGCGCACCGCCGTCGAGGTCAAACGCACGCTCATGGGCGCTCGGGCCGCGGGGATCGACACGGAGCCCTCGCGGATCGTCGTGCTCGGTTCGGACCAGCTGACCGAAGGCATCTCCAGCGCCTGCGAACTCGAACTCGGGCTGAGCCCTTCTGAAGCCTCCGTCGCGATCGACTGGCCAAGCGGGGTGTCGTCCGTGGAACGCCGGGCGTCGGCGCCGCTCGCCGGGATCATCGCCAGACAGGCGCGCGGGCTCGACGCGATCGATTTTGTCTCGCCGCACCGGCCGCCGGATGTGGGGGCCAAACGCCGGCAACTCGCGTTGCTCGCGCTCTTGGCGCTCGTCGCGTTGGTCGGCGGTTCGATCCTGGCCGGCTCGATCCACCTCTCGCGACTGCAAGCGAGGCTCGACCGTGCCGAGGCGAGCGCGACGGAGTCCGTCGCGCAGCTCGGCCAGTATTACGCGCGGGATGCACGCCTGACACACGCCGAGCAGTGGGTGCGGGCGGGAGAGTCCTGGGTGCCCCCGATCCGGAGCGTCGCGCAGGCGGTCCAGTCCGTTCCGGGCACAGCCCTCGAAGAGCTCCGTGGCGACGCACGGATCGGCATCACCTACGCCCCGGGAACCAACGCCTACCCCGGGGTCTGGACCCGCGAAACCCAGACGACCCTCCGCGTCTCGGGCGAAGCGCAGGACGCGACCGGTACGCGTGCGCTCCGCCGTTCGTTCCTCGATGAAGGCGAGTTCCACGTGCTCACCCAAGGCCCGGACGCGGGCGACGGGTACACGTTCGATCTTGTCAAGACGCTCCGCGAGCAGGACGGGGAGGTGCCGTGACGCGGACACGCCTCGCCATCACGGCTGTCGGGTCGCTCGTGCTCGCCCTCGCGGCATGGGCGCTCGCCGAGCGGTTCTACCTCGCGCCCGCGCGGTCGCTCATCGTGGAGATCGAGAGCGCCGAGAAAATGCGCCGCGACGCGGAATCACTCATGTCGGGGCGTGCGGCGTGGGCGGCGCGGCGCGATGCCCTCGGTTCCACGATGATCGCCGGCCCGTCCGACGAGTTCGAGCACACCCTCCGAGCCGGTCTCGCGGCCGTCGCGGACCACGCGGGGCTCGGGTCGGTCTCGTCGGGAAACGGTCGTCCCGTTGCGATGGCGAGCCCCGCGGCTCGGCGCGCCGGACGCCGGCTCGGCCCGATCCTGCGGTCGGCGCCAGACTTTCACGTTGTGCACGCGTGGCTCGCGGGCGAGGGCGATTTAGAGTCCGTTCTGACAACCATCGCGACGCTCCGCGCGCAACCCTGGGTGCACCGCATCGAGGGTTTCACGATCAAGCCCGCGAACCGCAAGCGGACGCGGTTCGAGCTGCGCGTCGATCTCGCGTCGCTGCGGATGGACACAATCCCGCGCGGCATCGACGGGTTGCCTGCGCTCGCGATGCCCAACGAGGCCACGCTCGCCGACCTCGCGGCGGTGTTGCATGCGAACCCGTTCGGGGCCGAGTTGGCCGTCGCGGAGGAGCCATCACCGCCCCCGTCCGACCCGCTGCCGGGGTACGCCGAGTGGCGTGTCACCGGGCTTATCGAGGGGGTGCGGGTCGAGGCGCTCATGCTGAATCAACGCTCGGGCGAACGCCGGGTCGTCGTCCCCGGAGGGCGTGTGCTCAACGCGACCTTCGAGACGGGCTCGGGCGAGCGGGCCATCTTCATCATCGACGGCGAGACCCACGCCGTCCGCGTCGGCGACACGCTCGACGATCGGCGCCCCGCGCCGGAACACGCTGATCAGGCGGCGCAGGCACGCGCCGAGGAGGCAACCCCATGAGGGTGACACGATCCGTACTCGCCGCACTCGTTTTTTGTGTCGTCACGCCGACTGGCGTGCTCGCGCAAGATGCGACGGATGACGCGCAAAACGCACCCGTGCGGTTCACGCTGAACGGCGCGCCGTACGATCAGGTGCTCGACGTGCTCGCCCGGCAGACGGGCATGCCCGTCATCCGGCAGACGCCGGTGCCCGAGGCGACGATGACGTTCATCTCCCCCGAGGCCTACTCGGTCGCGGATGCGGTCGAGATCATCAACCTCACATTCAAGACGCACGGCGTGCGCGTGGAGCGTGAGGATTCGTTCCTGTTCCTGCGATCCATCGCCGACGCCGCGCGCCGTCCGACGCCTGTCGTCGGGCTCGATCAACTCGATGACGTCCCGGCGGACGAGTACGTCACGCTCTCGATCCCGCTCGAGAACGCGCTCGCGGCGGTGCTCGCCGAACGCCTCGCCCCACTCGTGGGCGAACCCGGCATGGTCCAATCGGTGGACGCACAGAATCTCCTCGTCATCGTCGAGACCGGCGAGCAGTGCCGACGACTCGCGCGGCTCATCGCACGGGTGGACGCCCAGCGTCCCGCCGATGTGGACTACGGGCTCTTCCCGCTGCGCCACGCGCAGGCGGGCAAGCTCGTGCAGACGCTCCGCGATCTCGTCCCGGAACGCGATCAACTGGTGGTGATGGACAACAACAAGCAGCCGAAGGTCTACGACGACGTCTCCAAGCCGCCACTGCGTTTGTCTCCCTCGGACGAGCTCAACGCGGTCATCGCGGTCGGCCCGCCGGCGCGGTTGCAGGTGATCGACGACCTGATCAAGGAACTCGACGTCCCCGCGGGCGGAGGCACTGGCCGCATTGTTCGTTCGTACCGCGTCGAACGCCTCGACGCGAACGAGGCACAGAGGCACCTCGCGCCGCTCTTCGCGGGCGTGCCCGCGCCCAATCGCCCGGTCATCAGAGCGCTCCCCTCGGTCGCCCGCCTGGTCGTATCCGGCACGGACGAGCAGATCCAGGAGTTCGAGACGGTTCTCGAAGACCTCGACCCCGGCATCACCGGGCGTGAGGGCATGCCCGAGGGCGAGGTCCGCGTCGTCAAGCTCGAGCACCTCGACGCAAGATCCGTGCAGGGGTTGCTCGACCGCTTGCTGCCACGGCACGTGAGCTCGACCGTGCGGACCACGCCGACGCCCGACGGGTCGGGCATCGCGATCGCCGGACCGAGCGACGCGGCGGCCTCCGTGGTCTCCGTCCTGACGTCGCTTGATGTTGAACCGAGCGTCCGCGCCACGGCGCGGCGAATCCCCATCGCACGGGGCGAACCGGAAGCGGTCGTGAGCGATGCAATCCGGATCGACACGCTGACCGATGAGGGCCGGCGTGACCCTGTCCAGGCGATGGTGGACGCTGAGGACCGGTCCGTCACGCTCATCGGGTCCGCGGCCGGCGTCGCCCGCGTGCAGCGTCTCATCGCCGAGGGGCAGAGCGAGATCGCGAGCCGGTTCATCACCCGCGTGATCGACGTCCGCGCGATGGACGCGGCGGATCTTGTCGAGCCGCTGCTGGCCATGCTCGCACAGACCCCCGAACTCGAAGGGGTGGACCCGCCAAGCATCCGCGTGATCGAAGCGTCGAACGCGCTCGTCATCACGGCGGACGCCGAGACGCACCGTGTGGTCTCCGACCTCGCGTCGCGGCTCGACCGCGTTGCCCAAACGCCCGAGATCGTCACGCGCGCGTTCGACCTCGCGGGCGCCGACGCCGCGGGTGTCGCGCGCGAGCTAGACCGCGTGCTCAACGACCGCAACCGGTGGCCCGAGTCGCTGCGCCGCGCGCAGGCGTCGGGCGAGCCGATCGGACGTCCCACGGCGCGTGCCGAGGCGAGCACGAATCGGGTGATCGTTGAGGCACCCGCGTCGCTCATGGAACTCGCGGCGTCCATGATCGCGACCCTGGATGCACCGCCGACAACGCCGGTCGAGGTCCGCGCGTTCCGACTCGAGGAGGGCGAAGCCGAGAGCGTCGCCCGGGCGCTCAACGCGGCGCTCAACGCGGACGTCCCCCCGGGTGATCCGGTGCCCAGCGTGACCCCCGAAGCAGGGTCGAACACGGTGGTCGTGACCGGCAGCGCCGATGCCATGCGCCGAGCCGAGGACCTCGTCGCCGCGCTCGACGAGCGCGCGGAGGTCGCGGGGCTTGGTGTCCGGACCGTCGTGCTGCAGCACGCCCGCGCCGAGGCGGTCGCGCCGACCGTCGAGCGGCTGCTCGCCCAGGACAACCTCGTGGACCTGGTCCCCGTGTGGCTCCGATGGCAGATGGTGTGGGAACTCGAGCGTCGCGGGCGCCCCGTGGATGTGCGAACGGCGCGCGTCGCGGCGGACGCGCGCACGAACGCCGTCCTCATCACCGCCCCGCTCGACCTGCTCGACATGGGCGAGGAGCTCGCCCGCTCGCTCGACGTGCCCGGAGACGCGGACGCCGGCGACGACCGGCGCATCGACGTGATCCCGCTCGCGAACGCCGACGCGGCGCAGGTGGAGCCCGCGGTACGGGCGATGTTCGACGACGACGCCGAGTCCGCGATCGCGCCGCCGACGGTCCGTTCGGACCGGTCCAGCAACGCGATCATCGTGCGCGGCACGCCCGAGCAGGTCGGCGCCGTGCGCGATCTGGCCCGCCGACTCGATGCGGCGGCGGCGTCCGCAACCGGGAACGTGCGCACGGTCCCGGTCGATCCGTCGCGGATGGACGCCGAGGAAGCCGCACGCCGTGTGCGCGATTTGCTCGAACGGCGCGGTGGGGTCCGCGTCGAAGTCATCAGCGCCGAGGAACTCATGGAGGGCGCGAAGAGCGAGCCCGATCCCGATGCGGCAGGGGAGAACGAATCACAAGATCAGCGGTCTGACGCCGGGTGGGTGGCGCCGTGGTCGTGGATGGTTGGACCCGTCGTCGGGTGGCAGCCCGCGCCGGAAAGCGAGGCCGCAACCGACGAGGACGCGGACGAGCCCGTCGTGCGGATCACCGTCGATCCCGCGACGAACTCGCTTGTAGTTGAGGGCTCGGAGCGTGTGAGCGATCAGGTGCAGCGCATCGTGCGTGATCTGGAGCGCCAGACGCCGCCCGAGGCGACCGCGGTGCGCATCGTCGAGCTCCCGGCGGGCGTGGACCCGAACGCGATCGCGTCGTACGTGAACCAGACGGTGCGGATGCTCGGGCGCACGAGCGCGGACAACCCGGGCGGGTTCACGGGGCGCGTCGGCGTCACACCGGACCGCGCGACGGGGTCGCTCATCGTCTGGGCGAACGACACGGACTTTGTCTCGGTCCGCGAGCTCATCGGCGGACTGGCGCGGGCCGAGCGCCCGATCGAGCTCACAGTCAAGATCTACCAACTCGACAACGTGAACGCGAACCGAGCGCGCCAGACCATGCAGGGCCTGCTCAACCCCAACCGAGGACCGGGACGCCGAACGGGCGAGGTACAGATCACGCTTCCTGGCGTCGAGGGCGAGCCCGACCGGACTGCCGCGATCGACCCGGCGGTGGTGACGGTGACGACGGATCCCAGCTACACCGCGCTCGTGATCGCCGCGCCGGACGCCGCGTTTGATGTCATCGACGCGCTGGTCGAGAGCATCGACAAGAGCCCGGCGGGCGAGCGGCTCGCGATCCGACGCTACGAGCTCGAGCACGCGGAGGCGAACGCGCTGGCACGCACCCTGCAAGCCTTGTTCGACGCGTCACGCCAGGGGCCGGTTGCGTGGGAAGCGCCCCGAGCCCGGTTCGTCGCCGATGACCGATCCAACGCGTTGCTGGTCACGGCGACGCGCGCCCAGCACGAGGAGGTCGAGGGCATCCTCGCCGAGGCGGACAGGTCCGAGGACCTCCCGGACTCGGTCCTCGAGATCATCGGGATCCGCGACGGACGACCCAGCGCGATCGCGCGCGTAATCGAGGAGGTCCTCGTCGGGCGGGATCCCGGCAAGCGTGAATCCATGCGGATCTCGCCGCAGGATGATGCCCGGGTGCTCGTGGTGCGGGCTCCCGAAGCCGACATCGAAGAGATCCGCTCACTCGTCGCGCAGCTGGATCAGGAGCAGGGCGCGAGCTACCCGGTGCGTTCGATCAAGCTCGAGAGCGCGGACGCCGAGGCGGTCGCGGACTCGCTCCGCACCTTCTTCCGCGATCGCGCGCGGATCAACCGCCAACGCGGGATCCGGTCCGGCGGGGGGGACGCCGCGATCATCGGCGATAAGCGGTCCGGCACGATCATCGTTTCTGCATCCGACGACGACTACGCTCAGATCGCGTCGCTGATTACACAGTTTGACGCACCCGCGGAGGGGCGTGAGTTCGACTACCGAATCATCACGCTCGAGCACATCCAGGTCAGCGACATCGAGGACACCGTCCAGAACATCACCTGGGAGCTGCAGTGGGAGCGTTCCCCCTGGTTCCGCGGCATCCGCGGCTCGGGCTCCGACGATCGGGTCTACGTCCAGACCAACGAGCGAACGAACACCGTTCTGCTCTTCGGGAACGGCGACACGTTCGACATCATCGAACGCATCATCTCGGAGCTCGACCGCCCCGGCGACGACGTGGGCGGTGTGATCGTGCGTGCCGTCGCGGCACCGGGGACCGATCTCAACGCGATCGCGCGGATCGTCGAGAACACGTCCGGCACGCCCAATTGGTACCCCTGGCGCGGGCGCGACCCCAACAAGGTCGAGGTCGAGGTCGATCGCCGTCGGCAGGTGCTGCTGCTCGTGGGCAAACGCTCGCTCGTCGAGGAGGCGGTGCTCCAGGTCGAGTCGATCGTCGAGGCGGGCGTCGGCGAGGGCGAGGTTGTCGAGGTGATCGCGCTCACCTCGGCCCGCGCGGCGGACCTGTCGCGGGCCCTGACGAGCGCGTTGCCCGAGACGGTGCGCGTCAAGGTGACGCCCGTCACGCGCACGAACTCTGTCATGCTGACCGGGGCACCCGATGATCTGGAGATCGTCCGCACCAAGATCGCGGAACTGGACACCGAGCCCGAGCAGCCGCCCGTCGAGTTTCAGCGGTTCGCGCTCGACCACGCGGACGCGACGGAACTGGCGATCGTGCTCCGTGAGTTGGTCAGAAATCGCCCACGCGGCGATGGTGAGCCCCGTCCGGGGATCGACTACCTGCTGGATTCGAACACGATCGCGGTGACCGCGACCGTCGATGAGATGGCGTTCATCGCGCGCATGATCGAGCAGTTTGACGTTGAACGCGAGAGCGAGCGGACGACCGAGTTTGTGCGCCTGGAGTACGCCGATGCGGAACAGACCGCCGAGGCGCTCAAGGTGTTCTACGGACGGTTCGCGCCCGAGGCGACCACCAGCGCGGAGCGCGCGGTCAGCATCGTGCCCGACCCGGCATCCAACTCGCTCGTCATCAGCGCGGACGCTTCCACCTGGGAAGGCATCCGCGAGCTGCTCGTGACGCTCGATACGGAGGAGTACGACACGTCGCAGCAGCTGGTCGTGATGCCGCTGAAGCACGCGTCGGCGGTCAGCGTCGCTCGCGCGCTCAACGAGGGCTTCCGCCAGCCGCTTGAAGACCAGCTCGACCAGGAGCGGGTGCGCCTGGAAGCAGAGCGCCGTGCTCGCGGCAACCGCGATCGCGACTTCGTCGAGCCCGCGGTGCTGGTCGGTTCCGAGGGTGTACCCGTAGTCTCGGCGGAGGTACAGACGAACTCGCTGCTCGTCTTCGCGGGCCGCAAGGAGCTCAATCGGATCCGCCAGATTGTCGAGCAGCTCGACGTCCCTGACTTCCTTGATTTGCCCGACGCGCGGATTGTGCCGATCAGGCACGGGCGGGCGAGCGTGATCGCGGACGCGGCGCGCCGGGTGTTCGTGGCGCAAGGCACCGGTTCGAACCCGCGCCGCGTGCTGATCGAGGGTGACGACCTCTCGGGCGCGGTGCTCGTGCGCGCCGATGGCGCCGAGTTTGGTGAGATCCGGTCATTCATCGCGGAGATGGAGCACCAGGCGGAGACGACACAGCCGCGGGCACGGGTGGTTCGGATCCGGTCGCTCCCGGCGGCGCGGGTTCGCGACGCGGTGCAGCGTTCGCTCGGGCCGATCGCGCGCCAGCGGGGCGAGGTGCTGAGTGTGCAGGTCGAGCGCACGACGAACGCGCTCATTGTCTCGGCGTCCAACGAGATGTTCGAGCAGGTGCGCGGGCTCGTCGAGGACCTCGACGGCGGGCCCGACGCCCAGGAAGCCCCACGCGATGAGTCGCCCGCCATGGGCGCGGCGGGGTTCGGGGCAGGGATGACCGTCGTCGAGATCACGAAGACAACCCCGGTCGAGATGATCCGGACGCTCGAGCGGATGGGTGTGACGCGCGCGTCGCCGGCGGACCGGCCCGGGCTCGTGATCGACCCGGTCTCCCTGGTCGAACTGCCCGAGCGATCAGCGATCGGTGTCGTCGGGACGGCGGCGGATGTCGCGGTGATCCAGCGGCTCGTGAGCGTGCTCGATCAGTCCGCCGGGACTGGTGAGCAGTACGTGGGCATGGTGCGGCTTCGCCTGGCGGATGCGGGGCAGGTTGTCCAACGCGTGCGCGCGATGCTGGACGGCGACGCGAGCGTGACGGACGCCGGCCCGGCGCGGGCGCTGGCCGAGCATGTCCGCCGGCTGCGACTGCGGCGCGGCGGCGAGCCGGTCGTGCTGGATCTTTCGATCCCCGTGCGTCTGATCGCGGACGGCGGCAGCAACTCGGTGCTGATCGCGTCGAGCGAGCCGAACGTCGCGGCGGTCGAGGAGGTGGTGCGTCTGTTCGACAGGCTGCCGCTCGGCGAGGCGGTCACGGTGCGGATCTTCCCGCTCGAGAACGCGGCGGCGGACCGTGTCGAGCGCGTGCTCGACGACCTGTTCCGCGAGGGTGAGCGGGTGCGCCGCGCCAGCGGGACCGACCGAGCGACCATGCCGACCACGGCGGCGGGGCAGGCCCTCGCGGGAGAGATCTCGGTCACCACGGAGGAGCGCACGAACTCGGTGATCGTCGCCGGCCCTGAACAGTCGCTGGCCCTCGTCGAGGTGCTGATCGCGCAGCTCGACGGCGATGCGGCCAACCGTGGGTGGCTGGACGTTGTGCTGCTCCCACTCGAACACGCCGACGCCGTGACAATGTCGGAACTGTTGCGAGAGGTGCTGATCGAGGGCGTCGGCGAGACGCCCGAGGCGGTCGGCCTCCGCAGGCAGATCGGCCGGCTCCGCGTGGGTGCGGCCGAGGGCGGTGTCGAGACGGATGTGTTCGCCCCGATGGCGGGGGTGGTCATCACGCCCGAGGAGTCGATGAACGCGTTGGTCGTGGTCGCGACCCCGACGAACGTGCGCGCGATCGAGGAGTTGGTGGCGTTGCTGGATGTCGAGGGGGCCGGGTCGGGCAACAGCGTGCGTGTCATCCCGCTAGTGCACGCGGATGCGCGCCGGGTCGCGGACATCGTGGACGACACGTTCGACGAACGCGCGCGTCTGCCCTCGGCACGAGAAGAAGACCGGGTGACGGTGAACGTGGACGAGCGGACGAACGCGCTGGTTGTCTCGACGAGCCCGCGGAGCTTCGAGATTCTCCAAGAGCTCATCGCGACGCTCGACCAGCCCGAGGCGCGGTTCGCGGTCGGGCTGCACGTGATCGAGGTGCCGGGAGCGGACGTGGACGCGCTGGCGCCACGGATCGAGCGTCTCATGCGCGACCGGCTGGACGCGGCGCGGGCGCGCGGCGGGCGTGAATCTCCGATGGACGTCTTCTCGATCGAAGCCGATCAGGCCGCCGGCGTGCTGATCGTCGCGTGCAGCGAGGAGAATCTCGTGCTCGTGAACGAGCTGATTGGAGCGCTGACCGGCGGGCTCGCCGCGGAGTCACCGGAGGGCACGACGCTCATTCAACTCCAGGCACCGGGGCGCGCGGTCGAGGTGTCTCGGGCTGTGGATGAGTTGTATGTGCAGCCGCAGATCGAGCGTCGCGGCGCGCGCGCGGTGGCGGTCGTTCCAAGCGAGCGACTCAACGCGTTGCTCGTGACGGGAACGGCCGATGACGTCGCGGCTATCCGCGAGATCGCCGAGCGGCTGGACACGGCGGCGCCGGGCCTGATCGAGGAGGTTCGGCGGATCCCGCTCGATTCGGCGAACGCGCGGGACACCGTCGCGTTGATCGAGGACGTGCTGGCCGGGCGGTCGATCTCTGGTGCCGGCGCGGGGCAGCGGGCGACGCGCGTGCGCGTGCTGAGTGATCGGCTCGAGGAGGCGCGGGCGGAGGCGCTGCTGGACGGCGACATCCGCGATCAGGTGACGCTTACGCCCGACCCTCGGACAAACTCGGTGCTCGTCAAAGCGCCGCCGGAGCTGATGGACCTGATCGCGGCGATGGTCGAGGACCTGGACGGCGAGACGCGCGGCGACCGCGTCATCGAGGCGTTCCGGCTTACGAACGCGGACGCGGTGCAGATGCAGGAGCTGCTGGTTGATCTCTTCAACCTCGAGCGACGCGGCGATCGGTACGTGCTGACGCCGTACGGCGAGGCCCCGGTAGAGGACGGGCAAGCCCCTGGCGATGGCGAGGTTCCGCTCTCGGCGCGGGCCGTCACGCCCATCTCGGACGAGCGACGCGAGCTCGCGGTGACCGTCGATCGCCGCACGAACACGCTGCTCGCGAGCGGGACTCCCGAATTGATGGAGGAGGTCAGTCGAGTGGTCGCGGCGCTCGACGCGATCGAGGCGAACGAGCGCGAGCGCGTCGTGTATCACCTCAAGAACGCGCAGGCGGACGAGCTCGCGACCACACTTCAGCAGTACTTCGCGGGCGAGTCGGAGTTGCGTCGTGCGACGCTCGGCCCGCAGCTGTCTGGTTCGCTGCTGCGCGAGCTCGAACAGGAGGTGACTGTGATCGGTGACCCGAGCTCGAACAAGCTGATCATCTCGGCGTCGCCGCGATACATCGACACGGTCCGGGCGATCGTTGAGGAGCTCGACGCGTCGCCGCCGCAGGTGATGATCGAGGTGCTCATCGCCGAGGTGACGCTGAACGCGAGCGAGGAGTACGGCGTCGATATCGCGATCGGGGGCACGATCGCGACCACGACGGAGAACGGGCTGACCAACCAGGTGGGCGGCAGCCGGATCGGCGGAGACGGGTTTGTGTTCGACGCGTTGAGCGCGGGCACCGGCGTCGCGACGGCGTTGGGGGTGCCCAACCTCGCCGTCGCGAGCTCGGACTTCGGGCTCATCATTCGGGCGCTGCAGAGCCAGGGGAAGCTCGAGGTTCTGAGCCGCCCGCAGGTCCAGGTGAACGACAACGAGGCCGCGTTTATCAACGTCGGTGAGAACATCGCGATCACGGACGGGGTTGAGCGGCGCGACAACGTGACAACCGCGATCGTCCGGCGCGAGAACGTGGGCATCACCCTCGACGTGACGCCCTCGATCAGCTCGGACGGGTACGTCCGCCTGGACATTCAGCCGGAGATCTCGATTCTGTCCGATCGCACGACGCAGATCGACGAGAACTTCCAGGCACCGATCATCACCCAGCGGCGGGTGGACACGACCGTCACGATCAAGGACGGCGAGACCGTCGTGATCGGCGGGCTCATCCAGACGAGCGACAGCGTGACAAAGACCAAGACACCGTTCTTCGGCGATCTGCCCGTCGTCGGTGGGCTGTTCCGCTCGACAGATCAGGCGCAGATCAAGACCGAGCTGCTCGTGATTCTGACGCCGCATGTCATCCCCGGCGATCGCAACGGCGTGTCGGGCCAGCTGCAGCGCGACCTGTCCGAGCGTTCGTTGAACAGCCTGCAGGACCGGTCTGGAGTGGACGGGATGCTGAGGCTCGGTGATGACCCGAACGCGGATGAGGACCGGTGGATCCCGTTGTACGACAAGGAGTGGGCCGATGAGTAAGACACGGGCGGCCGCGTGGCTCACGGTGTGCTTGGCGGCGGGCGGGTGCTCGCTCGACGGGTCAACTTCGTCGGCGCGGTCGGCTCCGGCGCGTGTGGCACCGCGGGCGACGCCGATCGGGAACAGCAACGCCGAGCCGGTTCAGGTGTTCCTGTCTCGCGGTACCCCGACGGACTCGGACGGCGACGGGTACGCCGACACCATCCCGGTGGTCGTCTATCTCTTCCCGCGTGCCGAGGAGTCGCAAACACCGGTCTGGGCCGACGGCGAGTTCGAGTTTCGTCTGCTGGACAGCAATCAGCACCTGGTGGCCCGGTGGATCTTCCCGGCCGACGTTGTGGACGGCTCGCGACAGCAACTCCCCCCGGGACCCGCGTACTCGTTCTTCCTGAGACTTGGTGCAGACGCCGATCGGATGCCGCGTACGAACCTGGAGCTCTCGGGGGTCTTCCGCGGTGCGAGTGGGCGGACGGTAACGAGTCAGGGATCCGCCGCGGTGCCGCTCGGTGCGAACTGATACGGCCGTTGTGAGGCCCCAGGCTGTCGTTTTAACCGAACCTTTGCGCCAGGGCTCTGACAAACCATCCCGAGGTGGGCAGACTTAGTGCACCGGAGATCGTTCCGGGTGCGATTGGAGGCTGCGATGGCATTCTGGAACAAGGCGGCGATCGCCGCGTGCGTGGCGGTACTCGGGTTTGGGTGCGACCGCGGCGTCGCCTCGGAATCGGTGTCGGCCGAGGGACTCGAGACAGGCGTCTGGACGGACTCCACACGCGAGGCCCAGGCGACCCCGATCGACCCGGAACTCCCCGCGTACAAGCCGGTCCGCGGGATCTCGGGGGACATCCGATCGGTCGGGTCGGACACGATGCTCAATCTTATGGGCACCTGGTCGCAGACTTTCGGCGAGTATTACCCGGGCGTGCGGGTGCATGTCGAGGGCAAGGGGTCGTCCACCGCGCCGCCGGCGTTGATGGAGGGGCAGTCGCAGTTCGGCCCGATGAGCCGCGCGATGGACCCGAAGGAGATCGACGAGTTCCGCGAGAAGTTCGGGTACGAGCCGACCGAACTCCGCGTGGCGATCGACTGCGTCGCGGTCTTCGTTAACAAAGACTGCCCCCTCGACGAGATCTCGCTCGAGCAGCTCGTGGACGTCTTCAGCGTCGAGGGAAGCACCGCGACCTGGGGTGACCTGGGCGTGACCGACCGGGCGTGGGCGTCGCGACCCGTGTCCGTGTACGGGCGGAATTCGGCGTCGGGGACGTACAAATTCTTCAAGAAGATGGCGCTCGACGGGCACGACTTCAAGCCGACCGTCAAGGAGCAGCCGGGCTCGTCGGGCGTGATCCAGGCGATCGCGACGGACCCGTACGCGATGGGATACTCGGGCGTGGGATACCTGACCACGGGCGTGAAGGCCCTGCGCGTGTCGGTTGAGACGGGGGACGACGCATTCGAGCCCAGCGCGGAGTATGCCGTCACGGGGGATTACCCGCTGGCTCGATTCCTCTATGTTTACATGAACTTCGACCGGCTGAGCGAGCTTGACGCGCTGCGCGCGGAGTTCGTGCGGATGATGTTCAGCCGGGAAGGCCAGGAGGGCGTGCTCAAGGATGGGTCGTACCCCATCCCCGCGAGCGTCGCACGTGAAGAGCTCGAGAGCCTGGGGCTCGAGCCGGGGTTCTGATCCGTACGCACTCGGACCGGGGATTTGATGGCGCACGCGTCGGGCAGGAGGCGGACCGGGCGGCTCGTGCGCGTGGGTGACAGCGCGGCGGGTGTCGTCATCACACTCGGCGGGCTCGCGGTACTCGGGTCCATGCTCGCGATCTGCGTGTTCCTTGTCGGGAGCGCTGCGCCGCTGTTCCGCGGGGGCGATGCTCAACGCGAGCCGGATGTCGTTGTTGACTCCGAGGTGTTGCCCTCTGTCATCGTGTTCGACGAGACGGGCGAGCAGGCGATGCTGGTCTCGCCGCGTGGCCGGGCGACGGTGGTCGAGATCGGCGCGGGGCACGCGTGGGGGACGGTGTCGCTGCTGCCCGAAGGCGTCGAGGCCAGGGTGCTCGAGGTCAGCGCCAGCACGGGTGAGGTCGCGGCGGGGTTCGAGGGCGGGGCGTTCGTCGGCGGCGCGGTCCGAAGCGGGTACGCGCTCGTCGCGGACGCGGCCGGCGAAGGGGCGACTGGGCTGCGTGCCGTCGATGAGGGACAGGCCGATCGGCTCGCGCGGGCGGCTCGGTTCGATCACGCGGATGACCGGGTCGTCGCGATGGAGCCCGCGGAGGGCGGGGCCCGGGTCTGGGAGCTCGCGGCGGAGCGCGGAGAGGTCGCTTCGCTTGGAGACGGGCTGGCGGGCGTCTCGGCGATCGCGTCCCGGCAGGTCTCTTCGCGAGAACGTGTGACCGTCGCCGTGCTCGAGAACGGGCGGGCCTATGTCGCGTCGGCCCGGTCGGTGCGTCGCCTCGATGGCGGCCCCGCGCGCGAGCGGGTGAGCGTGACGCCGATTGTCGAGGACGCGGCGGTCGATGCTGTGCCGCCGCGTTGGGTCTTTCTTGTGGGCACCAACGCCGACGTGGTCATGGTCTGGCAGGACGGCCGGTTCGAGCGGTACGCCGAGGTCGAGCGGGGCGTGTGGGCGCTGGCGGAACGAGGACGTTTCGACGACGGCGGGACGAGGTTGACCGCCGCGGTGGCGGCACTCGGCGGCAACGCGATCCTGATCGGCGACGCAGAGGGGCGCGTCACGAGTTGGCGGCTGACGTCTTCCGAGGGCGCGGGCCGTGACGCCGAGTCAAAGCTCACGCGATCGATCTCGGTGCGTGAAGGGACGGCCGCGGTCACGTCGATCGGGGTGGGTCGGCGGGACCGCACCGTCGCCGTCGGGTTCGAAGACGGCTCGCTCGTGCTCGAGAACCTCACGAGCGGGAAACGAGTCGCGGGCTGGAAGGGCGAGGGCGGCGCTGTCGTCGCGGCGGGCGTCGCACCCGCGGTGAACGCGGCGGTCGGAGTGCACGCCGACGGGACGCTCCGGGTCTGGCGACTCGAGCCGGGTCACCCCGAGGCGACGTGGCTCAGCCTCTTCGGGCGGGTGCCGTACGAGGGGTACGACGAGCCGACGTTCGTGTATCAGTCCACGGGGTCGCCGGGGAGCGAGCCGAAGCTGAGCTTGGTGCCGCTGATCTGGGGCACGATGAAGGCGACGGTCGTCGCGATGTTGTTCGCGGTGCCACTCGCGGTGCTCGCGGCGATCTACACGAGCGAGTTCCTGCACCCGTCGTGGCGGAAGGCGGTCAAGCCGACGATCGAGTTGATGGCCTCGCTGCCCTCGGTGGTGCTCGGGTTCATCGCGGCGATGTTGGTGGCACCGTACATCGCGGCGTGGCTTCCGGGTGTGATCGTCTCGATGGGCGTGGTGCCGGTCGCGGTGCTCGTCGGGGCCGGGGTGTGGCGGATGATTCCGATGAGCACGCGCCGGCGCGTGCCGACCGTGGCGCTCACGGGTCTCGTCGTGATCGTGATCGGCGCGGGCGTCGCGCTCGCGTCGGTCTCCGGCGATGCGATCGACGCGGCGCTGTTTGAGGGCGGCGAACACGCAGCGGCGGGGCTCCGCGCCTGGCTCGACAGCGGGCAGGGGAGCGCCTGGCCCGGGTGGTTCATGGCGATGATCCTGCCCGCCGCGGCGGCGGTCATGGCACTCTGGTGGGCGTTGATCGTCACCAAATGGAACGCGATCACGGACGGCATGTCACGCACCAGCGCCGGGCTCGCGCAGCTCGGCGTGCTGGCGGTACAGATCCTCGCGGTGCTCGGGCTCGCGGCGTTCTCGGCGTGGGTGCTCACGGCCGCCGGGTTCGACCCGCGGCGGTCCATCTTCGGCCCCTTCAGCCAACGCAACACGCTCGTCGTGGGCGTCGTGATGGGAGTCGCGGTGATCCCGATCATCTTTACGATCGCCGACGACGCGTTGATGGCCGTGCCAAAGAGCCTGCGGTTCGCCTCCACCGGGTGCGGCGCAACGGCGTGGCAGACGGCGGTCCGGGTCGTGCTGCCGGTCGCGGCGTCGGGCATCTTCAGCGCCATCATGATCGGGCTCGGGCGTGCGGTCGGTGAGACCATGATCGTCCTGATGGCGACCGGGAACACCCCCGAGATGTCCTTGAATATCTTCGGCGGGTTCCGCACGCTCGCGGCGAACATCGCGGTCGAGTTGCCCGAAGCGCCACGCGGCGGGACGCACTACCGCGTGCTCTTCCTGTGCGGGCTCGTGCTGTTTGTGATGACGCTTGCCATCAACACAACCGCCGAACTGGTCCGCCAACGCTTCCGCAAAAGGAACGCGGCGCTGTGAGCACGACGAGTCCCAACCCGGATCGGCACCAACGCCGCACGCCCATCTCGGCGCACGGCGAGCCCGCGATGTGGGTGACGGCGGGGGCATTGATCCTGTGCCTGGCGCTCATCCTCGGGCTTGCGATCGTGATCGTGTGGCGCGGAGGATCGACGTTCCTCGTCCGCCCGGTGCACGAGGTGACCCTCGCCGACGGCACGGTGTTCCTTGGGTCGCCGTTCGAGTCCGAGGCGGTGCCGGGCGAGGATGGGCAGACCCGCCGGCGGTACCGCGTCGGCAACCGCGATCTCGGGCAGGATTCGTACCGGTGGGTGCGGTCTGATGAGATCGCGTCGATCGCGACGCCGAGCGACGGCGTGATGGTCGAACGCCGGGAATGGGGCGTCTTCTTCGGGCGGATTCAGAGGGTGTATCTGATCCGCGAGCAGGAGTACGAGCCCGGCGCGGGCGGGCCGGCGGACGGCGAGCGGGTCAACACGGACTTCGGGCCCGCGACGGTCCGGGTGATCCAGGAATCGGAGACAGAAGACGGCGACCGACGGGTGCTCGCGCACCTTGTGTTGGCGGACGACGCGCCCGAGGCGCGCGGAATCTTCGGGCACGTGCACGACACCGTGCTCGATCGACGGGCATCGATCGAGTCGCTGAACCGCCACCGCGTGCCGCTCTTACAGGAGCGGCTGTCCCGGCTCGAATGGAAACGCCGAGGCATCGAACGCCGCACGGGCGCAAGCCGGCGTGAGGTCATGCCCGTCTGGACGTGGGGGCTCACCGCGTTGGCGACGATCGCCACGGGCTTGGGCGCGGCCCGGCTCTCGCGGATGGTGCCCCGCGGGAGCCGAAAGTACGGGCTCCGCGTGCTCAGCATGGCGGCCGCGATTTTGTGCGCGATGGGCGTGCTGGGCGTCGTGACCGAGCACCCGTGGTCCGACGACTCGATCCCGGTCGAACGCGCGTCTGAGTTGATCGCGGACATCGACGCGGACCGCGCCCGGCTGAGCGAGGAACTCGGACGGGTGCTCGAGGAGATCAACGCGCGGCGCGAGCGATTGGACCGGGTCCGCGTCGTGATCGTCGAGCCGACGGGCGGGCGGTTCAGCCCGCTGAGTGTGTCCGAGCCGGGCGAGCCGATGGCAGTCGCGGACGTCGTCCGCGTCGTCGCAGCGAACGACCTGGGGCTCGCGGGCAAGCTCCGCGTGTACCTCGCACGATGGTGGGAGTTTCTAAGCGACCGGCCGCGGGCGAACGGCGCCGAGGGCGGCGTCTTCCCAGTCATCGTGGGGACGGTGACGCTGACGCTGCTGCTGACCGTCGCGGTGGTGCCGCTGGGCGTGATCTCGGCGCTCTACCTGCGTGAGTACGCGCGGCAGGGGATCGTCACGAGCCTGATCCGGATCGCGATCAACAACCTCGCGGGCGTGCCGAGCATCGTGTACGGGATGTTCGGGCTCGGCTTCTTCTGCTACGGGCTCGGGGGGTGGGTGGACTCCGGGCCTGCGAACGCGGCGCCGCGCGGGTTCTGGTGGGGGCTCGTTGGGCTCACCGGGGTCATCGTGCTGGGCGGCGTGATCTCCGTGATGTTCGCGGCACGCCGTCCCGGGCGACCGGCGACGGCGGTCAACCGGTTTGCGGGCGCACTGGCGTGGGTGATGTGGCTCAGCGCGGCCGGGTTGGCGGTCTACCTCGTGTCGAGCACGCCCTACTTCGACGGGTGGTTCACGGAGAAGCTGCCCGAGCGTCCGACGTTCGGCGGGCGGGGCATCCTCTGGGCCTCGCTCACGCTCGCGTTGCTCACCCTCCCGGTGGTCATCGTCGCGACGGAGGAGGCGATCAGCGCCGTGCCCAACTCGATCCGCGAGGGCAGCATCGCGTCGGGCGCGAGCCGGTGGCAGACGATCCGGCGGGTGGTCCTGCCCGGGGCGCTGCCAGGCATCATGACGGGGGCAATCCTCGCGATGGCGCGTGGGGCGGGCGAGGTCGCGCCCCTGATGCTCGTCGGAGCGGTGAATTTCACGCAATCCTCGCCCGTGAGCGCCGAGGCCCCGTTCCTGCACGGCGACCGCACGTTCATGCACCTCGGCTTCCACATCTACAATCTCGGGTTCCAGAGCCCGGACTCGCAGGCGACGGAACCGCTCGTCTGGACGACGACGCTGCTGCTGGTGGCGATCGTGGTGGCGTTGAACCTGGCGGCGGTCATGATCCGGGCGAAGCTCCGGGGCAAGCACGGGGCGGCCATCTGATGACGACTCTCGCGGAGCGGGCGATGGGGGACGCGGTGATCGAACCGAAGAAAGGACTCGGGTCCGAGCGTCGCGGTCTGCGGGTCGCCGAGGTCATCCGCGCGGGCGAGTCGTTCGATGCCGAGGTGCACGCCGAACTCGCCGACGAGCCCGAGATCCTGCGTGCCGACACCTTCAGCCTGTGGTACGGGGAGTCGCGGGCGCTGTACGACATCTCGATGAAGCTGCCCCGCGGCAAGGTCACCGCGCTCATCGGGCCATCGGGGTGCGGAAAGTCCACCCTCCTCCGCTCGGTCAACCGCATGAACGACCTCGTGGACGGCGTCCGCGTCGATGGTGAGATCCGGCTCGAGGGCGAATCGATCTACGACCCGCGGGTGGATGTCATCGAGCTCCGCAAACGCCTCGGGATGGTCTTTCAGAAGCCCAACCCCTTCCCGATGTCGATCTTCGAGAACGTGGTCTATCCCCTCCGCATCGACGGCGAGCGGCGTAAGGGCGTGCTCGCCCAGGCGTGCGAACGGGCGTTACGGCAGGCGGCGCTGTGGGACGAGGTCAAAGACAGGCTCAAGCAATCCGCGTTGGGACTCTCCGGCGGGCAGCAACAGCGTCTGTGCATCGCACGGGCGATCGTCGCGGACCCGGAGGTCCTGCTGCTCGACGAGCCCTGTTCGGCCCTCGACCCCGTCGCGACGATGCGGATCGAGGAACTGATCTCCGAGATCGCCGAGCGGTACACCGTCCTGATCGTGACCCACAACATGCAGCAGGCGGCCCGGGTGAGCAACTTCACGGCGTTCATGTATTTGGGGCGGCTGGTGGAGTACGGGCCCAGCGAGGCGATCTTCAGCCGCCCGATCCTGCCCGAGACCGAGCAGTACGTCACGGGCCGGTTCGGATAATTCCCGCCCAATCCCGGTCGTGGTGGCGGTTTTCCCGATGTCGATCAGGCCCAAAGCCGATAGCGCTGTCTAGACTCCCCTCGGCCGCCCCGATGGGGGACCGCATGCCACGTTGCCGGTGCGTTTTTCGCCCGGGAGGATTGCATGAGTGTGCCGCCGCGTCCTGTGCCCGCGAGCATCAACAGCTGGAGCCCGGAGTTCCTCGACGAGCGATATCGGGCCTTCCAGCAGGACCCGGAGAGCGTCGAGCCCGAGCTGCGGTCGTTCTTCCATGGATTCGAGCTGGCGCAGGCCGGGGAGCTGAAGCTCTCGCCGGGCGCGGGCGGGGCGTCGCCGGCGGCAGCCCCGATTCCGTCGAGCCGACCGGTTGCCCCGGGGCCGGTCCGGGTGAGCTCGGGCGGCTTCCAGCCGGCAGGGAAGACGGGCAGCTTCTTCGAGGCCGTCGTCGATGACCTCGTTGACAGCTACCGCGATCAGGGGCACCTCGCCGCGCGGATCGACCCGTTCGGACGCGACCGCGACCGACCAGACACGCTCTCGCTCGCCCACCACGGTCTCACCGAGGCGGATCTGGGGCAGCCCGTGGACGGCGTCCGTTTCGGTCTCGACGGCCAGGTCCCCCTGCGGGACGTGATCGAGCGGCTCGAAGAGACATTCTGCGGCTCGATCGGCGTCGAGTTCATGCACATCGCCGATGTCGAGCAGCGGTCGTGGCTGCTGGATCGGTTCGAGTCCATCGGCGGGCGCGTGCCGCTCAGCCGCGGGCAGAAGGTGCACATCCTTGAGCAACTCGTCAAATCCGAGCTGTTCGAGAAGTTCCTGGGCAAACGCTACCCTGGCGAGAAACGCTTCAGCCTCGAGGGCGCCGAGTCGCTCATCCCGCTGATGAACCACGTGCTCGAGACGGGCAGCGACCTGGGCGTGAACGAGGTCGTGCTGGGCATGGCCCACCGCGGGCGGCTGAACGTGCTGAACAACGTGCTGGGCAAGACCTACCAGCAGATCTTCACCGAGTTCGAGGAGACCTGGCAGCAGGACTTCGTCGAGGGCGGCGGGGACGTGAAGTACCACCAGGGCTACTCGGGCACGCGGCGCTATCCGAACGGCAAGATGCTCCACCTCGCGATGGCGTCGAACCCGAGCCACCTGGAGGCCGTCAACGGCGTCGTGCAGGGTCGCTGCCGGGCGAAGCAGCGGCTGCGGGCGGACTTCAAGCGAGAAGAAGTCATCCCGGTGCTGTTGCACGGGGATGCCGCCGTCGCGGGCCAGGGCGTGGTGCAGGAGGTCCTGAATTTCTCCCAGCTGGAAGGCTACACGACGGGCGGCACGATCCACATCGTCGTCAACAACCAGATCGGGTTCACAACGCTGCCCGAGGACGGGCGGTCCAGCCGCTACTGCACGGACGTCGGCAAGATGATCGACGCGCCGATCCTGCACGTGAACGGCGAGGACCCCGAGGCGGTCGCGACCGCGGCCCAGATCGCGATGGAGTACCGCCAGCAGTTCAAACGCGACGTCTTCATCGACCTCGTCTGTTACCGGCGATACGGGCACAACGAGCAGGACGAGACCAGCTTCACCCAGCCGATCATGGCGAAGCTCATCAAGGCGATGCCGAGCGTGCTGAGCAAGTACGCCGAGCAGCTGCTGCGCGAGGGCGTGATCCAGGAGCCGGACATGCGGTCCATCAGTGACCGCATCGATGAGACGCTCGAGCAGGCGCAGAAGGCGGCGCAGGACGCACCCAACGACCCGTCGATCGACCCGGGCAGCGCCCGGTGGGACGGCTTGACGCACAAGTTCTCGTTCGACCCCGTCGAGACGAGTGTGCCTCGGTCGGTCATCGAGGAGGTGTGCGGGGCGCTCGGCCGGGTGCCCGAGGGGTTCAAGCTGAACCCGAAGCTCAAGAGCCTGCTCAAGAGCCGGGCGGGGCTGCTTGAGACCAAGGAGATCAGCTACGCCGACGCCGAGGCGCTCGCCTACGGCACGCTGCTCGTCGAGGGTCACCCGGTGCGGCTGAGCGGCCAGGACTGCCGGCGCGGGACGTTCAGCCACCGACACGCCGTCGTGCGCGACATGGAAACGAGCGAGGCGTACATCCCGCTCAACAACATCCGCGAGATGGGCACGCTGGGCACCGACGAGGCACCTGGCACCGAAGGGGCCAACGGCAAGCCGCGCCAGGCGAAATTCTGCGTGTACGACTCGCCGCTGTCCGAAGCGGGCATCCTCGGATTCGAGTACGGCTACTCGCTCGCGGACCCGAGCATGCTCGTCATCTGGGAAGCTCAGTTCGGCGACTTTTGCAACGGTGCCCAGGTCATCATCGACCAGTTCATCGCATCCGCCGAGGCGAAGTGGGACCGCTGGAGTGGTCTCACGCTGCTCCTGCCGCACGGGTACGAGGGCGCCGGGCCCGAGCACTCGTCCGCCCGCATGGAGCGATTCCTGAAGCTCTGCGGCGCGAACGACAACATCCAGGTCTGCTACCCCTCGACGGCAGCGCAGACGTTCCACATGCTGCGGCGCCAACTCAAGCGAGGCTTCCGCAAGCCGCTCATCGTGATGACCCCCAAGAGCATGCTCCGGGTGCCCACAAGCCAGATCGACGAGCTCATCACGGGCGGGTTCCGCGAGTTCCTCGATGACCCGTTCTTCATCAGCGAGGGTCACGACCGGAAAAAGGTCAAGCGCGTCGCGCTGTGCTGCGGGAAGATCTATTGGGAGCTCGACAAGCGCCGGCGCGAGCTCGGCAAGGACGACGTCGCCCTGATCCGCATGGAGCAGGTGCACCCGTTCCACAGGGAGATGCTCAAGAAGCTCCTCGAGCAATACCCGGCGGACGCCGAGCGGGTCTACGTGCAGGAAGAGCCGTACAACGCGGCGGCGTACCTCTTTGTCAACAACAAGTGCGAGACCGAGCTGGGCTTGGACCGCCTGCGGTACATCGGTCGCCCGAGCTCGGCGACGCCCGCGACGGGCTCGAAGAAGATGCACAAGCACGAGCAGGAAGCGATCATCGCCGAGGCGATCGGGCCCCTCCCCGACGCCGACGCGGCGGACAAGAAGAAGAAACTCGCCGCGTCCGCGTGACGCGTGATTCCAAGGATCGGTGATGAGCACTCCAATCGTGATGCCGGAAGCGGGCGAGAGCGTCGTGTCGGGCGTGCTGACCGCCTGGACCAAGGACGACGGCGTCTGGGTCGAACGCGACGAGACGGTCGCGGAGATCGAGACCGACAAGATCACCGTCGAGGTGATGGCGCCCGCCGCGGGCGTGCTGAAGCGCACCGCCGGCGAGGGCGACGACATCGACGTTGGTGCCGCGATCGGCGAGATCGACGAGTCCGCCGACAAGCCCGCGGGGTCCTCGGCGAAGGAGTCCAAGCCCGCAGCGGCGAGCACGAACGGCGCCCCAAAGGCGTCCGAACCCGCGTCGAGCACCGCGGTTGCGCCGCCCCCGGCCAAGCCCGCGGCGGACATCCCGCCTCCGAGTGCGAACGGCTCGGCCCGCGCCACGCCCCTCGCGAAGAAGCTCGCCGACGACAACCGCGTGGACCTCGGCAAGGTCCACGGCACCGGTGTCGGCGGCCGCATCCGCGAGCAGGACGTCGTCGCATTCATGCAGACCGGGAACTCCGGGCACGCCGCGTCGCCGGCTTCCGGGTCCGTGTCTGGCTCACGGGGCACGACGATCGAGCGGATGACACCGCTGCGTCAGAAGGTCGCGTCGCGTCTGGTCGAGGCCCAGCAGACCGCCGCGATGCTCACGACGTTCAACGAGTGCGACATGGGCGCGGTCATGGACCTGCGCAAGAAGCACAAGGAAGCCTTTGGAGAGAAGCACGGTATCGGGCTTGGCTTCATGTCGTTCTTCGTCAAGGCCGTTACGAACGCGCTGCAGCAGTTCCCGAAGATCAACTCATACATCGTCGCCGGCGACGACGGCAAGCCTGCCATCCAGGGGCACAACTACCAGGATGTCGCGATCGCCGTCTCCAGCCCCAAGGGCCTCGTCGTCCCCGTGATCCGCAACGCGGAGGGGATGAATTTCGCCGAGATCGAGAAGACGATCAAGGACTTCGGCGTCCGTGCCAAAGACGGCAAGCTCTCGCTCGACGAGATGACCGGCGGCACGTTCACCATCACCAACGGCGGCGTGTTCGGATCGCTCATCTCCACGCCCATCCTGAACCCGCCGCAGTCGGCGATTCTGGGGATGCACGGCATCAAGAAGCGCGCCGTCGAGTTCCCAGAAGGATCCGGTCAGATCGCGCTGCGCCCGATGATGTACCTCGCGCTGAGCTACGACCATCGGATTGTGGACGGCGCCGAGGCGGTGCGGTTCCTGGTGTCTATCAAGGAATCGATCGAGGATCCAGCGCGGCTGATGCTCGATCTGTGAGACCTTCGGCGCGACAAGCCGACCTCACTGACGCTGTCGTGAAGATTCTCGCGACGGAGTGGGACCCAATCGGTGTCCAGCAACTCTCCCCGGGAAATGAGGAGTGGGAGTATGCGGGATACGCAAAGGGCATTGCCAAGATGCTCTTGGATGGTGCCGATGCGCACAAACTCCGTGCCTACCTAACCACGGTTCGCACCAAGCACATGGCTTTGCCTGCAGAGGATGGAGTCGATCGACGCGTCTCAGAACGTCTTGTGCTTCTCAAGTGAGCCGATCCAGCAACCCCGCGCACGCGCTAGCGAGCATCTCGTAGACACTGTCGAACCCCTCGTCCCCGCCGTAGTACGGGTCCGGGACCTCCTCGCACGGCGGGTCGGGGTGGAAGCTCAGCATCAGGTGGACATGCTCGCGCGGGGCACCTCGGGCGATCATGTCGCGCTGATTCTGTCTGTCCATCGCGATGAGCCAGGGGAAGAGCTCTGCTTCGTGTGCGCCGTCGTCGAACGTACGGGCACGACTGGGCAGCTCGATGCCGTGCTTGTGGGCGACGGCGATCGAGCGCGGGTCCGCCCGGTTGCCGACGTGCCACCCGCCCGTGCCTGCGGAATCGACGCGCAGGCGGTCCAGCACGCCGCGCTCGTGGGCGAGGTGGATGAAGATCCCCTCCGCGAGCGGCGACCGGCAGATGTTGCCCAGGCACACAAAGAGCACGCCGGTCTTGTCGTGATCGGGCGTCACGCGTTCGTTCCGAGTCGCGCGAGCGCTGCGATCACGGGCGCGGCAAGCCCGGGTGTCTGGCGACGCTCGCCCGCGGGCTGCTGGGCCCACCGGACGAACCCGACGCCCAGCGCAGCGCACCAGCGCTGCATCACGAGCTCCGCGCCCGAGCCCTCGGAGACGCTGGGGGGGATCAGCGTGAGCTGGGCACGCCCGAGCGTGACCAGCGTGGAGATCCGCGACTCGTACACCCGGCAGGGCTCGTCCAACCCCGCGATGTGCCGACGCACGAGCGAGGCGTTGCGCGCGTCGCGAGGCATCAGCCCGTGAACCCGGTGACCGGCAACCGCCAACAATCCGAGCAGGAATCCGAACTGGCGCGCATCCAGGTCCGACGGGCGGTCCGCCGTCGCGGCGATGACGATCTCGTCCTCCAGGTCTGGGAAGGCGGGATGGGTGATCGACGCGGCGAGCCGCTCGAACGCGGGCAGCTCCGCAACCCGGGCGGCCACACCAACCCCCGCCCACGCGAGCCGGTCTCGCTCGGTAAAGACATCCACGCGGTCCGCCCGTCTCCCGATCGCGGCGAGCGAGGGCGTGGGGGCATCGAACGCGCGGACGACCGCGTGCTGACCCGGTTTGACCCTCGGAGCCGCGTGCCACAGGACGGTCGTGAGCGCCCCGCCGCGGTTGGGAAGCCGTGCCGCCGGCCAGCGCGATGATCGGTCCGCCGGCGTGACGTCCGACACGGCGAGCCCCAGCGCTCTGGCGGCGTCTGCCCCGTGCGAAGTGCCGAGCACCGCCACCCCGTGATCGGTCTCGCCGCGGTTCGCGAGGTGCGCAGCGCAGGCGAGCACCGCGGCGTCCGACCCGCCGCCGCGGCCGAGCGCGGACCACCCGGGCTCGATGACATGCCGCACGCCGAACCAAGCCGCCGGGTCGGCTCGCTCATCGGGGCTGGCGATCATCGCCCGGCGCTGTCCGGGACTTCGTGCTTGTAGAACAGCTGGGCGATCGCGAGCCCGAGCCGTTGCGCCTGCTCACGCTCGAGCGCGAGCCCGCGGGACGCGTCCGACCCCACGTTCGCGGCGCGGTGCTCCGGGCGCAGTCGCACTGTCGTCCCGCGCGGATCGTCGGGGAAGACACGCTGCCCGAGGCGTACGTCCATGATCTTGACCTGCGCCGCGGCGGACGGGATCGCGGACCCCTCGCTGTTCGAGATCTCGAACTCGGTGAGCAGCACGTAGATCACGATGTCGGCCTCGACGGCGCGCCCAATCTCGGTGATGCTCATCGGCTTCTCGTCGCCCACCTGCGAGGCGAGCGCGAGCGCCGGACGCGGGTCGATCATGTCAACCACGAGATCGCGGTCGAGCAGGATCCGCGTTGCCGCGGAGGCGATGTCCGCCCGCAGCCGACGCGTGCCCACCGTGCTCGCCGGGTCGTCCACGAGGATCACGGTCGCGGCGTTCGGGTCGAGCGTGTACTTGGGCAGCACCTTCGAGGGCCCGTGGACGGCGTAGAAGATCGGGGCCGCGACGTTGCACCCCGCCATCGGGATGAGCGCGACGCACGCGAGCACGGCGGTGAGGAGGTGGCGACGCATCAGTAGGGCAACTCGTTGGGTTCGCGGTGGTCATAGAACAGCCACGCCGCACGGTTCACGAACCGGTTGGCGAGCTCGGTCGCGATGGCGGCCGCGGGGATGTCCGCCTCGATGTACCCGGGCGAATCCGGGAAACGCACCTGGATGATCTGCTCGTACACGGGCTCGTCCGGGATGCCCGACTCGGTGGAGTAGACCGTCACGGTGCCCTGGCACAGACCGTCCCAGACATGGCGGTTGCCGGGCTCGCTCAGGCGATAGTGGGTGATCTCGATCCAGACGAGGCGCTGCACGCCCAGCAACTCGGCGACCTCGCCGGGCGGCATCGCGTTCCACTGGGGCTTGTTGTACAGGACGCCGAGCAGATCCCGGCTCGGGATGCCGTGCGAGGCGCCGGCGTTGATCATCAGGCGGTCGTTAACGCGTTGCGTGATGCGTGCGCTGAGCCCGGGCTCGGAAGCCTCGATCACGCGGTCGGCCGTGCAGACGGCGGCGAACGCCTTGCCCTGCAGCCCGGTGTACTCGGCGAGCACCTCGTGATCACCGAACCGCTCAGCCGATCGGGCCATCCCGCCGATCAGCGTCGCGATCGCGCACCCGCCGGTCATGAGCAAGGCAGTGCCGAGGCACGCCCCGAGCCCGATCGCACGGGCGGTCCTGATGATGTCGCGGCGTCTCACGGCTCGGTGCCTCCGGCTCGGATCTCACAAGTGTACGCGGCGGCTCCCGCCCGCCCGCATCAGCCCCACGTCGCCAGCTTGTACACCCAGGCGCCCAGCCCGAGCACCAGCAGCATCACCAGCGACCGCCCGTTCACGAGCCCCATCGCCGTGTGGGCGGCGCGGGATCCGAACACAGCGGTGTGCAGCATCGTCCAGAAGTTCCCCGCGACACCCAGGGCGAGCAGGAACCCGAGGGGTTGCGTGGACGCGGCGGTCAGGTACGACGCGTCGGCGGTGTGGGCAAATGAAGTCGTCATGCCGCAGGTGGGGCACGGCTTGTCGAAGAGCGCCACCCAGGCGCACGGGGCGAGCCCGAGCTGCTCGTGGGTGCCGTGACCCTCGTGGGTTGGGCTCAAAAACGCCGCGACGCTCAGCAGCACCAGGCACGCGAGCGCGGCGGCCCCCGCCCCGATTCGGTCCCCGCGCGAGGCAAGCCCGGTACGTACGGGGCGCGGCTTGGATGGCGGGGCCTCGGGGGGCATTGGCTGGTCGATACGGGCCGCCCGCCCGGGCGGATGCCGGCCGATCCGGATCAATCGAACCGGAACACGCCCTTGCGGTACCCGTACAGGTAGGCCACCACGGTCGTGAACAGGAAGAACATGATCCGCATCAGCCAGACCATCGAGGTCTGCGAGGCGGGCTCGAGGTTTGAGAAGGTCGCCGCCCAGGGATACAGGAAGATCACCTCCACGTCGAAGACGAGGAAGATCATCGCGATCAGGTAGAACCGGACGTTGAACCGCTTGCGAGCCGTGCCCACCGGCGTCATGCCCGATTCGTACGTCTCGCCCTTCCGCTCGCCGAGCCGTCGGGGGCCGATGATGAACGTCCCGACCAGGTTGATCACCGCGAACCCCAGGGCCGCGAGGACCATGATCAGGATGGGCAGGTAGCTCGGCAGGTCGGTCATCGTCTCAGCACTCCATCGCGGGCACCATGATACCCGGTCGATCGGTCTTTGCTGGGATCCGGGGCCAGCCGTCGTGCTCGGGTGCCGTGGTCTGAGCGAAGCGAAGGCCACGCCCCGGGGATCATGGCCTTCGCCACCACGGGTGGCGCTGACCATGGCACCCAATCCCAACGGATGGCCCCCTGCCACCTTGGCAGGCCACACCGGCTGGCGTCCCGCCAAGGCAGGCGAGCCGGGGCGCCACGCCCCGATTCTGACCCGCCCAACCCCGATCTTGGCACGCGGAGACCATGCGCACGCCCAACCCACACGCGCGAGTTCTGGCATCGGCATTGCCATGCTCATGCCACGCGGCCGGTGCGCGAGCGCCGCCGGAGGGTTCGAGACCACCCGCCCCCGAGGATGTGGGGCGTCGAAAGAGGAGCGACCACCAGATGTCCACCAAGGAACTGACCTTCGACCTCGAGGCACGCCAGGCCCTGCTCGCCGGCGTCGAGAAGCTCGCGTCCGCCGTCAAGGCGACCCTCGGGCCCCGCGGCCGCAACGCCGTCATCGACAAGTCCTGGGGCGGACCCACCGTCACCAAGGACGGCGTCACCGTCGCCGAAGAGATCGAGCTCAAGAACAAAGCCGAGAACATGGGCGCCCTGCTCGTCAAGGAGGCCGCCTCCAAGAGCTCGGACGACGCCGGCGACGGCACCACGACCGCGACCGTCCTCGCCGAGGCCCTCTTCAAGGAAGGCCTCCGCCACATCGCCGCCGGCGTGGACGCCAACGCCCTCGTCCGCGGCATGAAGGCGGGCGTCGAGCTCGTCACCAAGTCGATCGACGACCTCGCCACCCCCGTCAATGGCAAGAAGGACATCCAGAACGTCGCGACCATCTCCGCCAACAACGACCCCGAGGTCGGCAAGATCATGGCCGACGCCTTCGAGAAGGTCGGCAAGGACGGCGTCATCACCGTCGAAGAGGGCAAGAGCCTCGAGACCGAGGTCAACGTCGTCGAGGGCATGCAGTTCGACCGCGGCTACCTCAGCCCGAACTTCGTCACCGACGCCGACGACATGAAGGTCATCCTCGACAAGGCCCTCGTGCTCGTCCACGAGGACAAGATCGACAACATCACCAAGCTCGTGCCCCTGCTCGAGAAGGTGATGAAGGCGAAGAAGCCGCTGCTCATCATCGCCGAGGACGTCACGGGCGAAGCGCTCTCCACCCTCGTCATCAACAAGCTCCGCGGCACGCTCCAGGTCGCGGCCGTCAAGGCCCCGGGCTACGGCGACCGCCGCAAGGCGATGCTCCAGGACATCGCCGTCCTCACCGGCGGCGAGGCGTTCATGAAGGACCTCGCCACCGAGCTCGACAAGATCGAGCTGAGCCAGCTCGGGCTCGCCAAGAAGGTCGAGATCAGCGCCGACAACACCGTCATCATCGAGGGCGCCGGCGCCACCAAGGACATCCAGGCCCGCGTCGAGGTCATCCGCCACGAGATCGAGAACTCGACCTCCGACTACGACCGCGAGAAGCTCCAGGAGCGCCTCGCCAAGCTCGCCGGCGGCGTTGCGCAGATCAACGTCGGCGCCGCCTCCGAAGCCGAGCTCAAGGAGAAGAAGGCCCGCGTCGAGGACGCCCTGCACGCGACACGCGCCGCGCTCGCCGAAGGCATCGTCCCCGGCGGCGGGGTGAGCTTCGTCCGCGCTCAGGCCGCGATCGAGAACGCCAAGGAGTGGAAGGCCGTCTTCGGCAAGGAGATGACCTCCGACGACGCCGGCCGCGTCAAGTACGACTACGCCGCCGGTCTTGAGGTCGTCCGCCGGGCGCTCGAGGTCCCGCTGCGGACGATCGCCGACAACGCCGGGGCGAAGGGCTCGGTTGTGGTCGCGAAGGTCGCGGACGGCGAGGGGTCGTTCGGGTACAACGCCCTGACCGACACCTACGAGGACCTGGTGAAGGCC
>JAUHXM010000090.1 GCA_030426605.1 Phycisphaerae bacterium | reverse complement strand
CCGCGCTGCAGGTCGCGCAGGGAGCGATCGCGCGCACGTGCGCGGACGCCGGCGTCCGCGTCCGCCTTTTCCACGGGCGCGGCGGGACCGTCGGCCGCGGCGGCGGGCGCGCGAATCGCGCCATCTCCGCCGCACCCCACCAGACGCACAACGGAAGCATCCGGTTCACAGAGCAGGGCGAGGTCATCTCGTTCCGGTATGCGTTGGGAGACATCGCCCACCGGCATCTTGAGCAGATCGTGCATGCGGTGGTGGTGTCGTCGGCCCGCGAGGCCGAGCCGCAGGACCATTCAAGCGAATTGGAATCGGTCTCGGCGGCCGCCCGCGTCGCGATGGAGGCCTACCGCGGGCTCGTGCACGATCCCGGGTTCTGGCCGTGGTTCGAGTCGATCAGCCCGGTGGGGCACGTAGGTGGGCTGCCCATCGCGTCGCGGCCCGTCTCCCGCGGCGGGTCGGGGCTCGCGCTCGCGAACATCCGCGCCATCCCGTGGAGTTTCGCGTGGATCCAGACGCGCTACCTCGCGCCCGGGTGGTTCGGCATCGGGGCGGGGCTCGCGTCGCTCGATGACCGCGACCGCGCGCACCTCCGCGACGCGTACCAGACCTGGCCGTTCTGGGCGACGCTGATCGACAACGCCCAGCAGGAGATGGCCCGCGCCCGGCTGGGCATGGCCCGGCAATACGCCGTCCGGCATCCGGACGGACAAGCGTTCCACGACCTCGTGCGTGAGGAGTTCGCACGGGCTGAGCGCGCGATCCTGGAGATCACCGGGCAGGGCGCTCTATTGGACAACCGACCAGTCATCCAGCGAGCGATCGACGTCCGGAACCCGTGGACCGACGTCATCAATCTCGCCCAGATCGAGGCGATGGACCGGCACGCCGGGGCGGATGAATCCCGCAAGCCCGGGCTCGAGCGTCTGATTTTCTCGACCATCAACGGGCTCGCCGCGGCCATGCAGTCGACTGGGTGACGCTTTTTTGTCAGCCCGTCCCCCGCGGGGTCGGGTACCGTATGTACAGTGAGCCCTAACCGCGGCGGCGGCGTCGCGATCGGGACGTGCACGGGTATCGGGCGCTCTGGCGCCACACGGAGGGCATGGTCATGTCACGCAGCGCACTCATCGTCACACTCGTCGGCGGGCTCGGGCTGTCGCTCGGCGCTTGCTCGTCGAACCCGAAGACCGTCTACGGCGACTCGGGCGGGCGGATCGGCACGAGCGAATCGACCGACGCGGACCGGTACGGGCGAGAGGTCAGCTCGGTCACGCTCGTCGAGTTCGCCGATCAGGTCGCCCAGTCGTTGCCCGCACGGATCACGTCGATCCCTGAATTCTCGGGGCGCACACGCGAGGCGGTCATCTACCTGGGCGAGTTCGAGAACCGCACGCGTACGCCTTCGAGTGACTTCCGGACCGTCCAGCAGATGGTCTCGCACGACATCACGAACTCGCCGGTCATGCGCCGGCACGCGGCAGTGTACAACGACCCCGCGCGCGTCCGCGACTGGCAGCAGCGGTTCACGGCGAATGGGCCGGGGTGGTCGGGTAACACGCTCGACACACCGCAGGGGATTTTCGCCGCGAGCGATGTTTTTCTCCTGAACGGAGAGTTCGGCGAGATCTCGCGCGGCGGCGGGGAGGTCAGCCTCTACGTGTTCGACATGACCCTCGTACGCGCGACGGACGGGCGTGTGATCTACTCCGACCAGATCCGGTCCAAGGAAATCCGCTGAGGCGCACCATGGTGCCGCCGCGGAGGGTTATCTCGATCGCCCTGGTCGGCGCGCTCGCCGGGGGCCTGTCCGCGTGCAAGAGCACGCCCGGGACTGGAACCACGCGGTTCAGCGTGTCGGACGTTGAGTTCAGCGCGGGGTCGCTCAAGACCGAGCTGCTCGCGAGCGCGTTCCTCGATGGACGCACGCGTGAGTCCGAGCCGTTCGTGATCATGGCCGGCGACGCGGTGAACCTCTCGGCGGAGCGGCTTCCCGAGTCGGACCGGTGGGGGGTCGTCAGCATGATCCTGTACGACCCCGAGGTCCGCGCGGCGTTCGACGCAAAGAACGTGCACGTGCACCTGACGCCGGAGAAACGCAAGCTGTTCCGGCGGTACGTGCTGCCGGGGTCGGGGCTGGATCCGTACGACCTGCCGGCGGACACGCATCTGTTCAATGTGCGGTTCCGGTCGATCCAGCGTGCGGCGGCGGTGAAGGCGGACGCCGCGGATGTGCGCAAGGACGTGTTCGTTGTGGAGGCGGAGATCACCGAGCTCTCGAGCGGGCGGCTGGTCTGGTCCGGGGAGACGAGCTTTGCGCGCGCGGCGCGCGGGCTCTTGCTCGATTGAAGGGTGCGATGCGCTGCCTGATGGTGCTCATCTCGGTTCTTCTCGGCGTGATGCTCGGGGGCGGGTGCGCGTCCGGCGTGCGAGCGAGCGACGACGCGATCTTGCGCGCAGTCCGCAACGGCGACCACGGAATCGCGAAATCCATCGCGCTGCGCGAGCGCGCGGCGAATCTCCGTGACAAGCGGTATCTGCTGGATCAGGAGCTCGTGCTGTGGACGGCCCTCGCCGAGGGTGACATGCCCGTCGCGACGCGCGCGGCGGACGATACGTACGACTTCCTGCGCCTGCAGGGTGTCAACGCGGGCACCGAGGGGGCGCGGTTCTTCGTGGGCGATCAGGCGGCCCGGACGTGGAAGGGCGAGCCGTTCGAACAGGCGGCGGCGCTCGCCGCGATCGCCGCGGTGGACGGCGTGAAGGGCGACTGGGGCAACATGCGCGCGTCGGCGCTCAGCGCGACGTTCCAGCTCCGAGAGCTCGCGGTCGTCGAGGCGGAGGGCGAGGGCGAGGTCAGGTTCGTCGCGTCCGATTTTGAGATCGCCCACGCGCTCGCGGCGCTCGGGGCGCGGGAGCTCGGGCTGCGCGAGGAGATGGAGGAGGCGCTGCGGGACCTCGCCGCGATCAACCCGGAACTCGGCGGGCTGGCGGGCATGATCCGGTCGGGCGCGGGGAACACGGCGTTCATCGTGGACTACGGCTCGGGCCCCGAGAGGATCGCGTCGGGTGAAGACGGCTCGGTCGCGGCGTACCGGGAACGGACACCGAGCGACTCGGCTGAACTCGTCGTGACCGTGAACGGGCGCGCGGGCGTGGGGTTCCCGGTCGTGACGGACTACAACCGGCTCGCGTTCGACCTGAAGTGGACGTCGCTTGAGGCGCAGCGTCGGGCGAAGAGCGCGATCGGGACCGGGCTCGTCTACGGCGGGATCGGGGTCGCGGCGATTTCAGATGACTCGGGCGCGCAGCTCGCTGGGCTTGGCGCGGCGCTGGCGGGGTTGGCGCTGAAGGCGACCGCGGCGGCGGACACGCGCCAATGTGTGGCGGTGCCGCAGCGGACATATCTCGCGTTGGTGGATGTCCCGCACGGGGCGGGTTTCGTGAAGCTGGGGATCAACGGGCACCCTGACGCTCTGATCGAACTGCCGATGCCCGCGGACGCGGGTGTGTTCACCCTGCACTACGTGCGGCTGCCGACGCGGCCGAACGCGCGCACGTCGGTGGTGTATGCGAACGACGCGTGGGGCTCTCTGGAGCAGCCGACACTCCCCTGGGTGCTTGGCGGGCGGTGCGTGCGCGTGCCGACGTACGATCTCGTGCGTGAGTACCGTCAGGCGGGGCTGCCCGAGTGGGTGACGCGGAGCGACCTGTTGGCGATGTATGAGGAAGAAGGTATCGCGATCTCAGGGATCGGGGCGGGTGTGCCCAACGGCGTGCACATCCTGGAGGGCGGGGACGCTCTGTACACGCCGGTGGTGGGGAGCGCGGGGTTCGTGCGGTTGTTCTGCCGGCAGCAGCCGAGCTACGTGCCGAGCGGCGAGATGGCGATCCGGATTCTGGAAGACGTGCGATGAGCTCATTCGCGAATCGAAAGGAGCAGGGCATGGTGTGGTTCAAGATGACTGGTTTGGTCGCGGCGGGAGTGCTGGTCGCGGGTGTCGCGGGGTGTCAGCCGACGAAGGTCTCGCCGGACGCGGCGATCCAGGATCCGCTGCCGGTTGAGCAGTATCCGGCGGTGGCGGTGCACCCGGCGCTCGCAGGCGCGATTGTCAGCGACTTTGCGCGCATCCAGTGGACACCCGGCACGCCGGGTCAGGTCGCGTCGCTGGAGGTGCCGGTGCGGAGCATCGCGCAGAACCCGGTGTGGGTGCAGTACCGGGCGTTGTGGTTCGATGGCGACGAGATGCAGATCGGGTCGAGCGAGTGGCAGCGGGTGTTCCTGGAGCCGCAGTTCGAGCAGCGTTTCAGCGCAAACTCGGGGTCGGACGAGGTGAAGTACTGGCGTCTCGAAATCCGCCCCGCGCGCTAATCGGTGGGTTTGATCTTGACCGAGACGTACTTGATGTCGGTGTACTCGTGCATGGCGTAGCTGCCGCCCTCGCGCCCGAAGCCGGAGTGCTTGACGCCGCCGAAGGGGGCCTGGGCGGCGGAGGGCCCGCCGTCGTTGGCGCCGACGATGCCGTAGTCGAGGGCCTCGGCGACGCGGGTCAGGCGTGAAGCGTTGTTTGTGTAGAAATAGGCGGCGAGGCCGAACTCGGAGTCGTTGGCGAGCGCGACGGCTTCGTCTTCGTCGTCGAACTTCATGACGGGGGCGACGGGGCCGAAGGTCTCCTCGCGGAAGAGCTTCATGTCGGGAGTCATGCCCTCGAGGAGCGTGGGGGCGTAGAAGCGGTCGGCGAGGCCTTCGAGTTTCACGCGCTCTCCGCCGACGAGGACCTTGCCGCCCTTGTCCAAGGCGTCGGCGACGTGGTCTTCAACCTTGTGGACGGCGTCGTCGTTGATGAGGGGGCCGATGGTGACGCCATCATCGCTGCCTCGGCCGATCTTGAGGGCCTCGATCTTGCGCGCCAATCGGTCCATGAAGGCCTCGTAGATCCCCGACTGAACGAAGAAGCGGTTGGCGCAGATGCAGGTCTGGCCCGCGTTGCGGAATTTACAGGCGACGGCACCCTCGATGGCGGCGTCGAGGTCGGCGTCGTCGAACACGATGAAGGGGGCGTGCCCGCCCAGCTCGAGTGAGAGGCGGAGGAGGTTGTCTGCAGCTCCACGCATCAGGATCTGACCCACCTTGGTCGAGCCTGTAAACGAGAGTTTGCGGACGCGCTCGTCGGCGAGGACGGTGTTCGAAAACGTTTCGGCGTCGGCGGTGAGGACGTTGACGGTGCCCGGGGGCAGGCCCGCCTCGATGGCGAGCCTGGCAATGGCGAGGGCGCTGAGGGGCGTGGCGTGCGCGGGCTTGATGATGGCGGTGCAGCCGCACGCGAGCGCGGGGCCCAGCTTGCGGGTGATCATCGCGGCCGGGAAGTTCCATGGCGTGATGATGGCGCATACGCCGACGGGCTGTCGGAGGGCGAGGATGCGTTGGTCGGGGTTTGAGGCGGGGACGATGTCGCCGGTGAGCGAAGGGCCCTGGCGGGCGGCTTCCTCGAAGAAGGAGGCGGCGTAGCGGATCTCGCCGAGGGACTCGGCGAGGGGCTTGCCCTGCTCGGCGGTCATCAGCGCGGCGAGACGGTCTTCGTCGCGGCGCATGAGGTTTGCGAGGTTGGCTACGAGTCCGGCGCGCGCGGGGGCCGGGGTGCTCCGCCACTCGGGGAAGGCGTCGTGTGCGGCGGTGATCGCGTCGCGGGTTTCGCCCTCGCCCATGTCGGGGACATCGGCGAGATGCTCGTCGGTGGCCGGATCGGTGACGGGGAAGGTCCTGCCCGAGGCGGCGGTGACCCAGTTGCCGTTGACGAGGCACTTCGTTGTGGTGATCTCGGGGTTTGTGGCCATTGCGTCGCTCTGGGTATGTGCGGTGTCTTGAGTACGATACGAGTCTACGGTTGTGACGTGAAACAGAATTCATCCGTCGATGGTGAGCGCGCGGTCGTTTTGGTGTCAGGAGGGCTTGACAGCGCGACGACGCTGGCGATGGCGCACGACGAAGGGCTCGTGTGCTTCGCGCTGAGTTTCGACTATGGGCAGCGTCACCGGCACGAACTGGACGCGGCGCGACGGGTCGCGGAGGTCGTGGGGGTCGAGCAGCACATCGTCATGCCGATCGATCTGCGGGCGTTCGGCGGGTCCGCGCTGACGGCGGACATCGAGGTGCCCAAGGGGCGTGGTGTGGGGGAGATGAGCGCCGGCATCCCGGTGACGTACGTGCCCGCGCGGAACATGATTTTCCTTTCGTTCGCGTGCGCCCACGCGGAGGTGGTGGGGGCTCGGGAGGTCATCGCCGGTGTGAACGCGGTGGACTACTCGGGGTACCCCGACTGCCGGCCCGAGTTCATCGAGGCGTTCGAGCGCGCAGCGAACCTCGCGACGAAAGCGGGCGTGGAGGGGCGGGGCGTGCGCGTGCGGACGCCGCTGATCCGGATGACCAAGGCGGAGATCATCCGACGAGGGGTCGGGTTGGGCATGGACTACGCGCTGACGCACTCGTGCTACGACCCGGACGAGACCGGGGCGGCGTGCGGGGCGTGTGATTCGTGCGCGATCCGGCGGCGCGGGTTCGAGGACGCGGGCGTGCCCGACCCGACGCGGTACGCGCCATGATCGGGCAGGGGTGGGCGCCCGTGCCACGAGCTTGATCTCAGGCGGCCTGGCCCGTCCCGTAGTTGCTCGTCGCGGCGAAGTTGACGATCTCGTCAGGGATCGACTCGAGCGGGACGATGGACTTTGCGGCGCCGAGGTCGGCGGCGACCTTCGGCATGCCGTAGACGACCGAGGAGTTCTCATCCTGTGCGACGGTCATGGCACCGGCGTTCTTCATGTCGAGGAGGCCCTCGCCGCCGTCGTCGCCCATGCCGGTCATGATGACGCCGATCGCGTTTCTTCCCGCGTGCTTCGCGGTGGACTTGAAGAGCACCTCAACGGAGGGCTGATGGCGTTTGACGCGCGGGCCGTCGAAGACGCGGGCGACGTAGCGGGCGCCGTCCATCGCGAGGGCGAGGTGCTTGCCGCCCGGGGCGAGCAGCGCGGTACCTGGGAGCACGGCCTCGCCGTCGGTGGCTTCCTTGACGTTCATCGCTGAGATGCCGTTGAGGCGCTCGGCGAAGGTGGTCGTGAACCCGGGCGGCATGTGCTGGACAATCAGCGTTCCGGGGCAGGTCGCCGGCAGCTTGGAGAAGACGCTGGCGAGCGCTTCGGTGCCTCCCGTGGAGGCGCCGATCGCGACGACCTTGCGGGTAGTGATCGAGAGGTTGAGTGTGGGCTGCGCCGCCGCCTTCGCCTCGCTGGGGAGGACGGCCTTGGGCGTCGGGAGTGTTACAGAGCGGACGCCTCGGATAATGTGCCCGAGTTCGTGCCCGAGGTCGCCCAGCGAGTACATACCCTGGGGCTTGCAAGCGACATGGATCGCTCCCGCGGCAAGGCAGTCGAGCGACATCTGGCACGACGCCGGTGTGAGCGAGCTCACGATGATCACGGGCATCGGGTTGAACTTCATGACCTTTCGGAGAAAGGTCAGGCCGTTCATGCGGGGCATCTCGATGTCGAGGGTGATGACCTCGGGCTTGTGGCGGAAGATGTGATCGCGTGCGACGTACGGGTCTGGAGCGGTTGCGACGACGCTGATATCCGGGTGGGCGTTGAGCTGCTCGGTGAGCGCTCGCCGCACGATCGCGGAATCGTCAACGACGAGCACGCGGACGGGATCGGTCGGCGAGGGGTGGCTCATGCGGCGGCCTTGGACGACGCGGCGACGGACCATTGGACGTTCAGGTAGCCGGACTCCGCTGCGACCATGGTTGACGTTTCAGCTTCGGGTGTCGGGGCGGCGAGATCGCTGAGCTCGGGCAGGCCGAGCCCGATGTGGGTTTTGTCGCCGCCCAGGGCGAGGGAGACCGAGCCCGCGAGGATGTTCGCGAGTTCGAGGATGATGTCCTGCCCGTGTTCGTCGAGCTCGACTTCGTTCTCATCCACGCCGAGCAGGCTGGAAGCGAGCTCGCAGAGGAAGCCCTCGTCGGCCGTGAGCGTGATGACGCCGGTCCAATCCGATCCGGTCAGCCGGAGCGATGACCGTCGTACGGGGGCGAACGAGGCTTCGGCATCGTCCTCGGCGGGATCGACGAGCACGAATGCGGTGCGTTCGAGCGCCGTCGCGACGAGCTCGGTGAGTTGATCGTTGGTGATGGGTCTCATGCCTTGGCTCCGATGACTTGGCTGATGACCTGGCAGAGGTCTTCGGGCTCGAAGGGTTTGCGGAGGGAACCGCGGACGCCGAGGTCGCTCAGACGCTGGAGTCGTTCCTCGTTCGCCTCGGTTGAGACGATGAAGACGGGGATGTCGGCGATATCTGGCCGCTTGGCTTTCTCGACAACGAATGCTTCACCGTCCATGACGGGCATGTTGATGTCGAGGAGGATGAGGTCCATCCAGACGCTCTCGAGGATGTCGAGGGCTTCCTGACCGTTCGCGGCTTCGTGGATGCGGTCGTCATCGACGCCCGCGACACGGGCGATCTTTTTGATGGCGGTGCGGATGATCCGAGAGTCGTCCACGATGAGGATATTGCAGTTCATGCCGAGGCTCCGGTCTGCTGATCCCTGGTTTGCTGATCGTGCTCGATGGTGGCATCGACGGCGGCGAGGATGAGCTCCTCGGCGCGTTGGCGCGTCGGGAGGTGCTTCTTGGTGACGTGTGGTGCCACCTCGTAGGCGAGGCCGTCGTACCCGATGCCCAGGCCCGCCCAGAGGCAGGCGATGTCGCCGGCGTGCACGATGTCATAGAGATCATCGTGCTCGGGGGTGCCGGGCGCCGGCGGGGTGTGGTGGTGGCGGATGGCGCCCGCGACGCGGGCAGGGAGGTCCCAGTGCTCAGCGAGCGCGGCGCCGATCTGGGTGTGGTCGTGCCCGAGGGCTTCACGTTCTGCTTCGAGGAAGCCCGTGTCGGGCTCGCGGGTGGCGAAGGGATGGGCGGGGTCGCGTGCTGCGAGCAAGGCGTCCACGCCGATCTTCCCGATGTCACGCAGCAGACCGCAGGTATACGCGAGCTCGGGCGAGGTGAAGCCGGACTCGCGGGCGAGGAGCTCGGCGACGGCGCTGCCGCCGATCGCGGCCTGCGAGAGGGCTTTACGCCGCAGCCCGTAGGCCCGGCCAGCTTTCTCCAGGATTGAGGACGACTCGTGCTTGAGGATCAACGCGGTGATATTCCGGATGCCGAGGCGTGCGAGACCCTGTTGTATGTCAAACTCGCGCCCGGGAACGCCGTACGTCGCGGAGTTCGCGGCTCGCAGGACGAGCGCGGAGAGGGCCTCATCCGAACGGACGACGGCGGCGAGTTCGGGGAGCTCGAGGGCGTCGTCGGCGAGCATGCCGGTGACACGCATGAGCGTGGCGGGCAGGGCCGGGAGGCGATCGAGCATGCCGATGATCTGGTTCAGGCTGTCGGCCATAGCGGGTACCTCTCGCCCTGTGAGCGGATCTCGACCGAGCCGTCGTCCATGTTCATTTGCAGCGTGCGGCTGCGGGTGCCGCCGGTGTCCTCGGATGCGATGAGGATCTCGTTTTTCCAGAACAGCTTGCGGAGGATGGTTCGGTTGCGCGAGCCGATCTTGAAGCACTCGCAGTCGCCGAGAATTTCGGCGCCGCCCGCGGCGCAGACGATCAGGTCCTCTTTCTTCGCGCCGAGCTTGTAGGCGTCCTTGAACAGCAGCGGGACGCCGGTGTCGGCGAACATCGCGGGCTTGAGCTCGGCTTTGGCCCGGGCGTTCTTGCTCGACGAGAGCATGAAGTGGAGCATGCCGCCCACTTTGGTGTTTGGGTCGTACACCGTGACGCCGATGCACGAGCCGAGCGCGTGGGTGACGAGCGATGCGTTGGGGTCCCTCGTGACCTTGTAGTCCGCGACGCCAACGACCAGCTGGGTCGCCGATCCGTTCGCTACGGTCTCGAGGGCGGGGTTCATGCGCTGGATCACAGGCGGTAGATGTTCGCTTGCGCGGACGAGAACGGGTGGTTGATGCCGTGCAGCGATTCGCAACTGCCCACGACGAACGAGCCCCCCGGCTGGATGAGATCGGCCATCCGGTTGACGAGCTTCTCACGAGTCGGGAGATCGAAGTAGATCATCACGTTCCGACAGAACACGGACTGGAACGGGCCCCGCATCGGCCACGGGTCCATGAGGTTGAGTCGTCGGAACGTGATCAGCCTCCGGATCGTGGGTGCGACCTTCACGGTCCCCGTGTTGGGGCCGGTTCCTTTCAGGAAGTACTTCTTGACAAGGTCGCGTGAGAGCGAAGCGACGGCGGTCTCGGGGTAGACCCCCCTGACCGCCGCGGCGACCGCGGTGTTCGAGAGGTCCGTCGCGAGGATCTTGATGTCCCACGCGTCCGGGTCCGAGAGCGATTCGAGGGCGTTGATGGCGAGGGAGTAGGGCTCCATCCCGGTGCTGCACGCGGAGGACCAGAGTCGGATGGCCTTGTTGGGCAGCGCGAGCCTCCCGCGCGAGAGCGGGGTGTAGAGCTCGCGCTCAAGGTACGCGAAGTGCCCGGGGTCGCGGAAGAAGCTCGTGACGTTGGTCGAGAGGACGTCAAAGAACTCGAGGAGTTCTTCTTGCGTCGCCTCGCGCTCCAGGAAATCGATGTAGCTTCTGACGGTGTCGAACCTTAAAGTGCGCAGGTGCTTTGAGAGGCGCGTCGAGATCAGTTCGCGTTTCTCATCCGTGATGTGCAGCCCCCAGCGTTCGTACGCGAGCGATGCGATGCGGTCGAGTTCGCGCTGGGTCAGCGTTGCCATGGGGGTTCACACCGGTGCAATGGGGTCGCCCCGGTCTCGCGGGGCGACCCCCGAGGGTCGAACAGAAGTCTCGATGCGGATCAGAAGGAGGCGAACTCTTCGTCGTCATCGAGCGGCATCGCCTGCTTGAACGAGATCGGGCCGGCCGTCTTGGCGGGTTTGGCGCCGGCATTCGTCTGACGTGCGGCGGGTGCCGGTGCGGGCGTCGGGGCGGGCCCGCCGTGGCCCTGCGAGGAGATGACCTCGCGGAGCGTGGCGACCTGGGCGGCGGTCTCCTGCGAGGCCGACGCGAGCTCCTCGGCGTTCCCGGCGTTCTGCTGGGTCACCTTGTCGAGCTCCGAGACACCCTTGTTGATCTGCGAGATGCCGTCGGCTTGTTCCTTCGATGCCGTGGCGATCTCGGAGAGCAAGGTGTTGACCTTGACGGTGCCGGTTCCAATCTCTTCGAGCGCCTTGCCGACGCGTTGGGCGATCGCGACGCCGTTGTCGGCCCGCTTGGACGATTCCTCGATCATCGCCGAGGTGTTCTTGGCGGCTTCGGCGGAACGCTGGGCGAGGTTTCGGACCTCCTCGGCGACGACGGCGAAGCCCTTGCCGGCCTCGCCCGCACGTGCGGCTTCCACCGCGGCGTTCAGGGCGAGCAGGTTGGTCTGGAACGCGATCTCGTCAATCACCTTGATGATCTTGGAGATCTCGCTCGACGAGTTGGCGATCTCGTCCATCGCCTGGCTCATCGCGGTCATCTCTTCCATGCCGTTATCGGCGGCTTTGCGGGCTTCCTCGGCCAGCGTCGCGGCCTGGGTCGAATTGTCGGCGTTCTGATTCGTCATCGCCGACATCTCCTCCAGCGAGGCGCCGATCTCCTCGAGCGACGCGGCCTGCTGGCTCGCGCCCTCGGAGAGCGACTGGCTGGACACGGCGATCTGCGACGCGCCCTGGTCGATCTGATCCGCACCCTGCGCGACCTGCTCGAGCAGCGCTTCGAGCTCCCGCTTCTGCTCGGCGTCGCGGATCTGGGCTTCTTTCTGTTCCCGCTCCATCCGGAGCAGGTTCGTCTTCTGCTCCGTGATGTCGGACGCCAGCTTGACGACCTTGTAGGTCTTGCCTGACTCGTCCACGATCGGGTTGTACGACGCCTGGATCCAGAGATCGGATCCGTCACTCGTGACGCGGCGGAACTCACCGGCGTGGAACTGGCCCCTGGCGAGCTCGGCCCAGAACCGGCGGTACTCGGGCGAAGCGGCGTACTCGGGGTCGCAGAACATGGAGTGGTGCTTGCCGACGATCTGATCGAGCGAGTACCCGAGGCCGGCGCAGAAGTTGTCGTTCGCACTGATGATTGTGCCGTCGGGCTCGAACTCGATCATCGCCTGCGAAGTGCTGAAGCCTCTGATCTGGTTGGCGTACTCCGTGGCGTTGGCCTCGAACTGAAGAGAGGCTTCCTTGGCCTCGGTGATGTCCGAAGCGAACTTCACGACCTTGTAGACGTTGCCCTTCTCATCAAAGACGGGGTTGTACGTGGCCTGGATCCAGATGTCCGAGCCGTTCTTCGTGACGCGCTTGAACTCGCCGTCCTTGTACTGTCCGCCGCCGAGGTCGGTCCAGAAGGCACGGTACTCGGGCGAGGCGGCGAACTGGGCGTCGCAGAAGATGCGGTGGTGCTTGCCGACGATCTCCTCGAGCCGATATCCGACGGCGGCGCAGAAGTTGTCGTTGGCGGTGATGATGGTGCCATCGGGTTCGAACTCGATCATGGCCTGCGATGTGCTGAGGCTCTTGATCATGTTCTCGAAGTCCTTGGCCTTCGTTCCGGTGGTCGTCGTGGTGCGGGTCTCGGTGCTGGACATCGCTGGTTCCTCTGTTCGTGCCGGCGATCTCTCGCCGGGATGTTCGTGTTCGTACGTCGCTTCGACTGGGTATCAGGCGGCGAGGGAGTCAGGTTTGACACTCTCGGGGGTGGGGGTGTCTTGGCGCGATTGCGAGATGGCGCCCAGTTCCTCCTGCGACATGACTTTGTCGATGTCGAGCAGAATGAGGACGGACTCGGACTCGCCGTGCTTGACCTTGCCCATCCCGAGGATGTAAGAGGTGTTGAGCCCGGTGCCAAACTTGGGCGCGGGCTCGATCATGGAGCGCGCGATGTCCTGGACTTCCGAGACCGTGTCCA
>JAUHXM010000158.1 GCA_030426605.1 Phycisphaerae bacterium | reverse complement strand
ACGAACACGGGCGCGACGGTCCTCGCCGAGCGGCTGGGTCTGGAGACGGCGCGCTGGTTCACGAGCATGGTGCGCGACATGCGGATGCCGCTTCCGGATGCCGCCGAGCCGGCGCTGCCGTTGCAGCCGTTCGACCTGGCGCAGTCCGAGGCGACCCGCGTGGCCAAGAACGATGCGTTCCGCGACCACTGGGGGAGTCTGCCGAACTCGCCGAAGCGCTGGGCGCAGTTCGTGGAGGGCGAGTTCTTCCGCGCCGATCTGTCGACGATCGCGCTCGACGGGGATCGTGTGGCGGCGTTCTGCCTGGCGAGTGTGAACGAGCACGACTTCGAGCATCTGGGGGCGAGCCACGCGTACATCGACCTGATCGGTGTGGTGCGCGATGATCGCGGCAAGGGGCTGGCGCCGGCGGTCATCGCGCGCACGCTGCGGGCGATCGCCGACGCGGGGCTCGAGAAGGCGGTGCTGGATGTCGACACCGACAGCCCGACCGGGGCGAACGACCTGTACGTGAACCTGGGTTTCGAGGCGACCGAGCGCGATCGGGTGCTCACGCGCACGTTCTGACCGCGTCGCCTACGGCACGCCCCAGCGGCCCGGCGGCCACAGGATGAACACCGTCTTGCCGACGATGCCCTCGCGGGTCGCCCACCGCCAGCAGTCCTCCGAGCTCGCGTCGACCCGGCACAGCGCCGCGGAGTCGCTGGAGATCGCCCGGTTGTCGCCGAGCACCAGGTACGAGCCGGGCGGCACGACGATGGGGCGGAAGCAGCGGTCGGACTGGGGGAGGGTCGTGCAGTCGACCACACCCGGGTCGAACGCGAAGTCCGACGACACGTACGGCTCGTCGAGCGGCTCGCCGTCGACCATCACCGCGCCGTCGTCGGAGCAGCATTCGACGGTCTGCCCGGGGGTGCCGATGATGCGCTTGACGAGGGTGTGGGGGCCCGACGCGCCGAACCCGGTGACCTGCCCGAGCCACGCGAGCACCGAGGCGAACAGACCGCGGTCCTCGGGCTCGGCGGTGCTCCACGAGGCATCCGCGTCGAACACGACGATGTCGCCGACCCCCGGCGGTGCGCCGACGTAGGCGAGGCGGTTGACGAGCACGCGGTCGCCGGGCTGCAGGGTGTCCTCCATCGAGGAGGAGGGCACGAGGTAGGGCTTGGCGACCAGACTCAAGACGAGCCCGGTGACGGTGAACGCGATGAGCAGCTGGGTCCAGGGGTTCCCGAGAATCCGCCGCCACAGCGGTACACGCCGCACGGGCTCGGGGCGGGGCGCGGCGGGAACGTCCGCGTCATCGCGCATGGGTGCCCCGATCTCGACGCGTTCGCGCCGCCCCGCGGGCCCTCGTTGCACGCTCGCCAGACTATCCGCTTCTGTGCGCGCGGCCTCGACGCGAACGCCTAGACCGCCTTCTGGCGGTGTTCGGTGCGGTTCGCGTCCTTCCACTCGCCAAGCTCCTGAAGGTCTTCCCGCCGGCGCTGCTCGGCTGCGGCCTCATCGATCGCCCCGTCGACGCAGTCCGCGAACACGTCACCGCCGGGCCGCTCGGGGTGGATCTGGTCGCCGGCGAGCTTGTCGGGCGAGCCGGCGATCGCCCGGTCCCAGTCGGCGATGACGATGTTCTCGTGCGAGGCCGCGAACGATGCCAGGTCGGCATTCACCCCGGGGATCCAGTCGCGCGGGCCGTGCGCGTTGACGAGGACGAGGGTGCGGTCGGGTCCGGCGATCCGCGCCATCTCGCTCAGCGCATCGAACGACACCGGACCGTTGGTGCCGAGCGCCACGACGACAATCGGGCGCAGCGTGCCGCGGGCGGCGAGGTCGCGCATGATTCCCGGTCCGGCATACGTCGATCGCGACACGGCGGCGTCGACGTGGATGCCGGGGAACTCCGCCAGCAGCGAGGGCGCCGAGGCGAGCATCACCGAGTCGCCGATCGCGGTGATCTGGTCGCCGGCCACGTCGGGAAGCGGGCGGTCGTCTCGGGGCTCCTCACCGCCGGGACGCTCGTCGGCCCCGTCGTTCGGCTCATCGGCCTCGGGCGCGGTTTCGACTCCCCGTGTCTCGACTCCCAGCGCCTCGGCGGCGGATGTCGGTGAGGGCGCCTCATCGTCGGGCGTCTCGTCCGTCGATCCCGCGCCTGCGTCGGTCAAGGTCTGCTGCGCCCGCTCCAGGACGTCGGCCCCCGCCTGCACGACCGCTTCGCTGGAGGACACCTGCGGGGCCGCGGCGATCGCCGCCGAGGTGCCGCCGAGCACCAGCGCGCCCGCGGTGAGTGCCGAGATCGTCGCGAATCGCCGACGCGGCGAGGCGCCGAGCCCCCTGCGCAGGCGGCCCAGCGCGGCGCGGAACCCGTATCGGCGGATCGGCTGCTCGAGCCATTGGTACGACGCCTGCGCGAACAGCAGGGTGAGCGCGAGGGTGAGGATGCCAGCCCCCACCGCGGTGCCGGCGGGCTGCAGCCAGGCGGTCACGAGCACCAGCAGCGGCCAGTGCCACAGGTAGATGCCGTACGACCGGTTCCCGATCCACGCGAGCACCGGGGTGTCGAGCACGCGCCCCAGGTGCGACCCGGGCCAGACCGCGCCGAGG
>JAUHXM010000089.1 GCA_030426605.1 Phycisphaerae bacterium | reverse complement strand
CGAACCAGACGGCGGTCGGGGAGATCCGCCCCAACGTCCCCGCCGACGAGACCGCGAACATGACCGAGGATCGCATGATTCTCACCACCCAGGTCCTCGCGGCCCGCAAGACCGTCCGCCCCGTCTCCGCCATGAACTACTTCGAGGTGGACATGGACGCCGCCGTCCAGCAACGCGTCCAGCAGGAACGCCGTCAGAACCCGGACTTCGACCCGACCACCCGCGACATCAACGGGTACATGGTCGAGATCTACGACCAGCTCAACCTCTCGTACATGTCCATCCACCCATTCGACGAGGGGTACGAGGGCTACGTCTTCGAGGGGCTCGCCGCCGCCAAATCATCCGACAGCCCGATCATCCTGCGGTACAAGATCAACGCCGAGGGCAACCGCCCGGACCGGATCTACAACCTCACGTTCCAGTTCCCCGACGGCTCCGTCGTCACACGCCGCACCGGGCTCGGGTTCAGCCACACCCTCACCCTCACGCCCGACGCCATCCAGGACGACGGCAACCTCTACATCCAGATTTATAACGGCGCCCTCCGCCCGTCACCCGACGGCTCGGAGGCCCAGTGGCTGCCCAACCCCGAGGTCATCACCTTCCCGTCCGACGGGCTCGAGGTCTCGTACACCGTCGGGTCCTACCGCATGAACTTTGTCCGCATCGTCTTCGTGCTGTGGGTGAAGCTCGCGTTCCTGATCGCGATCGGCATCGTCGCCGCGACGTTCCTGAGCTTCCCCGTCGCCGCGCTGCTCGCGCTGGGCACGTTTCTCGTCGCCGAGGGAGCCGGGTGGATCATCTACTCGCTCGAGAGCTGGTCAGTGACGAATCACGCGCGCGAGTGGCAGCTCTGGCGGTTCATCGTCTCGAACATCGCCGAGGGCGTGGGGACGCTCTTCCTGACCTACTCCGAGCTCAAGCCGACACAGCGCCTCGCGACGGGCCTGCTGCTCTCATGGGGCGAGGTCTTCCGCGGCACCGCCGTCCTCATGCTCACGAGCCTCGGGCTCTACGCCCTCGGCGTCCTCATATTCCGACGACGCGAACTCGCGACCTACTCCGGGCAGTAAGACCTTCGGAGGCACCGATGCGCACGAACACAAAGATCTGCATCATCGCGACGCTCGTGCTCCTCCTGTCGCTCTCCTCGGCGGGCGTCTTCTCCGTCGCCCTCGCCGCCTCCGTCGGTCGCCACGGGCTCTCGTACACCGACCGCGCCGAGGACGGCGACCCACCGCAGGTCGCCCTCGGCATCGCGATGGGCGCCTTCCGCGGCATCTTCGTCAACTACCTCTGGATCCGAGCCACCCAGGCCAAGGAAGACGGCCGCTACTTCGAGGCCATCGAGCTCGCCGACGCCATCACCCAGCTCCAGCCCCGCTTCCCCCGCGTCTGGGTCTTCCACGCCTGGAACATGGCGTACAACATCTCCGTCACCACCCAGACGCCCGAGGAACGCTGGCATTGGGTCAACGCCGGCATCCAGTTGATGCGCGACCAGGGCCTCCGCGCAAACCCGAATGACATGCTCATGCACAAGGAGCTCGGGTGGATCTTCCTCCACAAGATCGGCGGCTACACCGACGACTCCAACCAGTACTACAAACGCCAGCTCGCCCGCGAATGGCAGGAAGTGCTCGGCCAGCCCCCCGAGTTCGACTACTCCACCCAATCGCGTGAGAAGCGCAAGCAGCTCTTCGTCGATTGGCTCCGCCCGATCGTGGACGCGCCGGAGACCCTCGCCGGTCTGCGCGAGCGGAACCCCGCCGCCGCGCGGATCGCGGATCAGTACGCCGCCCGCCTGGGCATCCCGCCCGGCAAGGACCTGCTCTCCCGCGCCGCCCTGCTCGACGCGCTGGAGCGACACGGGCAGCTCGAGGCCGCGATCTCCGAGTTCAGCCAGGTCGCCTCGATGGGGCCCAACTGGCGCGCCTTCCGTGAGATATGGGAAGACCCCGCCAATGCAGCCGGGTGGGATGATCTGCTCGCCCACGTCCGCCGGCGCGTCCTGATCGACGACTACAACATGGACCCCCTCGTCATGCTCCGCCTCACGGAGAACTTCGGCGCCATCGACTGGCGCCTCCCCGGCGCGCACGGGTTCTACTGGGCGTACAGCGGCGCCCGGAAGGGGCAGATGGAAGTTGACGAGCGCAACTCCGCCGCCTTCGACTTCGTGAACACCTACCGCGTCGCCGTGCAGTCGCTGCAGGACCTGTGGCGCTTCGGCACGCTCTACTTCAACTACCTCGACGTCGTGCGCGGCGGCGCGGGCTACTACCAGGCCGTCCCCAACCCCGACTTCCTCGAGTCCTACGGCAACATCCTCGAGGCAGAAGCCATCGACGCCGCGGGCATCTTCGAGTCCGAGCGCCGCGTCTACCGCCCCTATGCCGCGGGCTACGAGAACCTGATGGAAGACGCCGTCACGTTCTACTACCGGCGCGGCAACCTCGATGCCGCCGAACGCTGGTACGAGCGCCTCCGCACGTGGGAGGGCGCCAACGCCCACGCGCCCGCCGACCGGATCGAGCGCCTGTCCCTTCCGGTTGACGAGTTCGTGCAGGCGAACGTCCAAGATCGCCAGGACTCACCGACCGTCGTCGTGCAGGAGGTCTTCGCTTCCCTCCAGTCCGCGTACATCCAGGGCCTGCTCTTCGGGGACGAACAGGTCTTCCGCGGCATGTTCGATTTCGCCATCGCCCAGCACCGCTACTACCACTCCGCCCAGTTCCGCGAGATCGTCGCCGGCGGAAACACCACGCGCACCGAATACCTCGACCGCGACTTCCGCTTCGTCGCGGGCATGATGTTCGCCCAGATCGCGATCCAGCTCCCGCCCGAAGAAGCGGAGCTCATCTACTTCAACGCGCCAGACGATCTCAAGCGGTACGCCTACGTCGCCCTCACCGAGCGCTACCAGCGCATCCTCGAACAGACCGGCGAGACCCGCCCGATCGACGAGATCTTCCCGCCCCCGCCCGGCATGGACGAGTTCCGCCAGCAACTGTTGGAGAAGCTCCGCGAACGCGGCGACCAGGGCATCGAGGGCATCCAGGAGAAGTGACCCGCGTCACCCCGTCAGGCGCGCCAGCGCCTCGCGGTACCGCGCCACCGTCCCCTGGACCACGCCCGCCGGCAGGCTCGGGCCCGGAGCCGTCTTGTCCCACGCCCCGCGCGCGACGAGCCCTTCGAGGTGCTCGCGCACGAACTGCTTGTCATAGCTCGCCTGCGCCCGCCCGGGCTGATATCCGTCGGCCGGCCAGAACCGCGAGCTGTCCGGCGTCAGCGCCTCGTCGATCAGGATGGGCTCTCCATCAGGCTCATCGAGCGGCACACCGAACTCGAACTTTGTGTCCGCGATGATGATGCCGCGCTCCGCGGCGTGCGCGCACGCCGCGTTGTAGACCGCCAGCGACACGTCTCGCAGACGCTCCATCGTCCCGCGCCCCGCGATCGCGCACGCCGCCTCGAACCCGATGTTCTCGTCGTGCGCCCCGATCTCGGCCTTCGTCGCCGGCGTGAAGATCGGTTCGGGCAGCTTCTCACACTGGCGCAGCCCAGCGGGCAACCCGATCCCACACACCGACCCGGTCCGCTGATAGTCCTTCCACCCGGACCCCTCGAGGTACCCCCGCACCACACACTCGACGGGGATCACCCGGCACGCGCGCCCGATCATGATCCGCCCGGCGAGGTCCGCGCGGGTCGTCTGCCCGCCGAACGCCGAGTCGGGCACGTCCGCCGCGTCTGTCGAGATCAGGTGCGTCCGGCAGATCCCCCGGTCCTCGATCCAGCGGAGCCAGAACGCCGAGATCGCCGTCAGCAGCCGCCCCTTCCCCGCGATGGGCTCGGGCAGGACGACATCGAACGCCGAGATCCGGTCCGACGCGACCATCAGCACCCGCCCGGGCCCGCCCGATCCGCCGGGCAGGGCGTAGACGTCCCGCACCTTGCCCCGCCGGGCGTCGGGGAGGGTCAGGTCCGTCTCGAAAACGGGCGTGCCCGCATCCCAGCAATCACTCGATGGCGGCGTGGTGGTCATCGCGTAAGCCTAAACCCGAGGCGTCGCCCGGGCCCGCGATCGCCCCGCCCGCTCGCCGCGGGCCCTCGGATCCGGTAAGGTTGCCCGGTGCGCCGCCCGGCGCCGCCGGGGTCGTCCCGGTGTTCGATCCCGCCTGCCTCGGAGCTTCAGGGCCGAAGGGCCCGACGTCCGCCATGCTCAGCTTTCTCATCTTCGACGGCGACCGGCGGGCGACCTCCCGCGTGCTCCGACACGCCTACCTCGTCGGGCCCGACGGCGTCCCCGTCGCGGGCGAGGTCCATTTCGAGGACGGGCTCGTCCACTGCGTCAAAGCGACCGCCGAGGCCGTCGGGCTCGCCACCCAGGTGGACCTCGACGAAGCCACACTCGCCGAGTTCGCCGGGGAGATCGACCCGGACCAATCACCCCTCCGCCCGCTCGGCTCGCTCACGCTGACCACCTGCCTGCTGCCCGAGCGCAAGACGCCGTACCTGCTCTCGCTCGAACTCGCCCGCCACCAGATCATGCTCCTGCTCAACAAGCTCGAGGAGTGGCAGCTGTTCGACCTCGACCCGTCCCACCCGATCATGCGCACCTTCGAGGCGGCCCGGTCGAGCTTCACCCGCTCGCTCGTCGCGCAGCGCAAAGACGGCGCGGGCGAGCACTTCGGGTTCTCCGTCGAGTCGCACCGGCTCGCCCTGCTCGCGCTCTGGCACGCCGTCGAAGCGGGCGAGCAACTGGCGCTCCACGACGCGACCCGCCGGTTCGGCCCGCGCTGCAACGGCACCGGGTACGACGCCGCCGTCGAAGCCGTCCAGGGCGGCCCGCCCGCCGGCGCCCGCGGCACCACGCCCGTGGCGAACCCGAACGGCACCGGCGTCGTCCTGGCGACGCGCCCCGCCGTCGGGTGCGTCGCGTCCCCCAGCGCCTTCTCCGAAGCCTCCCAGCGCGCCATGCTCAATGCGTGCGACTTCGTCTCCGTCCCCATGCGGTGGGTCGATCTCGAGCCCAACGAGGGCCAGTACGCGTACTCGCCGACCGACCGGTGGATCGAGTGGGCCGTCCGCACCGCCCGCATCCCCGTCGCCGGGGGGCCCGTGATCGACTTCTCCCCCGAATGTGTGCCCGAGTGGCTCTTCATCTGGGAGAACGACTACGAGACCCTCCGCGAACTCGTCTACGAGCACATGAAGGCCGTCGTCACACGCTACCGTCGCACCGTCTCACGCTGGACGGTCGTATCGGGCCTGCACGCGAACAGCAACTTCAAGCTCAGCTTCGAGCAGATGATGGACCTCACACGCATCTGCGTGCTCGTCGTCCGCAAGCTGCACAGTTCGGCACGCATCCAAGTTGAGATCTCCCAGCCCTGGGGCGAGTACTACACGACCAGCCGCGGCTCGCTCCCCCCGATGCTCTACGCCGAGATGCTCGCGCAGGCGGGCATCCATGTTGACTCCATCGGCCTGCGCCTGACCATGGGCACGCCCAGCACCGGCGGCGGCACCCGCGACCTGCTCACCCTCAGCGCGATGCTCGACCGCTACGCCGCCCTCGAACGCCCGATCGCCGTCTCCCTCGCGGGCGCACCGAGTGCGACGTTGCCCGCGGCAGACGGCAAACCCGAGCTGGCGCCCGGGTGGTGGCGGTCGCCCTGGTCCGAGTCATCCCAGGCGGACTGGCTGAGCGCCGCGATGACGATCGCGCTGTCCAAACCCTTCGTCGAGAGCGTCTGCTGGGCCGAGATCGCCGACACCCCGCGCCCCGGGCCAGTCCCGCGTTCGGGATTGCTCGCGCGCGACGGGCACCCGCGCCCCGCACTCGAGCGTCTGTCTGACATCCGTCGCGCCGCCCAGACCGCGACCCCACCCGAGCATGTCGCTTCGCTCTGCGTGCTCGACCCCTCCGCCGCGAGTGTGAAGGCCTGAGATGCCCGCGCCCCCGACAGGAGACAGCGCCACGGTGGGCCCCGCACGGGCGGGCGCCGCGGGCGCGTTGGGCGGAGCCGCCGCCGTCGGGCTCGTGTGGGCACTCGCCGCGCGGGGTCCTGTGCCCCAGCCACCCTCGGCGCAGCTCGATCCCGCCGCCCCGATCCAATCGCCGGCACCAGCATCCGCGCCCACCGATGCCGCGCAACCGATCACGACGGCCGCCGAGCCCGCAGGGGCGATGGTGCACGAGGAAGAGCCCGAGACGCGACAAGCCGTCCCCGCGAACACGCTCGCGCTCCGCATCCGCCTGAACCAGGCCCCGCCCGCGGAGCTCGAACTCCTCCCGGGCATCGGCCCCGTGCTCGCCCAGCGGATCGCCGACGACCGCGCCCGCAACGGCCCGTTCACGTCGCTGCTCGACTTCCAGCGCGTGCCGGGCATCGGCGCCAAGACCGCCGAGAAGCTCGCGCCCCACGTCCGGCTCGACTGACGCGGTAGGATGACCCCGAACCCAAACCCGCCCAGGGCGATCGCCGGATCGTCCGGGCCAGCCCGTGCGCGCACCGAGCCCAGATGCCCGAATCGTTCCTCCAATCCATGACCCAGACGCCCGCCGTCGCGACGCTCGCGTCCGCGTTGCGCGCGGGTCGGCGGGCGGTCGCCTCGGGCAGCGCGGGCAGCTCGACCGCGTTCGTCACGGGAGCCCTCGCGTGCACGCTCGATGCCCCGATCCTCCTCGTCGTCGCGCACCTGGACGACGCCGACGAAGCCGCCGACGAACTCAACGAGTGGCTCGGACCGATGACCGCCCTCCGCCTGCCCGCGCTCGAGGTCTCACCGGGCGAGTCGGGCGTGCACGTCGAGTCGTTCGCGGAGCGCCTCCGCGTCGTCCGGGCCCTCACCACGGGAGAGCCGCCCCGGGTCCTGATCGCCCCGATCGCAGCGCTCATGCAGGGCGTCCCACGACCGAGCGAGCTCGACGCCCTCTCACGCGTCGTCCGCGCCGGGCAGACGCTCGACCCCGACGAACTCTCCCGCTGGCTCGACAGCGCCGGGTACCGCCGCGTCGAAGCGATCGAAGAGCCCGGCGACTTCGCCCGCCGCGGCGGCATCCTCGACGTCTTCGCCCCCTCCGTCGCCGGCACCGGGCCCGTCCGCCTCGACTTCTTCGGCGACGAGATCGACCGCCTCACCGAGATCGACCTCGACACCATGGGCTCGGACCGCCGCCTCGACCGCGTCGAACTCGTCGCCGTGCGTGAAGACCTCGTCGCGACCGACGCGGGCACCGTGAACCTGCTCGAACTGATCGGGCCCAACACAGTCGCGATCCTCGCCGAGACGATGGAGATCAGCGAGCAAGGCCGTGGCTATTACTCCCGCGCCTCGGACACATCCGGGCTCTCGGGCCCGCCCAGGGTCCTCGAACTCCTCGAGAAACGCACCCACGCGCTCGCGGAGATCAACCAGTTCAGCGCGGGCACCGCCGTCGCGGACGCCCGCGTCGAGCTCCCCGCCGAGCCCTTGCCCCCCTTCGAACGCGACGCGGGCGAAGCGGTGGGGGAGCTGGCGACCATCGCCCGATCGGCGCGCGTGCTCGTCACGTGCGCGAACGACGCCGAGCAATCCAGACTCGCCGAGCTCGTCGCCCAGCACGCACCAGACGCGACGATCCAGTCCGTCGTCCGCTACGCCCACCGAGGCTTCGCCTGGAACGAGCCCGACGGTGCGCACGTGCTGCTGCCCTACGCCGAGCTGCTCGGTCGCTTCGAGGTCCGTCGGCGGTCCGGGCGCGTCCGCGCCGGGCGCGCGATGGACACCTTCCTCGACATCAAGCCCGGCGACTACGTCGTCCACGCCGAGCACGGCATCGCCAAGTTCCTCGAACTCACCACCATCCGCCCGGGCTCCAGAAAACCCAAAGGCGACGGCCCGCCCGAGGAGTACCTCACCCTCGAGTTCGCGCGCAAAGCACGCCTGCACGTCCCCTGCCGTCAGATCGACCTCGTGCAACGCTACGTCGGCGGGTTCAAGGGCTCGCCACCCCTTTCCACCATCGGCGGCACCAAGTGGAAGACGCAGAAAGCACGCGTCGCCGAGTCCGTCCGCGATCTCGCTTCTGAGCTCCTCCGCGTTCGCGCCGCGCGCGAAGCCACCCCCGGCACCCAATACCCGGGAGACACCAACTGGCAAAACGAGTTCGAAGCCGAGTTCCCGTATCAGGAAACCGAAGACCAGCTCGCCGCGCTCGCCGAGATCAAACGCGACATGCACTCGGCCCGCCCGATGGACCGCCTCCTCTGCGGCGACGTCGGCTTCGGCAAGACCGAGCCGCGTTCAAGTGCGTCGAGTTCGGCAAGCAGGTCGCCGTGCTCGTCCCGACGACCGTCCTCGCCGAGCAGCACGAGATTACGTTCCGCGACCGCTTCGCCGACTACCCCTTCCGCGTCGAATCGCTGAGCCGCTTCAAGACCACCAAGCAGATCAACGCGACGCTCAAGGACCTCCGCGAGGGCAAGATCGACATCATCGTCGGCACCCACCGGTTGCTCTCCAAGGACGTCAAGTTCGCCGACCTCGGGCTCGTCGTCGTGGACGAAGAGCAACGCTTCGGCGTCGAGCACAAGGAACGCCTGCTCCAGCTCCGCGTCACCGTGGACGTGCTGACGCTGAGCGCCACACCCATCCCGCGAACGCTCCACATGGCGATGCTCGGCCTGCGCGACATCTCGAGCCTCACCACCCCGCCCGCCGACCGGCGCGCGATTGTCACGGAGGTCCTGCCCTACAACGAGCAGCGCATCAAACGCGCCATCGAACGCGAGCTCTCGCGCGAGGGGCAGGTCTTCTACGTCCACAACCGCGTGCACAACATCCAGACCGTCGCCGACGACATCGCGCGGATGGTCCCGGACGCGAAGGTCATCTTTGGCCACGGGCAGATGGAGCCCAAAGAGCTCGAGCGGGTCATGCTCCAGTTCATGCGCCGCCAGGCGGACGTCCTCGTCAGCACCACCATCATCGAGTCGGGCATCGACATCCCGACCGCCAACACCATGATCATCGCCGACGCCGACCGCTTCGGGCTCGCCGAGCTACACCAGCTCCGCGGCCGCGTCGGTCGGTTCAAGCACCGAGCCTACTGCTACCTGCTGCTGCCCCAGGACCGCCCGGTCAAGGAAGTCGCTCAGAAACGCCTCAAGGCCATCGAGCAGTTCACCATGCTCGGCGCGGGCTTTCGTATCGCGATGCGCGATCTCGAGATCCGCGGCGCCGGCAACCTGCTGGGCCCAGAGCAGTCCGGGCATATCGCGGCGGTCGGGTACGACATGTTCTGCCGCCTGCTCGACCGCGCCGTCCACGAGCTCAACGAGCCCGACACCGCCGAGCCCATCGAGCACGTATCGGTCGATCTGGGCATCACCGGCGTCTTCCCGAAGGTCTACATCCCGTCCGAAGCGCGCCGCCTGGAGGCCTACCGCCGGCTCGCGCAGGCGCGCACGCCCGCCGAGTTCGAGCAGGCCGAGGCGGACCTCGTCAGCGCGTACGGCGACCTCCCGCCCGCCGCCCACACGCTCTTCGATCTCTCCCGCGTCGCCGCCGCGGCGCGCGCCCTCGCCGTCCGCACGGTCGCGAAGCGTGGCGACCGCATCGTCCTGCTCACCGAACGCCCCGCCGACGTCGCCGCGGCGATGGACACCGGCGCCAACGACATCCGGGTGGTCGGGGCGGACCTCGCCGCGACGAACGCCCGCACGCCCTCGGGCGCCGCGCTCTCGGAGGTCTACTGGTCCCCGCCCAAGCCGTACCTCGAGCCGGGCACGCTCCTCCGGGTGCTGCCGAGGCGTCTCGGGTTCGAGACATCCGCTGATCCGCGCCTGGAATCGACACCCGGCTAGAATCCCCGATCAACCCGGGCGATCCCGGACCCGAGCGAACGATCCCGCCACGGATCGGCGAGGCCGATGAGCAAACAACAGGACAACCTGAAGCCCGAGCAACGCCCGGTCGCGCTCACCGTCGATCGCGAACTCGCGGCCCTCCGCCGGCGGATCGTCAAAGAAGCCACCACCGCTGTGGACATGCTCGAAGCCGCACTCCGCGCCCTCTGGATGCTCGACGGCGCCCTCGCCCGCGAAGTCCGGCGCGGCGAGAAAGAGGTCGATCGCGAAGAGGTCGCGATCGAGGCCGAGTGCCTCCGCCTGCTCACCCTCCGCCACCCGTTCGGCACCGACTTCCGGTTCATCACTTTCTGCCTCAAGGTCAACGCCGACATCGAGCGCGTCGCCGACCACGCCGCCTCGATCGCCAAAATCACCCTCAAACTGACCGCGGTCGAGCAGATCCCCGAGTGGCCGCGCTCCCTCTCAGAGCTTGGCGAGCGCCTGCCCGTGCTCTGCCACCGGCTCCTCCGCGCCGTCCTCGACCAGGACGAGCAAGCCGCACGCGCGCTCGTGCCGGCCGACAAAACCATCGACGAGCTCGACAAGCAGCTCTTCGAGGAGATCCGCGACCTCATCGAGCGCCGCCCAAACTTCGCCGAGGCGGGCCTCTGGATGTACCGCGTCGGCCGCGAGCTCGAGCGCGTCGGCGACCTCATGTGCAACATCGCCGAAGACGTCGTGTATTGGGCGACCGGCGAGATCATCCGCCACGAGAAGAGCACCAAACCGCCGACCAACGGGTGACCCGCACCCGCCGGTCCGGTACGCTCGCGGGCGATGCTCGTCTCGGCCCTCACCACCATCGCGATCCTCGGCATCACCCTGCTCGCCCTCGGCTGGCGCGGCAAACGTGTGAGCGACGACCCTCACTGCGCCAACTGCCGGTTTGATCTCTCCGGGCTGCCGGATCCGATCCACGACCATCGGTGTCCCGAGTGCGGCGCGGGGCTCGGCGGTCCGAGTCGGATCACACATGGGCGACGCGCCAGACGTCCCGGGCGAATCGCTCTCGGCACCCTCCTGATCCTCGCCTCGCTCGTGTTCCACCCCTGGGCCCGCGCCATCACGGGCGGCGCCTCGCACCGCTGGCGCCCGTTCCCGATCCTTCTCTTCGAAGCCCGGCTTGCACCCGGCACGCCCACATCCGGTGCGCTCGACGAGATACAACGCCGCGCCGTCGCCGGCACCCTCACACCGGCTCAGTGGAGCGGCCTCGCGGCCGCCGCGCTCGAGGTTCAGGCGGAAACCCAGGCACGCTGGGATCCCACGTGGGGCGACCTCTTCACACTTGCCGATGCCGGGGGCCATGCCACAGACGAGCAGGTTACCCAATACGCGAGCGTCGCCGTGGACGGCTTCACATTCCCACGGCGTCTCGCCTGGATCGTTGATCCCGACGCGGACGTCGTGCTTCGAAACTACCCCCAACCGTGGCGAGGCGCGAACGGGCTCCCCGACAACCGCCGCCTCGCTCAGGAACAGCACAACGAGCCGCTGCTCGTGTTCGAACTAATCGACGCCTCGATCGACGGCAAGCCGGTTGCGCTGTGGGATTGGACCGCGCACTTCGATCGAACCTACGGCCAAGGTCACGCGTCTGACTCGCTCGACTACTTCCAGGTCGGTGCCACGGAAACCACCCACGGTGATGCCCCGCCGCCTGCGGGTGCGCGCGAGCGACGCCTGTACGCGCCGAAGGATCACCGCAACGGGCTGACGCTCGCGTCCCCAAGTCGCGCCGGTGTCGTGCTCGATGAACTCCCCCCGGGGACGTACGCCCTGGGAGTCACCTGGCGCGTTCACATCGTTCGAGCGACCACCGTGACGACGGCCGGTTCGGTTGACCTCACGCACAACTGCACCCTCTCGGTCCACGGCACCTACGCGGACCTCTACCGCACGACCGACGACCCGAGCCTCGCTGGGGCCGCCGCCGAGTTCTGGGAAGGAACCGAACTCCGATTCACGGACAGCACCGCCCCGGGTGCCGCGGTCGTCGGACGATTCGCCGCGCGTGCGTGGGAATCGGATTTTCCGCACGCATTCGCCGTTGCGATGGTCTTGAGAGCCCCCGATGGGACAGAGGTTGGCGTTCGGTCTCATTTCGGCCCGCCCTGGCTGCTGTCGACCACAGCATCCAAGACCCACAACAGAGGCTCGCACAGCTTCCCCGGCTACATCAAGGAGGACGATCTGCCCGCCCTCGTCCGGTTTGGAGACGAGGCGACCTTGGTTCTCCGCTTCGATCCTCGCGTTGCCTGTTCGTTCGTGGCGCGAGACATCGAGGACGGCGGCCCACGCCCCGTGTTCTGGACGCGAGACGTGGTCGTCGGCCCGATCAAGATCCCTGAACGCCTCAGAACGGTTTCACGGCCCTAGAGCGCCGACCGATCATGCGAAGCAACTACTCGGGGTAAAAAATGAAAACCCCTGACTCCGAAGAGTCAGGGGCCAATCAGTCAGATCGGTCTTCCCTGGCAAGAGAACAGCTGGGTCCATCTTCACCGACCGTTGCCGGTCGGCTATTCACCATCCACTGCAAGGAGTGGGGGATCGGTGAACGAGAATGCGTTCACGATTCCGAGGGGGATCGCTCCCCGTGGCTTCCCCAAACGGGGTCACCAACACTCGGATCTAAGGAAATCCCTTAGAAAGGAGGTGATCCAGCCGCAGGTTCTCCTACGGCTACCTTGTTACGACTTCGTCCCAGTCACCAGCCTCGCCGTAGGCACACCTGAATCGATGTGACTTCGGGCGCTGCCAGCTTCCATGACGTGACGGGCGGTGTGTACAAGGCTCAGGAACGTATTCACCGCGTCGTAGCTGATACGCGATTACTAGCGATTCCGGCTTCAAGCAGGCGAATTGCAGCCTGCTATCCGAACTGGGGCACGGTTTTTGCGATTTGCTCCACCTCGCGGTCTTGCTTCGCTCTGTCCGTACCATTGTAGCACGTTTGCATCCCAGGGCATAAAGGCCATGAGGACTTGACGTCATCCCCACCTTCCTCCGGTTTGACACCGGCAGTCTCGCCAGAGTACTCGCCTTGACGCGTTAGCAACTGACGATAGGGGTTGCGCTCGTTAAGGGACTTAACCCGACACTTCACAGCACGAGCTGACGACAGCCATGCAGCACCTGTGCATGTTCCACCCAAAGGGCGTGGCCAATCTTTCGAAAGGTTAATCCATGCATGTCAAACCCTGGTAAGGTTCTTCGCGTTGCCTCGAATTAAGCAACATGCTCCACCGCTTGTGTGAGCCCCCGTCAATTCCTTTGAGTTTTAGCCTTGCGACCGTACTCCCCAGGCGGCGCACTTAACAGTTTACCTTCGGCCGGGACGACGTGAAAGCCGCCCCGACCTAGTGCGCATCGTTTACGGCGTGGACTACCGGGGTATCTAATCCCG
>JAUHXM010000088.1 GCA_030426605.1 Phycisphaerae bacterium | reverse complement strand
TACGTTGTTGATGCCAACGGGAACTACATCAGCCATCCGGACGACGCGGACGCCGAATTCGCGGTTGCCCTGGGCACGGGGATGGGATGGGAGGACGACTTTTCGGCGTTGGTGTCGGGTGGTCTGACGAAGGGCGTCGTGCGTGCTCCTGGCGGGCGTGTCGGTGCGGCCATCGCCGACACCACGCTCAACCCGGGCGTTCGCATCATCGAGACCGCTCCGTACGCGGAGATCACGGCTTCGGCCGTGCGGGCTCAGTACGCCGCGCTCACCGTCGGCGTGGTCGCGCTGCTGGGCACGCTGATGTGCGTTGGTGTGCTGGCCGCGTGGATCGTGCGTCCGTTCAAGCGGATGGCGTCGGTGGTGGAGTCGTTCGGGGAGACCGGGTGGGACCTGGACCGCCTGCCGCGTCAGGGTGAGTTCGGGATCGTGGCCGATGCGTTCGGTCACTTCGCGAGAACGATCGAGGAACGGACGCGGGCGCTGGAGTCCGAGGTTGAGGAGCGATCACGCGTTGAGGAGGAGCTCCGCGCGCAGGTCGCCATGGTCGTGGAAGCGGAAGAGCGCTTCCGGCTCGTCGTGGAGGCGTCGCCGAACGGGCTGTGCGTTGTTGATCAGGCCGGCAAGATCGTGCTTGTGAACAAGGAGATGGAGAAGATGTTCGGCTACTCCCGGGCCGAGCTCATGGGGATGAACGTTGACAACCTCGTGCCCCTGGAGGCGCGGGGAGCCCACCGCGAGCATCGGCGGTCGTACATGGCGCGGCCGGAAGCGCGGCGGATGGGAGCCGGGCGTGATCTGAACGCGCGGCGAAAGGACGGGTCCGGGTTCCCCGTCGAGATCGGTTTGAACCCGGTGACCCAGGAGGGGCGGTCGGGCGTGCTCGCGTCGGTCGTTGACATCACGGATCGGCGGCGAGAAGAAGCGGCGCTCGAGTCTTACGCGTGGCGTCTGGAACGGAGCAACCGGGCGCTGGAGAAGTTCGCGTACGTCGTTTCTCACGACATCAAGGCGCCTCTTCGGGGGATCTCGTCCGTCGCGACTTGGATCGCCGAGGACTTCGGTCCGGTGGTGGACGACGACGCGCGCGAGAACCTGACCCTGTTGCTCGAGCGGACCGCACGGCTCGGGCGCTTGATCGATGGGATCCTTGAGTACTCACGCGCCGGGCGGGAGACCGACCCACTCGAACAGGTGAATACGAGCGACGTGATCGACGACGTCATCCGGTCGATCGAGCTGCCCCCGGGTGTGGTGGTGCGAACCGAGGGGGAGCTCCCCCTGATCAAGTACAACGACACAAAGTTGAGGCAAGTCTTCCAGAACCTCATCGATAATGCGGCGAAGCACCTCGGCAAGCCGATCGGCATCATCAATGTGTCGTGCGAGGAGACAGATGACGCGTGGGCGTTCGAGGTCCGCGACGACGGGGTCGGCATCCCGGAGCGCCACTTCGAGCGGATCTTCGAGCTGTTCCAGACACTGCGCCCGAAGGACGAAACGGGCACGACCGGGGCGGGGCTCGCGATTACGAAGCGCATCGTCGAGTCGTTCGGTGGTACGATCCGTGTCGTCTCGAAAGAAGGTGAAGGGGCGTCGTTCATCTTCACGGTCCCGTTCGAGCCGACCCGCGACCACACCTCGGCGTCTGAGCAGGCGAGCCCGGCATGAAGCGTGAATCAACCATCCTGGTCGTCGAGGACGACGTGCTCGATGTGAAGAACATCAAACGATCGTTCCAGCGCAACCGGGTCGCGAACCCGATCGCGTTCGTGCAGGACGGTGAGCAGGCGATGGCGTACCTCCGGCGCGAGCCGCCGTTCGAGGACGCGTTGCGTCCCGGGTTGATTCTTCTCGACCTGAACCTGCCGCGGAAGAGCGGTCTGGAGTTCCTCCGGGAGTACAAGCGCGACCCCGATCTCCGGGGGATTCCCGCGGTGATCCTGACGACCTCGGATGAGCCGAGCGACCGGGATACGTCGTACGAGCTGGGGGTGGCGGGGTACATCCTGAAACCGGTTGATTTCGGGCGTTTCACCGACGCCATGAAACGACTCGATCTGTACTGGTCGCTGTGCGAGGTTCCATGAGCGAGAAGCATCGACGCCCGCGCGACGGATCGACCGATGAGGGCGCGAGCGGTCCCGGTGCCGTTCGGCCGGTCGTTCAGGAGGACGAGGGGGGAGGGGCGCACCCGAGCTACCTCGTCTGCCTCGGCGCGTCGGCCGGCGGGCTCGAGACACTCGAGGCGTTCTTCGGCGCGATCCCATCGGACACGGACGCGGCGTTCGTCATCGTGTCGCACCTGTCGCCGGACTTCAAGAGTCTCATGCCCGAGCTTCTCTCGCGGCATACGAAGATGCGGGTCCGCACCGCCGCGGACGGGCTGGAGCTCGAGCGGAACACGATCTCGATCATCCCGCCCGGGAAGAACATGGCGTTCCGAGAGGGGAGGCTTCGGCTCGAATCGCAGGACCGCTCGGGCACGCACGTGCTGCAGCTTCCGATCGACATCTTTTTGCAGTCCGTGGCGGCCGAGCGTCCGCACCGGACGGTGGCGTTGATCCTGTCGGGGACGGGCAGCGACGGCTCGCGGGGCATCCGGGCGTTGAAGGCTGCCGGGGGGATCGTGCTCGCGCAGGACCCCGAGACGGCCCGGTTCGACGGCATGCCGCGCGCGGCGATCGACACGGGGGCGGTCGATGCCACGGGCAACCCGAGGCAGCTGGCGGGGTCCGTGCTCGACCTCATCAAGAACGGCGCCCTGTCGGAGCTTCCCGGCGACGACGACGACGGCGCGACGGAGATCGTGCCGATCATCGAGTCCATCCGGGCGCAGCTGCATCAGGATGTGAGCTACCTCCGCCCATCGATGCTGCGGCGGCGTGTGCGTCGGCGGATGGCGTTATTGAACATCGGGACGGTGGGGGAGTACGCGGAGCGCCTCATGGCCGATGCCGCCGAGGCCCGCGCGCTCAAGCGCGACACGCTCATCGGCGTGACCAGCTTCTTTCGTGACCCCGACGCGTTCCGGTTCCTGCAGCGTCACCTGTCCGGGCACGTGCTCCGGACGCCCGCGTCCGAGCCGTTCCGCGCGTGGGTGCCCGCCTGCTCGAGCGGCGAAGAGGTCTACTCCCTCGCCATCCTGATCCGCGAGGCGCTGGATGCCAACGGGATGGAGCGCGACGTCAAGATCTTCGCGACCGACATCGACGAGGACTCGCTGGCGCGGGCGAGCAAGGCGGTCTACCCGGCGCACGCGGCGGAGGACATCGGCCCCTCGCGTCTCGAGAAGTACTTCACGATCCACGGGAAGACGATCCACGCGAAGAACGAGCTGCGTGAGATGGTCATCTTTGCGCACCACAACCTCGTGCGTGACCCGCCGTTCACGAAGATCGACCTGGTCAGCTGCCGCAACTTTCTGATCTATCTCACGCCGACGACGCAGGAGGGGGTGCTCAGCTCGCTCCATTTCTCGCTCAACCGTGGCGGGACGCTCTTCCTCGGGTCCGCCGAGGCGCTCGGGCGCGTCGAGGGCGAGTTCGAGTCGGTCGATTCGCGGTACAAGATTTTCACGAAGGCGCGATCGACGGTGCTGCCGTCCATGCGCCTCCGCGCCGGGCTCCAGGACCCGTTGACGAGCGGGTCGCGTCCGTTGATTCTCACGACGCGCGACCGCGAGCGTGACACCCAGAACCGGCAGGTGCTCGAGACGCTCGTCGAGCGTGAGGACCGGTCCGTGGCGATCATCTCGACCGAGGGCGCCCTGCTCGACATCGTGGGCGACGCGGCGGGTGTCTTCCGCGTGCCCCGCGGGCGCGCCACGAGCGACATCGCGCGCATGCTCGCCGAGCCCCTCGTCGTTGCGGTCTCCACGGGCCTGCAGAAGATCCGACGCTCCGAAGAGGAGGATCCGAGCTTCGTTGTCGAGTTGACCGAGGACCCGCCCCGCCGAGTCACCGTGCGGCTGACGCGCCTGCCGGCGATCGGCAGCGGGCAGGAGCGCATCCTGCTGCTCATCGAGCCCGTCCGGACCGAGTCGCACGGGGCGCCGCTGGACACGTCTTCGCTCGACCAGGACACCGCCGAGCGGATGAGCGAGCTGCAGAGCGAGCTGCTGCAGACGCGCGAGAGCCTGCAGTCCACGATCGAGGAGCTGCAATCGGCCAACGAGGAGCAGCAGTCCACGAACGAGGAGCTCGTGGCGTCCAACGAGGAGCTCCAGAGCACGAACGAGGAGCTCCAGTCCGTCAACGAGGAGCTTTTCACCGTCAACGTCGAGTATCAGAACAAGATCCAGGAGCTCGCCGTGGTCGCGGCGGACCTGAACAACCTCCTGCGGAACATCAACGTGGGCATCCTGTTCCTGGACGAGGAGCTGCGCATCCGCAAGTTCACGCCCGGCATCGAGGACGTGGTCAAGCTCGTGGAGCACGACGTCGGGCGTTCGATCGAGCACTTCGCGCACTCGCTCGGATCAGAATTCGTTCCCCAGGCGCGCCGGGTGGTCGAGACAGGGATCCCCTACGAGGAAGAGGGCCGGAGCGCGCGGGGCTCGTGGGTCATGGTCCGGATCATGCCCTACGTGACGCACACCGGGCGTGAGAGCGGCGTCGTCGCCACGTTCGTCGATATCACCGGGATCAAGAACGCCAACGAGATGACCCGCGTCGCGAACAAGCAGCTCGCGAGCGTGAACACCGAGCTGAAGACCCAGCGTGAAGAGCTCGAGGAGATGTTCTCGATTGTCGCGCACGATCTGAAGCGCCCCGTCATCGCGTTGGACGGGCTGATCTCGATCATCCGTCAGGACGAGCAGCTGCACGAGCGTCTTGAGGAGAAGAGCAAGGAGGCCAACGGGACCGCGCCGGACGAGACTCCCGAGCCGGGCCTGCTCCAGCGGGCGCACCACGAGTGCGCCCGGATGCGTCAGATGCTGATGGATCTGGAGGCGGTGTCGGAGATCCAGAAACGCCCGATCGCGCGCACGGAGGTGGCGTTGCAGGAGTGGCTCGACAGGTTGATCGGCGAGTTCCGCGAGCGGGCGTCGGAGCGGGGCGTGCGGATCAACAGCACGTGCGACGCGGGCAGGTTCGCCTTGCCGTGCGGGTTCATCGAGGAGATCTTCACGAACCTGATGGAGAACGCGTTCAAGTACGGCTGCACGGACAACTCACCGCGGATCGATGTCTCGGGTCGCGTCTCGAACAACGCGTTCGAGCTGACGGTCGCCGACAACGGCGTGGGGATTGCGCGCGAGCACCACCAGCGGGTGTTCGAGCCGTTCCGCCGGCTCGACCCGAGCACCGCGCCCGGGTCGGGCGTCGGGCTCCTGGCGGTGAAGCGCCTGGCGAACCGGCTCGGCGGGACGGTGATCGTTGATTCAGCGCCTGGGCGCGGGGCGAAGTTCGTCGTGACCGTGCCGCTTGTCGCCGATGAAGACGAGAGCGGTGCGTCGGTGCGCGGCAAGCCGCGTTTGCTGATCGTCGAGGACGACCTGCTCGATGCGCGCAGCATCGAGCGTTGTCTGGGCGAGTCGCACGCCCTCACGCGTGCCCAGGACCTGCAGGAGGCCGAGTCACGCCTCGAGCAGGAGCGGTTCGACGTGGTTCTGCTCGATCTGTCGCTGCCGGACGGGCACGGGCTGGAGCTCGTGAATCGGATGACCGCGAAGCCGCACACGCGCACACCCATTGTGGTGATCACGGGTCATGGCGAGGGGATCGACACCAGTTCGGGTGATGCTGTGATCGGGGCGTACGTCTCCAAATCGGACGTTTCTCGAGAACGCTTGCTGGAAGCGATCGAGCGCGCAACCCGGAACGAGGGTGCACAGGCCGCCGGGGCAACGTAAACTCTGTCTGGGTGTCGGACTGGAGTTGCCGGGTGAACAGTGCCAAGGACGTGCTACGCATTCTCCACGCGGACGACGACGAGTCGTTCCGCCTGCTGATTCGGGCAACGATCGACGCGCACCCCGAGCTCTCGAGTCGGTGCGAGGTCCGCCTGGTGGAGGACGGGTCCGACGCGGTGGCCTACCTGCGGGGCGACGGGAAGTTCGCGGATCGGGAGTCGTACCCGCTGCCGCACCTCGTGCTGCTCGATCAGCGGATGGTGCGGATGGACGGCGTCGAGGCGCTCCGGGTGATCAGGGAGGACGAATCGACCCGGCACATCCCTGTGTTTCTGCTGAGCACGTCCGATCAGGACGCGCTCGCCCAGGAGGTTCGTGAGGTGCACGGATCGTTCACGATCTGCAAGCCGCTGGACTTCTCGGAGTTCCCGCCGCTGTACGAGCTGATCGTTGACTTCGCGACCCGGGCGCTCCAGCTCCCACGGCTTGCGCGCGCGTAGGGATGCCGCACGCGCCGACCAACCCGCGGCCGAATCCAGCTGACGGACCCGCGATGAATCTGGACCCGCGTCTTCGGGAGTTGCTTGAGGGTGCGTTGAGCGCGGTCTCGCACGACGTGCTGGCCCGCCTGATCGCGGTCCGGGGGTTCGCCCACCTGCTGCGGAAGCAGAACCCCGACGCGGACGCGGGCGCGCATGCGGAGCGCCTCGAGTCGAACGCGGCGGCCGCGCAGGACGCTCTGCGCGCCGGGATCGAGTATCTCCAGCTCGCGCTCTCGGGTGTTGATGCGGTCCCGATCGACGTCGGGTCGATGATCCGTGCGGTGTACGAGGAGGAGCTTCGGGATCTGGAGGCATCCGGACGGCCCGAGCTCGTCATGGGGGAGCTTGAGCAGGCGATCGGCACCGCGGACCTCGTGCGCACGATCGTGACCCCTCTGGTGCGCGGTGCCGTCCGGAGCGCCGGCGGAGGGCGCGGGGGGGGGCTGAGGGTTGGGTGCGTGTCGGAGGGCGACCGGCACACGTACTCGATCGTTGACGGCGCGAGCGTTTTTGACCTGAGCGCGATCGAGCGCGCGTTCGACGACCCATGCGGGCCGCGGGACCGCGCCCCGCCGGGGCTCGCCTGGAGCGGGCTTGCCCTGGCGCGCCTCGCGGCGGCCCGGCTCGGAGGAACGCTGCGGTGCGAGAGCGCGGGGGAGACGGGCGGTGTGTGGTATTTGACGCTGCCCGGGGCGCGGGCGTGCTGAACGGTGGTGCCGCGGCGCGTCAACGCACGGCGTGAGCGCGTTCGGTCGATTCAAGACCGAGCCTCGCGGACATCGCGTCGAGCTGCGCCGGCATCGTCCAGGCATGGAGTTCAACGACCTTGACACCGCTGCGGGGCAGCCGATCCGCGAGTTCACGCTCGAGCCGCTGGATCCAACGGGCCGGGTGTTCCGAGAATCCGAGCACGAGCACGCCCATCGTGTCCGATTCCTGCACCAGGTCGAGCGGGTAGCACAGATCGTGGAGCAGATCGACGAGTGCCGGGCGCTCGATGTCGCCGCTGACCCGCAGGACGTGAAGCGGGAGGCCCTCGGCGGTCTTCCCGACGAACTCCCCGTAGTGGCGGATGATCGCGGCGTTGCTTTCCGATGGCACCGAGAACGAGAACGTGCTGCCCTCGCCGTAGACGCTCTCAACCGTGAGGCGTGCATAGTTCAGGAGGGCGAGCTGCGAGCAGATCGACAGGCCGAGCCCGAAGCCCTTGATCCGCGAGCTCTGGGTCGTATCGACCTGGCTGAAGCGTTCGAAAATGGTCTGCAGGTCTTCCTCGGCGATGCCGCGACCCTCGTCGATCACGGCGAACCGGACCGACCCGGCGCCCTCCGGTGCCACCTCTATGCGGATGGTGGCGTTCTCGTTGGAGAACTTGACGGCGTTCACGATCAGGTTGGTCAGGACCCGTGCGCACTTCTCGGCATCCACCCAGACCCTCGGCGTGCCGGGCTCGACGGCCTCCTCGATGGTGATCCCCTTGGCGCTCGCGCGGTTCTGCACCCGCACGCGGATCGACTCGAGCAGGTCTTCCGGGACGATCGGTGCCCGATCGATGCGCAGCATGCCCGCGCGGAGCCTCGCGCTGTCCAGGAAGTCATCGACCATGTGCGTCAGGTCGAGCACGGCGGCGTCGACGTACCTCAGGAACTCGACCTGCTCTTCGGTCACCGGGCCCGCGATGCCGTCGGAGAGGATGCCGGCGAATTCCTTGATGGTCGCGAGCGGCGTCCGGAAGTCGTGTGCGACGTCGGCCACGAACGCGTGCGCCGATTGTGTGAGCGATTGCAGCTTCGCGGCGCGGAGTTCCAGCTCGCTGTTCGCGCGCTTGAGGTCCTGCACCAGCTCTCGGTTCCGGCGTTCGATCCGATCCTGACGGACCGCGTCGGCGAGTGCCTGCTTCAGGTAGGCGCTGTCGCTGAATGCCCGGTCCTTCCGGAGGTACCGGCTCGCGCCGAGTTCGTGCGCGCGAGAGGCGACGTCCTCGCTCCCGTGCGACGACATGACGAGGACCGGGCCGACCCCCGCGCGGAGCAGGTGAGGCAACCAGTCGAGCGCGGTCCCGCTGGGCATGCGGTAGTCGCACAGGAAGACCACGAGCCCGTCCGGCGGGATGCCCGCGATCGCGGCCTCCGGTTCCTTAAACGCGCTGACGGTGAACACGGCATCGGGCGGGCTGTTGTCACTCGGGCACGAGAGGAGGGATTTGAGCAGATCGATGTGCTCGAGATCGTCGTCGATGATGGCGACATGGATCGTTTCGTTCATCGCGTGTCCTCCCGCTCGACCCATCGATGATCGGGCCGATGCGTCGGCGTGGAGAGATGTGGTCGAACGAAGCCCGAGCATCCCGGGCCGAAGGGACCGCGCATCCCCCCCTCTGGGTCATCCGGGGTCCGCGCCCGGCCCCTGTTTCAGGTGTGACCGGGCCGCCCGGTCGCGGGGTTGGCGGGATCTCGGCGCGCGGAGGGGCGCGACGCTCGGGGGCATGACGGCTGCGCGCTGTTCGCGGCGGGTGAACCGGGGCCGGTCGCCTGCGTGTCGGGTGGGCCAGCGAGATCGGCCTCGCTCGGATGGTGTTCCCGTCCGAGAACCCTCGCGATGCCGGCACGATCGGCACGCCCGACCCGTGGGCGCGTGCTGGGCTGCGGTTGACGGGGTCGGATTGGATCGGTTCTGACGCTCGCCCGATGGGCTACCCGGGAGGTGCCGCATGGGGCAGTCCGGGAGCGACGGGCCGAGGGGGTCCGCGCTGTTGACCAGTTCGTTCGCCGAGGACCCGGCGTACGCGGGGCTCATCCGCCGATTCATCGCGGGCATGCCCGAGCGCATCCGCGAGATCGAGTGCGCGGTGGATGCGTCGGATGTGGATCGGCTTCGTGTGGTGGCGCACCAGCTCAAGGGTGCCGCGCCGGGGTACGGGTTCGAGACGATCGGTGCGGCGGCGGGTGCGGTCGAAGCTGGCATCGAAGGTCACGCGCCGGCATCCATCGAGCATGTGCGTGACGACGTGAGGGTGTTGATCGAGCGGTGCCGATCGACGCTGCCCGGCCAGGGGGCGAACGCCGCGTGACACCCCAGACGTCGCATTCCGGACAGGACGTACCCGCGCGTGTGCTGGTGATTGACGATTGCGTCGATCTCCACCGGCTGCTCAAGGTGCGTCTCGGTGCCGAGGGGTACGAGATGATCGAGGCGGTGGGTGGCGAGGACGGGCTCATGCGTGCTCGCCGAGACACGCCGGATGTGGTGCTGCTCGATCTGGAGATGCCCGGGCTCGACGGGTTCGAGGTGCTCCGCGCGCTCAAGGAGGACCCGCGCTTGCAGGACGTCCCCGTGATCGTGCTCTCCGGGCTGGACTCACCCGGGGACAAGGTGACGGCGTTCGACCTGGGTGCGATCGATTTCGTCGGAAAGCCTTTCGATATGGCCGAGCTCCGCGCCCGTGTGCGTTCGGCGCTCAAGATCAGCTCGCTCATGCGGATGCTCGAGCAGCGCGCGCAGCTGGACGGGCTGACGGGTCTCTGGAACCGTGCGTACTTCGAGACGCAGTGGGCGAACGAGGCGAAGCGTGCCCGGCGGCACGACCACCCGCTCTCGCTCGCGATCGTTGACATCGACCGGTTCAAGGACGTCAACGACTCGTACGGGCACCCCGCGGGCGACGCGGTGATCCAGGGGCTCGCGCGGTTGTTCCAGCGCGAGCTGCGGGGGAGCGACATCGCCTGCCGGTACGGCGGCGAGGAGTTCGCGCTGGTCATGCCCGAGACATCGCCGAGCTCGGCCCTCGCGTTGTGCGAGCGCATCCGCGAGGAGTTCGGCGCCCTGAGCTGGCCGCGGCACCCGGGCCGGGGTGTGACGTTTTCGTGCGGCATCGCGGGCGCGCGCGGCGGCGTGCCCGTGGACCCAGCCGACTGGGTGGAGATCGCGGACTCGAACCTCTATGCCGCGAAGCGCAGCGGGCGAGACCGGTCCATCATGACGGACCTGACCCCCGAGCCCGGGATCCGTCAGGCGAGCTGAGGGCCGCTATGGTTGGGCGATGCCCGAGCCCGCCGACCATCTCGCCGCACGCATGGACAACATCGAAGAGGCCTCCGTGTTCGCCGATCGGCGGACGGAGCAGCTGAGCGAGGAGATCGCCGAGCTGAACAAACGCCTGCACGAGGCGTCCAAGCGCATCGAGCGGCTCGAGCGGGTGATGGACACGGTCTCGCGGAACGTCGCGGGGATGGCGGACCCGGGCACGCAAGCGCCGCCGCACGCGGCGGGCCCGGACGTGTCACGCGATCCGATCTGAGTGACGCATGTCCTGAAGAGCCCGGAGCGTGAGCGACGGGTGTTGGGGCTTACGACATCAGGGCGTGACTCGCCGGTCGCTCGCGCTCGCGGCTCCCTCCCCCGCGCTTCTCACGCGAAGAGCGACTCGCCCGTCATCGCGCTGGGTTGATCGATGCCCATCATCGCGAGCGCCGTCGGGAGGATGTCGGCGAGTCGCCCGCGGTTGGCGCGCACGCCTTCGTCGAACCAACCCCTGGCGTCCTGGTCACCCCGCAGCGCGCGGCCCTTGAACGCCTCGCCCACGGCGATGATCGGCACGTCGTAGGTTGTGTGGGCCGTGTGCGGGCTGCCCGTGTCGGGGTTGAACATTTGTTCGGCGTTGCCGTGGTCGGCGGTGACGAGCAGCGACCCGCCGCGGTCGAGCGTCTGTTGGACGATCCGCCCGACGCACGAATCAACAAACTCGCACGCCTTGATCGCGGCGTCGAGCGAGCCCGTGTGCCCGACCATGTCCGGGTTGGCGAAGTTCACGACGATGACGTCCTCGCAGTCGTCGGCCGCGAGTCGATCGAGCACCGCGTCGCGGACGCCCGCGGCGGACATCTCGGGCTGAAGGTCATAGGTCGCGACCTTCGGGCTCTGGATGATCGCCCGCGACTCGCCCTCGAACGGCTCGTCGCGGTAGTCGTTGAAGAAGAACGTGACATGCGGGAACTTCTCGGTCTCGGCGCAGCGGAACTGCCGCAGCCCGAGTCGCGCGAGGTAGCTGCCGGCGATGTCCTCCATCTTGGGCGGCTTGAGGAACGCGACAGGCGCGAGCTGCGCGAGCCGCTCGGAGTAGGGCGTCATCAGGACGAAGTGCAGGTCGAGCTTGTCGCCGCGGTCGAACCCGCGCTCGCCCGAGTCCGGCGACGGCTTGAGCTCGTCGGACCCATGGAACTCGGGGAGGAGGAAGGCGCTGCAGATCTCGCGCGGGCGGTCGCCGCGGTAGTTGTAGAAGATCACAGCGTCCCCGTTGGCGATCCGCGACCCCGCCGCGTCGCCCACCGTGCGCGGCGACACGAACTCGTCACCCTTCAAGGTCGCCCCGCCCTCGGGGTGGTCGTAGTACCCCTGGATCGCCTCGCCGACGGTTGCGAAGTTGGGCAGGTCCGTGTTCCGCCCGGTGAGCAGGTCGTACGCCCGCTGCACGCGCTCCCACCGGTTGTCGCGGTCCATCGCCCAGTAGCGCCCGACGACGGACGCGATGCGCCCGACGCCGATCGCGGCGCACTCGGCTTCCACCTGCTCGGCGAACCCCCTGCCCGTGAACGGGCCCGTGTCGCGCCCGTCCGTGAACAGGTGGACGTACACGTCTTGCGCGCCCAGCTCCTTGCACAGCTTGAGGCATGCGTACAGGTGCTCGAGCTGCCCGTGCACGCCCGCGTCGGACCCGATGCCCATGAGGTGGACATTGGTGCCCGCGCTGACGGCCGCCTTGATCGCGCCCGCGATGGCGTCGTTCGTGCCCAGCCCCGCCCGGCACGCCTTAGTGATGCGCACGGCGTCCTGATCGACGATCCGCCCCGCCCCGATGTTCTGGTGCCCGACCTCGGAGTTGCCCATGGTGTTGTCGGTGAGCCCGACGTCCTCGCCGCTCGTCTTGATGAGCGTCCACGGCCAGTCACGCATGAGCCCATCGGCGACGGGCGTGCTCGCGAGCTTGACCGCGTTGAACGCGTCGTGCTCCGGGTTGGGGTTCAGGCCCCACCCGTCGCGGATGATGAGGACAAAGGGGGTGTTGGTGGGTGTTGGCATCTCGATTAATCCTCAACGGTGAGTGGGCACCGTATCTCACCGGAGACGTGTCGTTCCAGACTGGACGCGTCGAAATGAACGCTCCAAAGCTGATCGCTGAGTTTCTTGAAGCGGAGGGTGAGCGCTTGGAGGTCGTCGTACTCGTAGTAGTCGTTGCCGCGCGTGATACGTCCCCCGCCCGACAAGCTGCCCGGTCGGATCCAGATCTTTCGTCCCGCGATGCGATCGATGAGACTCCGGTCGTCTCCGGCGTCGAAGTCAACGGTGAGATTCTGGCCGTCGAGCTGGCCCGGATGCTTCAGTCCAAAGAACTCGGCGTCCATCATTTCGAATCGGGGGAAGACATTCTTGCCAGGTGAGGCGACGACCGTCACTTCGAACCGGCCTCGGATGCGGCGGTCGGAATCCGAGTAGGCGGGGCGAAGAGTCAACTCCGCGTCCGTGACCGGACGGCGGTTCTTCTCAAACTCGATCCACCCGAGATCAGCTGACATGAGCCAGCACCGCGTCCCAGTCCATCGCATTCCCCGGCTCGCGGGCGTCGGACCACTTGACGGTGCCCTTCCCGTCGGCCGACTGCCCGATCACGACCGTCCCCCGGTTCGCGACGTTCAGGTCCGACCAGTACAGGCCGTAGTCCTTGCAGACCGTCCGGTGCAGGTCGGAGAGCAGGACGTGGTCGAAGCCTTCCTTCTCGGCCCACGCCTTGAGGGCGGCGAACGAGTCGCACGAGATCCCCACGACCGTCGCGCCCTTGTCCTTCCACTGGGCGAGGTCCTTGGTGATGCAGGCCATCTCGGTGCCGCAGACGCCCGTGAAGGCGAAGGGGAAGAAGCACAGCACGACGTCGCCCTGCTTGACGTGCTCGGCGAGGGACCAGTCGTTGCGGTCCTGGTCGGGGAGGGTGAAG
>JAUHXM010000087.1 GCA_030426605.1 Phycisphaerae bacterium | reverse complement strand
AGGGGCGCGCCAGTCGGCGGGGTGGGGATTGGGGGCGGCGGATGGGTCTGGCGGGGTCGGGAGCGGGGTTCGGGGTTGGGGTGTGGTGCCAAGGTGCTCCGGGGGAGCGCCGGCGGGTGCCAGAGTGGCAGGGGGCTCACGCCCCGGGTTTGGAAACCCGGGGCTTGGGGGCGAGGGGCGTCTGTCGAGCGTTCGGTGCTCGACCCCCCCACCCTGCCCTTTGCCCGAAGGGGCGCGGGTGGAATCAGAAGACCCCTCACCCTGCCCTCTGCCCGGAGGAATCTGTGCCCCCTCCGCCCGCTTCGCGGGCACCTCCCCCGTCGGCGACGGGGGAGGATCGATGACCCTCGCCGTCATTGCGTTGCGATGACACCTCCCCCGTCGGGACGGGGGAGGGTGGTCGGTAGGATGGTCGCATGACGACGGCGTTGATTGTGGTGTCGGTGCTGGCTCTGGGGCTGGCGGGGGTGTTGGTGTGGGCGTTGGTGGACCGGGCGCGGGCGGCCGGGCGCGTGGAGGCGGCGCGGGCTGATGGGGAGCGGGCGGCGCGCGGGGAGGCGGAGCAGGCGAAAGCGACGGCGGAGGCGATTCGGGCGGAGCGTGACGCGGCGGGGGCGCGGGCGGACGCGTCGTCGGCGCGGGTGGTCGCGCTGAGTGAAGAGCTGGCGTCGGCGCGGGAGCGGCTGGAGGCGGCGGGGCGCGCGCTGGAGGAGCGCGATGCGCTCGAGAAGCGGTTCGGCGAGGCGTTCCGCGCGATGACGGCGGACGCGCTGCGGGAGAGCCGCGACGAGTTCCTGAAGCAGAGCAAGCCGGTGTTCGACGCGGCGAAGAAGGAGCAGTCCGAGCTGGTCAAGCCGATCACGGAGACGCTCGCGGCGACGAAGCAGAAGCTTGCGGAGATTGAGACGAAGCGGACGGAGCACTTTGCGCGCCTGAACGCGCAGATCGAGGCGATGACGGGCGCGAACGCGACGCTCAAAGATGAAACCGAGCGGCTGACGCGGGCGTTGAGCCGGCCTGAGGTGCGCGGGCGGTACGGGGAGATCCAGCTGCGGCGCGTCGCGGAGCTGGCGGGGATGACGAGCTACTGCGATTTCAGCGAGCAGTCGTCTGTGCGGGATTCGGAGCGGAACCTGCTGCGGCCGGACATGATCGTGACGCTGCCGAATGACCGGGTGATCGCGGTGGACGCGAAGACGAACATCAACGCGTACCTGGAGGCGGTGAACGCGAAGGATGAGGGCGAGCGGGAGGCGCAGCTGGAGCGGTTTGCGCGGCACGTGGCGGAGCAGGCGAAGAAGCTGAGCGACAAGCGGTATTGGGCGGAGTACGACGGGTCGCCGGAGTTCACGGTGATGTTCGTGCCGGGGGATCACTTTATTGATGCGGCGCTGCAGCGGCGGCCGGACCTGATGGAGTACGCCGCGGAGCACCGGGTGATTCTGGCGAGCCCTTCGACGCTGATCGGGCTGCTGCGGGCGGTGCACGTGGGGTGGCGGGAGCACACGATCGCGGAGGAGGCGCGGGAGCTGTTCACGCTGGGCAAGGAGCTGCACGACCGGGCGGCGACGGCGTTCGAGCACGTGAGCAAGCTGGGTGATTCGATCCGGCAGACGACGGAGCGGTACAACCGGGTGGTCGGGTCGATCGATACGCGGCTGGTGCCGACGCTCAAGCGGTTTGAGGAGGCGGGGGCGAAGAGCGCGAAGGGGCTGGCGGAGATGAAGCCGGTGGAGGCGGAGCCGCGGGCGCTTTCGAGCGGGGAGCAATTGAAGTTGGGCGAGTGAGGCAGTACGTGCGAATCGTCACATGGAACGTGAACGGACGGAAGGGCAAGCTCGCGGAACAAGCCGATCGCTGTGCTGGGTTTGACAGCGATATCGTCTGTCTTCAAGAAGTGACGCTCGGCACGCTCGATAGGTGGCACGAGTCCCTCGCATCTGCCGGTTACGGTTGCATCAGCTCAGTTGAGAATCATCCGGACCCGAGTCAGATTCAGGGGAGGCGCCGATACCTCACGCTGATCGCCGGACGGCCTGAAGTCATCCTTCACGGCGAACCGATTCGGCCCGCTTGGGCTGAACGCTCGACAAGCGGGGTGTTTCAATCAAAGTCGGGAACCATCGACATTCACACGGTCCATTTGCCCGCTGGCGCGTCGGACCGGGCGGATGGCACTCACTCCAAAAGCGAGATGTTCGAGTGCATTGCGGCGCATCTCGAACAGCCTCGAACCACGCACTGTGTCTTGTGCGGTGACTTCAACTCACCGTGGGAGGAACTGCCTGACGGGCGAATCCTTTGCTTTGGCGGTCGGTACGACCGTGATGGCGAGATTGTCGCACGCAGGACAGATCGTTACCGCAGGCAGTTGGCTGCCGAATCATCCGTCATTGCAGATCATTCCAATCATGGCCTGATCGACGCGGTTCGAAATGTGCATGGCGCTGACCACGGTCTGTACAGCTTCGTTCAACGCCGCTCGGGGAAGGCTTGGCACCGGCGATTCGACCACGTCTTTCTATCCGCTGGACTCAATCCGACATCGGCCCACTATGACATCGCGGGACTCAACAGGGGCCTGAGCGACCACGCTGCTTTGGTCGTGGACTTCGAGTTGGCCTAGACAACAGGGCTCGGCCTGGGCTCGTCGCCGAGGATCTCCGCGAGCTTCATCGAACGGTCCTCGAATGGGTTGATGGGGTCGCGCTTGTTGATGAGGGCGTCGGGGCGCGCGCCGGGGGCCTTTGGTGGCTGATCGGGCGTGGCTGGCCCGGGCGGGTAATCGGACCAACGCGAGGGTTGGGCGCGGGGGTGTGCGCGGGTGGCGCGGCGTGGGCGAGGCGTCGGGGGTGATGGAGCGCGAACGGGCTGGTTCCGGGAACCGAGGGTGTCGCGGGGGGCCGATCTGGCGGCTGCGGGGTCGTTTTGATGCCGTGTCGTTGGCTCTCGCGGAAGGCGCATGGGATCATGATCGCGCAGGACCTTCTGGACATCATCGTGGCCGCGGACCGGCGCTTCACGGACCAGGTGACGGAGATGCTTGCGCTGGGTCGTCATCGGCTGGGGTTCGAGCTTGGGATTCTGTCGCGGGTGGAGGGCACGCGGTACGAGGTGATGGCGTGCGTGAATGCCCCGGGGCTTGACGTGCAGCCCGGGATGGCGTTCGACCTCGAGGGGACGTTCTGCGCGCGGACGGTGGCGTCGGAGGGTGCGATCGGGTTTGCGCGCGCGGAGGGGACGGCATGGGAGCGTCATCCGGCGCTGGAAGCGTTCGGGCTGCGGTCGTACCTGGGGGCGCCGGTGCGCGTGGGCGGGCGGGTGTTCGGCACGGTGAACTTCTCGTCGCGTGCGGAGCGTGCGGAGCCGCTGGGTGCGGACGAGCAGCACTTTGCGGAGACGATCGCGCGGTGGGTGGGGATCGAGCTGGAGCGGCGCGAGGGGGCGCGGCGTGAGGGCGAGTTGCGCGAGATGCTCCAGGGCGTGCTGGAGTCGTCGCTGGACGGGGTGATGACGTTCCGGTCGGTGCGCGACGAGGGCGGCGAGATCGTGGACTTCGAGTGGCTCGACGTGAACCCGGCGGGCGCGCGGATGGTGCATCGCGCGGCAGAGGGGCTCGTGGGTCGTCGGATGCTCGATGTGTTGCCGGGGAATCTGGAGGACGGGCTGTTCGACCGGTATCGGCGGGTGGTCGAGACGGGTGAGCCGGAGTTGTTTGAGCACCGGTACTCGCACGACGGGCTGGACGCGAGCTTTCGGGTGTCGGCGCGTCGGCTGGGTGACGGGTTCGTGGTGGGGTTCGCTGACATCACGGAGCTGGTGAGCGCGATCGACGAGGCTGAGCGGGCTCGGGACACGTCGGCGCTGCTGCTGGACAGCGTGCCGGCGATGATCTGGTTCAAGGACACCGACAGCCGCGTGCTTCGCGTGAACGCGTCGGTGGCCCGGGCGATGGGGATGGCGAAATCGGAGCTCGAGGGTCGGACGACGGAGGAGCTGCACCCGGAGGAGGCCGCGGCGTACGTTGCGGCGGACCGCGAGGTGATGCGTTCCGGGCAACCCAGGTGCGGGATCATCGAGCGTGTGCGTGTGGGCCCCGGGGAGCCGGTCTGGGCGAGCACGGACAAGGTGCCGATCATCGGGGAGGACGGGGAGGCGACGGGCCTGCTGGTGATCAGCTCGGACATCACGCGCCTGAAGCGGACGGAGGAGACGCTTCGGCGGATGGCCGAGGAGGACGCGCTGACGGGCTGCGCGAACCGGGCGTCGTTCCAGCGTGCGTTGGCGTCGTTGGACGGCGGCGGGTCGTCGGGCGGGGTGTTCGGCGTGATGCTGATGGACTTCGACGGGTTCAAGGCGGTGAACGACAGCCTGGGGCACGACGCGGGGGACGAGCTGCTGCGGCGTGTCGCGGGGCGGATGCGTGGTGTGCTGAAGTCTTCGGATGTGCTGGCGCGGCTGGGCGGGGACGAGTTTGGCGTGATCGTGACGGGGCTTGACGGTGCCTCGGGCGCGTCGGCGATCGCGGAGCGGATCCGGAGCGTGTGCGCCGAGCCGCATCACATCGGCGGGCACACGGTGCGGAGCACGGCGAGCATCGGGGTTGCGACGAGCGAGCGGGCGTACGACGGGTGGGAGGCGATGGTGGCGGCGGCCGACCGGGCGTCGTACGAGGCGAAGGCGCGCGGTGGCGACGCGGTGGTGTGTGTGGACGAGCGGACGCTGGCACGGGATCAGCGGCGGGCGTGGATCGAGACGGAGCTGCGTGGGATTCTCGAGGCGGGCGGGCTCGGGGCGGTGTTCCAGCCGATCGTGGGCGTGGAGTGCGGCGAGGTGCTCGGGGTGGAGTTGCTGTCGCGTTGGCCCGGGGGTGGGGTGCGTGCGCGTGAGTTCGTGGACGCCGCCGAGCGTTCGAGCCTGATTCACGAGCTGACCGAGTCGGTGGCGCGTCGGGGTGCGGCGTTCGCGTCGGAGCGTTGCCTGGGCGGCGGGTTTGTGTCGGTGAACCTGTGCAAGCGTGAGGCGTTGAGCGCGGAGACGCCCCGGATGATCGCGGCGGCGGCGGCGGCGTGCGGGGTGCCGGCGAGCCGGCTGATGGTGGAGGTTTCCGAGTCTGTGGCGTCGGACGGGCGTTCGGGCGTGGAGCGTGCGATCGAGGGGTTCAAGTCGTTGGGTGTGCGTGTGGCGTTGTCGGACTTCGGGTACGGGAGCGCGCCGCTCCGGCTGATCCGGGACCTGCCGTTCGACGTGCTGAAGCTCGACAGCCGGTTTTTGAGGGACGCGACGCGTGATCGTCGGCTGCTGTCGGTGGTGCGGGCGGTGTCTGACCTGGCGTCGAACCTGGGGATCCGGGTGTGCGCGCAGGAACTGGACACGCGGCGAAAGCTGGAGCTGGCGATGTCGCTGGATTTGTGGGCGGTTCAGGGGACGATCATCTGCGAGGCGATGGAGGCGGACGCGATGGTGCGGCGGCTTGGGTCGGGCGTGGTCAGGCTGAGCGTTCGTGGGCGCGCGGCGTAGGGTCCGGGCTTGGCGCGGCGTCGGCGAACAGCTCGGTGAGCCTGGCTGATCGGTACTCGAAGATGTTGATGAGGTCGCGCTTGATGAAGAACGCGTGGAGGAGCGGGCGCAGGGGGCCGCCGCGGGGGATGTAGTTGACGACGTCGCGTACGAGGGTGGAGCGGCCGTTGTCCAGGGGCTCGAAGGTGTGGGTGTGGTGCCAGAGGGCGTACGGGCCCTTGGTCTGGATGTCCACGAACTTGTGCGGCGGGTCCCAGACGGGGATCTCGGTGCGCCAGCGGATGGGGATGCCCTTGATCTTGAGCTTGTAGTCGATGATCGCGCCGGGCTTCATCTCGATGGGCCTGGGGGTGAGGACGTTGAACTGGACGGTGCTGGGGGTGAGCACTTCGAGGTTCTGGGCGTCGGCGAAGAAGGGGAAGACTTCCGAGACCGGGCGCGGGACGATGAGGCGGCAGGTGAGGCGCCAGCCGGGGGCGCCTTCGCGGGGTTCGATGGTGATGTGGTTCTCGGGCATGCCGGTGGGTTCGGCGGTCGGGCGTGAATCGATGCGGCGGAGGGGATGAAGGACTGGTCGCCTCCTCACCCGGCCCTCTCCCCCACGGGGGAGCGGGAGGAATCTGGGGCGCGGGCTTCAGCCCGCGCGGGTGAAGCCCCCTCCGTCACGCTTGGCGTGCCACCTCCCCCGTCGGCGACGGGGGAGGATGGGATCTGGTCCGCGGGCTTGCGCTCGCGGCTGGGATGGGAGCGGGGCTGAGCTGTGCGGTTTAGCCCGCGCGGTCGGGGTGGAGGAAGAGGTAGTCGCGGCCGTCGGGCTGGCAGGCGGAGACTTCCCGGGTCGTCGCGCCCCGCTTGTCGGTCATGTGCATGGTGTAGCCGAGTTCGAGGAGGGGGTTGATGACGTCGTCCACGGTGCGTTCGACGCGTTGGGGGGTGCCGGGGATGAGTTCGGCGTAGATGGCGGGCTTGAAGCGCGCGATGGTGGACATGCCGCCCTCGATGACGAGGGCTTCGGCGCCCTCGACGTCGATCTTCATGAGGTCGAGCCGTGGCAGGTGGCGGCGGTCGGCCCAGTCGTCGAGGCGTGTGGTTTTGATGGTGGCGCGGCAGACGTCGGGCGCGGTGAAGGTGCCGAAGTTTCCGCGGCGGGACTCGGCGCCGAGGTGTGCGCTGCCGTGCGCGAGGCGGCCGGAGGATTTTTTGTAAGGGAGGAAGATGTCGTGCTCTCCCTCGGCGTTGGAGAGGGCGATGGGCTCGATGACGACGTTTTTGGAGCGGCCGACGACGAGTCGGAGCATCTCGAGGTTGTACTCGAGGGGCTCGAAGGCGAAGAGGGTGACCGAGCGTTTGTGGAGGGCGGCGAGGTGCTTTGCGAAGCGTCCGTGGTTGGCGCCGACGTCGAAGATGACGCCTCCCGGGGGGACGTGGGTGCCGAGCGACCTGGCGGCGGCGGCGAAGCGTCGGCGGAGCACGGCGTGGTAGAGGTGGTCGATCCTGGCGCCGAGGCTCGAGACGGGGGATCGGCGGACGTCCTCCAGCGCGACGATCTCGCGTTGGGCGTGTTCTGACGTGAATCCCTGGGTCACGGGGGAAGCGTATCCCGGGTGGGTGAATCGGGTACGATTTTGGGATGACCGCGATGACATCCCTGCCGACGGACCTGACCGACCTGATCGAGGCCAACGCGGAGGGCGAGCTGCACGCCTCTGCGATGCGGGAGGTGCTCGAGTCAGTTGCGCCCGTGATCGAGTCGGAGAAGCGGTACCGCGAGCACCGGGTCTTCGAGCGGCTGATCAACGCGGAGCGTGTGGTGCGGGTGAAGGTGGAGTGGGTGGACGACGAGGGCGTGGCTCGGGTGAACCGCGCGTGGCGCGTGGAGCACTGCGGGGCGTTGGGGCCGTACAAGGGCGGGCTGCGGTTTCATGACTCGGTGACCCTGGATGTTCTGAGCTTTCTCGCGTACGAGCAGACGTTCAAGAACGCGCTGACCGGGCTGCCCATGGGCGGCGGGAAGGGCGGGAGTGATTTCTCGCCCAAGGGCAAGAGCGAGAATGAGGTGATGCGGTTCTGCCAGGCGTTCGCGCGGGCGCTGGGGCGTGAGTTTGGGCCGCGGACGGACGTGCCGGCGGGCGACATCGGCGTGGGCGGGCGCGAGTTGGGGTACATCGCGGGGACGCTGCGGCAGATGACGAACCGGTTCGAGGGGACGCTGACGGGCAAGCCGGAGTCGCTGGGCGGCTTGAGCGGGCGTGAGGAGGCGACGGGGTACGGGCTGGTTACGTTTGTGCGGGCGATGCTGGAGCACGCGGGCAAGGACCTGGACGGCAAGCGGGTGGGGATCTCGGGGTCGGGCAACGTGGCGCTGTTTGCGGCGGAGCGGGCGGTGCGCGAGGGCGGGACGGTCGTGTGCGTGTCGGATTCGTCGGGCCTGCTTGTGAAGGACGACGGGTTCAGCGAGGACGAAGTCCGGACGCTGAAGAAGTTGAAGTTCGAGGACCGCGGGCGGCTGCACGAGGCTGAGATTGACGGGTCGAAGTATCACGAGGGCGCTGAGCCGTGGAATGAGGTCTCGTGCGACATCGCGCTGCCCTGTGCGACGCAGCACGAGATTGATGCGTCCGAGGCGGAGGCGATCGCGGAGAACGGGACGGTGCTCGTGGCGGAGGGCGCGAACATGCCGTGCACGCACGGGGCGCGGAAGGTGTTCGGCGAGCGTGGCGTGTCGTTCGCGCCGGGCAAGGCGGCGAACGCGGGCGGCGTGGCGACGAGCTTGTTCGAGATGAGCCAGAACGCGACGTTCGTGCCGTGGACACTCGAGAAAACGATCGAGACGCTTGACGAGACGATGCGGGCGATCCACGCGCGGTGCGTGGAGCACGGCAAGGATGGCGGAGGCGTCGATTACGGGCGCGGGGCGGACGCGGCGGGGTTCGTGCGCATCGCCGATGCGATGATCCGCTCGGGGGTGTGATCGGATCGCGAAGCTTTCATTTCGCGCGTGACTGCGTGCTGGGGCTGCCGCTATAAGAGCGGAGTCTTGCGCGCGGAGGGTGCGATCATGCTGAGGAACTGGGGTATCTGGGCGACGGTGGCGGTCGGTCTGCTCGTGAGCGGTGCATTCGCGGATGCACCGACAACGATCACGTACCAAGGAACGCTCGAGCAGAACGGTGCGGGGGTGAACGCTTCGGTGCCGATGGTGTTCCGGCTGTACGACGCGCCGACGGGTGGCGGGCAGATCGGGCCCAGCGTGAACAACCCCGCGGTGGGCGTCTCGGGCGGCTTGTTTACCGAATCCCTCGACTTCGGCGCGGTGCCCGCGGGGACGACGGGGCTTTGGCTTGAGATCGTGGTGGACGGGTTTGTGATGAGCCCGCGGCAGGCGGTGAGCGCGTCGCCGTACTCGTTGCAGACGCGGGGAATTCATGTGAACGAAGCAGGTCAGGTGGGCATCGGGATCGAGTCGCCCGGGCGTGCGCTCGACGTGAACGGGGACGGCGCCGCGGTGCGGGTGCGCTCGTCAACACTCAACCCAGCCCGTCTGGAGTTGCGGGGCGACATCGACGGGCTCGGCGGGGTGTACAGCCAGATCGAGTTCGAGAACGAGCTGGGCGTCGAGGAGTTCACGCTGCGACACGACAATGGGTTCGGGACGGAGTATCTCACGTTGCTATCCGCGATCGAGCCCCTTGGGATTTTCCGGATCCGGGACGACGGCAAGCTCGCGATGGGCGATGTGCCCTCGATCGCAACGGCGCACATCACGGACCGCGACATCGGGGTCTATCCGGACGGCATGCTGAACGAGACGCTCGCGCTCGAGGACAACGACGCGGTGCTGGGAATCTACAGCTCGAACACGGGCAGCTTCGGTTCTGGTATCGCACTCGGGGAGAGCGTGGGCAACGCGTTGGTTGACAAGTGGGGTCTGGTGCGGACGACGTCGAACACGTCGCCCGAGCTGCGGGTGACGTACGGCACGAACGCGAACTACGCGCAGAATCCGCTGTCGCTCAAGTTTGTGCCCGGTGGGATCGAATTCGCGGACGGGTCGGTGCAATCGTGGGCGGGCGTGGTTGACTCGTGGGGGACGAGCCGCTTCGTGTCCACCCAGATCACGTCGGGCGGGGTGCTGCCCGACCCGGGTGTCGTGACGATATCAGCGTCCGGGCAGTCTGTGCTCGTGACGGTCTTCGCGGAGGGCACGCACGGCGCCGACGGGGAGAGCAACCTCCGTTGCGTGATCGCGCACCGCCCCTTCGGATCGTCGGCAACGCCCACGGAGGTTACCTACCCGGACTTCTTCTACGAGGACAACACCGGTTCCGTGAACACATTCGAGGGGTTCCAGTTCAGCGGCACGATGATCATCCGCGGTCTCCCGGTCGGCACGCATGAGATCGGCGTGTTCATGCGGCAAGAGGGAAACGCGGGCCTGCCCGCGTTTGCCGGGAAGAAGGACATCTCGCTGATCGTGTTCTGACGGGCGATCAGTCGGCGAGGAGGCGGCGGACGGCGGCTTCGAAGAGGTCGGCGCCGCGTTGGATGAGTTCGTCGGGGTAGTCGTAGTCGGGGTTGTGCAGGGCGGGCTGTTCTTCGCCTGAGCCGATTCCGAAGAGGACGCCCTTGCGGCCGATGGTGAATCGGCCGAAGTCTTCGGACCAGCGGAAGGGGTTCGGGCGTTCGGTGACGTCCATGCCGAGTTCGTGGGCGCACTGGCGGATGACCCCCACTGTTGGCGCGTCGCAGACGGCGGCGGCGAAGTCGTCGTGCCAGGAGATCTGACAGACGACGCCTTCCTCGGCGGCGATCTCGCGGACGAGGGCTTCGGCGCGCTCGGTGAGGATGGCGCGGTCGTCGTCGGTGTCGGTGCGGACGGTGCAGTTGAGGACGCCCTCGGCGGGGGTGGTGCCGAAGACGTGGTCGTCGCCGGCGCGGACGTGCGTGAGTGAGATGAGCCCGAAGCGGCCTTCGAGGTATTCGGCTGGGAGTTCGGGGAGGCGGTCGATCAGCTCGGCGATGGCGTGGGCGGGGTTGATGCCCGTCTCGGGGTGGGCGGCGTGCGCGGTGCGGCCGGCCAGGCGGACGGACATGCCGACGGAGGCGCAGCTGAAGACGCCGGCGCGGAGGATGATCTGGCCCGTGGGGTAACCGGGCAGGTTGTGCAGGGCGATGGCGGCGTCGGGCTCGAGCTGCGGCCAGCGTTCGTCGGCGAGGACGTCGGCGGCGCCGGCGCCGGTTTCCTCGGCGGGTTGGAAGAGGAGGATGACGCGGCCCAACTCGGGCGGGCGGGCCTGGAGGCGCGGGGCGAGTGCGGCGACGGTGGTCATGTGGCCGTCGTGGCCGCAGGCGTGCATGACGCCGCGGTGGACGGAGCGGTGCGCGAATTCGTTGATCTCCTGGATGGGCAGGGCGTCGAGTTCGGAGCGCACGAGGACGGTCTTGCCGGGCTTGCCCGAGTCGAAGATCGCGGCGAGGCCGGTGCCCTGGCCCGGGACGGCGCCGAGGTGGTTGAGGACCTCGGTGGGCTCGAAGCGGCGGACGAACGCGGCGATGGTGTCGTGCGTGCGGTGCTCGTGGCCGGAACGCTCGGGGTGCGCGTGGATCGCGCGGCGCAACTCGATGAGCTCGGCTTCCCTCATGGTGAACGGTAGATCGGCGCGGGTGCGGTATCCCTCCAGCCTGCTTTCACGTTCGTAGAAGAAACGGCTTTCATGGGATGGGTTTCGTGGAGCGGTCGGCTGGCGCGGGACCTGTGTCCATGCGGGGGTTCCGGGGTGGTGGCAGACATGTTGGCTCGTGTCGGCTGGCGCACGGGCAAACAAGTTTGCCCATGGCACCCGGTGCATGGGCGTGCGGGTTGGCTCGTGGCAGCTTGCGCACGGGCAAACAAGTTTGCCCATGGCACCCGGTGCATGGGCACGCGAGTTGGCTCGTGGCAGCTTGCGCACGGGCAAACGAGTTTGCCCATGGCACCCTGCGCATGGGCACGCGTGTTGGCTCGTGGCAGCTTGCGCATGGGCAAACAAGTTTGCCCATGGCACCCGGTGCATGGGCGCGTGGGTTGGCTCGTGGCAGGTTGCGCACGGGCAAACAAGTTTGCCCATGGCACCCGCGCTCGGCGGGAGGCCATGGCTCACTCGATGGGTTCGAGGCCGACGGTGGTCCGCCATTGGTTGATGAGGGCGCGGGTGCGCCGGGGGCGGTCACCCGTGGGGTCGAGCTTGCCGGCGGGGCGAAGGTATTCCCATTCGTCGGGGTGGTTGGCTTTGGCCCAGGCTTCGATCTCGTCGAAGCGGTCGGATCTCGGCGCGTCGGCGGGTGGCTTGGGCGCGTCGGGGTCGGCGGCGGAGATCATGTAGCCGGAGATTTTGCCCGCGTCGTCGGCGTCGAAGAAGTAGGTGATGCGGTAGCTCGGGTCGTCGGTGCGTTCGATGAGGTCGTAGTACTCGTTCCACTCGCGATTGATGCGCCAGACGCTGTGTTCTGCCGTGTGCCAGGGGCCGGGGGTGGACTGGGAGTTGAAGTGCTTGTCCCACGCGGACCAGCGGCCGCCTTTGCCGGGGCGCCAGGGGTTGCCCTCGCCCTCTCGCTGTTCGTACCAGACGCGGGCGTCGTCGGCGAGGAGGGCGCGGGCGGTGTCGAAGTCGCCCGATTCGCGCGCGGCGCGGTAGGACTCGACTTTTGTGATCATGCTCGGTTGCGCGCGTGGGGTTCGCTCGTTGAGTGCGCAGCCGGGCAGCAGGAGCATTGATGCGGCGAGAACGGCGATGGGGATCGGGCGCATGCCTGCGGTACCGATCCGACGCGCCGTAGTTGCTTTACGCCGGGCTCGGCGCGGTGCCGCCGGGCATGTCGGGCTCGGCGTCGCCGGTGTGGGTGGATGGCGCGACCTTCTTTGCGGGCTTGTCGGCGGCGAGGAGGTCCGCGACCGTGGGCTTGCCCAGCGATTCGCCGCGCATGAGGGTGTGGACCTCGTCGGCGGTGAGTGTTTCGTACTTGAGGAGCGCCTGGGCGACGGACTCGACCTTCTCCCAGTTCTCGGTGAGAAGGGACTGGGCGTTGGCGTAGGCCTCGTCCACGAGCCGGCGGATTTCCTGGTCGATGACGCGGGCGGTGTCTTCGGAGTATTCGCGGTCGCCGAGCGACATCTCGCGGGTGTCCACGCCGGAGTATTTGACGAAACCAAGGCGCTCGGACATGCCCCAGTCGAGGACCATCATGCGGGCGAGTTGGGTGGCCTGCATGATGTCCTGGGCGGCGCCGGATGAGACGTCGTTCATCGCTTTGGCTTCGGCGATGCGGCCGCCGCAGACGACGCGGAGGGTCGCGAGGAGCCACTTGAGGGAGTAGCCCATGCGGTCTTTCTCGGGGAGCGAGAAGGTGGCGCCGCCGGCGCTGCCGCGCGGGATGATGGTGACCTTGTGGAGCGGGTCGGAGTCGGGCAGGAGGGCCTGGAGGACGGCGTGCCCGGCTTCGTGGTATGCGACGAGTTTGTTCTCGTCGGCCTCGCGGACGCGTGACTTCTTGGCGCGGCCGAACTTGACCTTGTCGCGGGCTTCTTCGAAGTCTTCGTGCTCGATGAAGTCCTTGTTGAGCATGGTCGCGCTGATGGCGGCTTCGTTGATGATGGCGGCGAGGTCGGCGCCGGAGAACATGGGGGTGCCACGGGCGACCTTCTCGAGGTCCACGTCCGGGCCGAGCTTGACCTTCTTGGCGTGGACTTTGAGGATCTCGACGCGGCCCTTGAGGTCGGGCAGGGGGACGGCGATCTGGCGGTCGAAGCGTCCCGGGCGGATGAGGGCGGGGTCGAGGACGTCGCCTCGGTTGGTTGCGGCGATGACGATGACGCCGTCGCCGGAGCCGAAGCCGTCCATCTCGACGAGGATGGCGTTGAGTGTTTGCTCTCGTTCGTCGTGCCCGCCGTGCGAGTAGCCGCCGCCTCGGCGTCGGCCGACGGCGTCGATTTCATCGAGGAAGATGATGCAGGGGGCGTTGTCCTTGGCTTGCTTGAAGAGGTCGCGGACGCGGGAGGCGCCGACGCCGACGAACATCTCGACGAAGTCGGAGCCGGAGATGGAGAAGAAGGGGACGTCGGCCTCGCCGGCGATGGCTTTGGCGAGGAGTGTCT
>JAUHXM010000086.1 GCA_030426605.1 Phycisphaerae bacterium | reverse complement strand
CGCCGGCGATCCAGAGGAGCATCGGGCGCTCCCGGGGTCAGATGCCCTTGCCCGTGCGGCTCTTGGCGATGCGGAGCTTGGTCCGCGCCTTGTCGCGCATCAGGCGGATCTCGTCGGCGGCGGCGGCCTTGTCGGTCGCGTCCGTCGCGACGGTGCGGGCCTCAGCTTCGGCGAGCTCGGCCTGGGCGTCCGCCGCGATGAGCTGCTCGGCGGGGATGGCCTCGTCGGCGAGGACGATGAGCCCGTCGTCGGCGATCTGGACGAACCCGCCCGAGACGTAGTAGGACCGGTCGCCCCCGCCGTGGGATTCCTTGGGGAACTCGAGTTTCAGCTCGCCCGTGCCAAGCTTGGCGACCATCGGGGCGTGCCCGGGGAGGACGCCCATGAGCCCGTCCCACGCGGGGATGGAGGCGTGCGTGATCGGCTCGTCGAGCAGCTGCTGGGTCGGCGTGACGACGCGGCAGGTGAGTTCCTTGGTGGCCACTGCGGTCTCCTCGTTGGGGGCGGATGATAGCGCGGTGGCGGGCCGGGATGACCGCGGATGGCGGCTTCAAGGCGGTGGGCTTGCGGGTGCCACGGCTTATCCTCCGGCAAGCCGTGTTCTGTGCCCAGCGGACACGGGTTGCCCTTCGGGTCACCCCGTGGCACCCGGTCTGGACGTCGGGCGGGGTAGGCTGGGCGGGTGAACACGCGGCAGACCATCACGCTGGCAGGGGTCGGGGCGGGGCTCGCGATCGCCGTCCTCTGGCGACTGGGCGTCGGGGGGGACGGGTTCGCCCTCCCCGAGAACCCGACGGTGTGGGAGCTCAGAGGCGTCCGGGCGGCGGCGGCGGCGGTGGTGGGGGCGGCCCTCGCCGTGGGCGGCGTCATGCTCCAGAGCCTCCTGCGCAACCCGCTCTCGAGCCCGGACCTCATCGGGGCGTCCAGCGGCGCGGGGCTCGCCGTCGCGGTCGCGGCGTACCTCCAGTACCTCATCGCACAGGGCGAGGACGGGTTGGCGAGTGGGCTCGCGAACGAACTCGGCGGGGCGCTGGGCGGCGGGGCGTTCGCCTCGCTCGGACTCGCGGCGCTGGTCGGCTCGCTCGGCGCGCTCGCGCTCGTGTATGCCCTGAGCCAGCGCCGAGGCGTGGTCGATCCCGTCACCATGATCCTCGTGGGCGTGATCGTCAGCGTGATCGCGGGCGCGGCGACGGTGTTCGTGCAGTCGCTCATGCCGCCGCAGGACGCGCTGGTGGTCCAGCGGTGGATGCTCGGGCGCGTGTCGGACGACATCGGGTGGGCCGCCGTCGCGATCGGGGGCGGGCTCGTGGGTGTGCTCGCGTTCGTGGGCGTGGCGCTCGGGGGCGCGATGGACGCGGCGGCATTGGGCGACGACGAGGCGCGGTCCGTGGGTGTGTCGCTTGGGACGCTGCGCGCGGTGTTGTTTATCGCGTCGGGCGTGCTGACCGCTGTCGCGGTTGTGCTCGCGGGCCCGATCGGGTTCGTCGGGCTCGTCTGCCCGCACGTGGTGCGCCTCGGCGCGGGCCCGGCGCACCGGGTCGTGGTGATCGGGTCCGTCCTCGCGGGCGCGGCGTTGCTCGTCGCGGCGGACGCGGGGGTCAAGAGCTTCAGCGTGCAAACCGGGCGTGTGCCGATCGGGGTGCTCACGGCGCTGATCGGGGGGCCGGTGTTCTTGTGGTTGTTGCTGAGGGAGATGCGCGGGCGATGAGCGCGGATGTGGTCACGCCGCGGATGAGCGGAGCGAATCCAGCGGATCGGGATGGCTGCGATGTCCGCTGGATTCGCCCTTTGGGCTCATCCGCGGCGTCGGGATTTCCAGATGTGTGAAGGGATCAGGCGGTCACGTCGAGCCCGCCGAACCCGAGCTGGGCGCTCGTCTCGTCGATGCGGTTGGAGCCGGTGCTGGTCGTGATGGCGGGCTCGGTTTGCTCGGCCTGCTGCTTGCGGAGTTCGGCGCGGGCCTCGGCTTCCATCTTGGAAGCCTTGGCGGCCGCGGCTCGGTCGGCGCCCGAGGGCTCGGCCGGGGCGAGGGCCGCGGCGCGGATCTGCTGGGCCTTGGCGATCGTCTCTTCGGGCGTGCGGCCCGGGGACGTATCGATGTTCACGTGCCCGCCCACGGCGTAGCGGGTGCCGTCCGGGCCCGTGCGGTAGGAGTAGTTGATCCCGCCACGGACCAAGCCGCCCGCGGCGGCGACGTGGGCCTGCTCGTGCGTGCGCACCTCGGCGTCACGCGCCTTGAGCTTCTCGACCTGGACCCGCTCGTCCTCGGAGAGCTCGTCGAGCTTCGAGGTGAGCGTGACCGAGTCGCCGTCGGCGTTGGTCTGGTAGGCGGTGCCGGTGCGTGTGGGCTCGGCGACGCGACCCGGCGCGGCCCGCGTCGGGTTCTCGGACGTCCGCGACGGGTCGGTCGGGGCGAGGCGCTCGGCGATGCCCGCGCGGTCGATCACGCGGACGTTGCTGAGCTGGGACGAGGCGTCGCGGGCGGCATCCACGTACCGCGTTCGCGAGATCGGCACCGGGCCCTTGAGCACGCCCATGAGCGCACGCGACAAAGGCAGACCAGAAGCCGAGCTGATGGCACCGACGGACATCGCGGTGGTCATCGGCGGGCGGGGCCGGGGGGTTGAGCGGATAACCGAGGCGGACGCGGCCGGGGCCCGTCACACGGCACGGGCGCACAAAAAAGGGCCGACCCACCGGGCGGCCCTTCGGGGAGATGTGCGTGCGATCGATCAGCGACGCCGACGTGTCGCGGCGAGCCCCGCCAGCGCCAGGACGCCCGCGGCACCGGGAGCCGGGGTGTAGACGGTTGTCACGAAGTTCGCGACGCCGGTCACCGGGTCCCCGCCGAAGGAGAAGAGGGACCAGTTGGTGCCGTCGTACGACGAGGCGTTGACGGTGTAGAACCCGGCGGTCTGGGCGTTCGCCGACGCCGCCTGGAACCCGAGGGTGCCGTCGAAGTTGTAGTTGTCCACGCCGACGGCCCACCCGATGTTGTTGAACCCGCCGAGCGTCTGGATGCCGGGCAGGTCGATCGAGACGGTGAAGAAGTTGGGGTCTGTTGGTCCGCCGTCGGTCTGCGGCAGGTCGATCGTGACAACCGTGGACCACAGCTCGGCGCCCGACCCGAAGACGAGGCCCGATGCCGAGCCGTCATGGAACGAGAAGAGCAGGTCCGTCGAGCCCTGGAACGACCCGCCGACGGTGACGAGCCCGAGCTCGATCCGCGTGAGGGTCTCGGGCGCGGACGCGCCGGTGCCGATCCAGCCCGAGTCGCCGTAGCGGACGTCCGAGGAGGTCGAGCTGTCGAAGGGCGTGAACCACCCGTTGTCGTTGAAGTTGTCGAAGACGACGGTCTCCGCGGCGGTCGCGGAACCGGTCGCCGCGGCGATCGCCAGGGCCATGGTCACTCGGTACATCAGGTATCTCCCTCAGGTCTCTCTGGTGCCCGGATCGGGCATGTATCCATACCCCGTCTCCCGGCCGACGGTTGAGCGCGAGACACAAAAATGTGCTCGGATCGAGGCCTGTGTGTCAAACTGGGCAAAAGTCCGGCCTAGGCGTTGAAGTACTTCGCCTCGGGGTGGTGGACGACGATCGCGCTCGTGGATTGCTCCGGGTCGATCTGCCAGTTCTCGGTCAGCTCGCACCCGATGCGCGACGGGTCGATGAGGCGCCAGAGCTTGTCCTGGTCGGACATGTCCGGGCAGGCGGGGTAGCCGAAGGAGTATCGCGAGCCCCGATACTTCTGCTGGAAGAGTTCGCTCTTGGTGGCCGCGTCCTCGTGCCCGAAGCCGAGTTCCTGTCTCATGCGCCGGTGCCAGAGCTCGGCGAGCGCCTCGGCGGACTCAACGCCCAGCCCGTGCACGTAGAGGTACTCCGTGTAGTCGTTGTTCTTGAACAGCTCGGCGGCGAGCTCGGAGACCTTCGGGCCCATCGTCACGCAGGTGAGCCCGAGTACATCGGGTTTGCCCAGCACTTCGCACTCTTCGCGGGTGCGGAAGAAGTCGGAGATGCACAGGCGGCGGCGCGTCGATTGGCGGGGGAAGGTGAAGCGTTCGAGTTCGGGGGCGTTCTTCCAGTCGGGGCCGTCGGGGCTGAGGACGACGAGGTCGTTGCCTTCGGAGCAGGCGGGGAAGTAGCCGTAGACGACCCTGGGGGTGAGGAACCCGTCGGCGACCGCTTGGCGCTTGAGGCGCTCGAATACGGGCTTGGCGACGTCCTCGAGCTCGCGCTCGTAGTCGGCCTTGGACTTCTTGCCGCGCTTGAGCTGCCACTGAACGCTGAACAGCGCCGTGGGGTTGATGTACGCGAAGACGTCGGTCAGCGGGATGTCCTCGACGATGCGCGAGCCCCAGAAGGGCGCGTCGGGCACGGGGTTGTCGCGGGCGATGTCCGAGCGGGCGGGCGCCTCGGCGACGGCGGTGGCATCCGAAGCCGCCCGCACCTCGGCCCGCTCCGATGCGGGGGCGAGTGAGGATGATGCGGCGCGTTGCTCGTCGTGGGCTTTCTTGGCGTCGGAGCGTTTCTCCTGGCGCTCGGTGATCTCGGCGCGGATCGTGTCCAGGTCGCCCGCGGCGAGGTGGTCCATGATGCGCAGGCCCTCGAAGGCGTCCTTCCCGTAGAGCAAGGTCCCCTCGTAGATGTCGCGGAGGTAGCCCTCGGCATAGGAGCGGGACAGGGCTGCGCCGCCGAGGAGGACAGGGGTTTTGATTCCCCGTTCGTTGAGTTCTTTGAGATTCTCCTCCATCACGTTGACGGACTTCACGAGCAGGCCCGACAGGCCCACGGCGTCCGCCCCGGTGCGATCGAGGGCGTCGAGGATGGCGCCGATCGGCTGCTTGATGCCCAGGTTGTGGACGGTGTAGCCGTTGTTGGTGAGGATGATGTCCACGAGGTTCTTGCCGATGTCGTGGACGTCACCCTTGACCGTCGCGAGGACGATCGTGCCCTTGGTCTGCCCCTCGACGCGGTCCATGTGCGGCTCGAGGTGCGCGACGGCGGCCTTCATGACCTCGGCGCTGCGCAGCACGAACGGCAGCTGCATCTGCCCCGAGCCGAAGAGCTCGCCCACGGTCTTCATGCCGTCCAGGAGATGATCGTTGATGATCGCGAGCGGCGTGTACTTCGCCATCGCCTCGTCGAGCGAGGCGGCGAGGTCGTCCTTCTCGCCGTCGATGATGTGGTGGCGCAGGCGTTCCTCGAGCGGCATGTCCGCGAGGCTCGGGCCCGTCTCGGCGATCGATTTCACATCAACGAACAGATCGATGAGGTGCTGGAGGGGGTCGAAGTCGGTGTCGGTGACGCCCTCGGGAAGACCGGTCCCGCCGACGGACTCGTGACGCTTGTCGTAGATCACCGCGAGGGCGGCGTCGCGCTGCTCGTCGTCGATCTTGGCGAGGGGCATGATCTTGGCGGCGTGCGCGATCGCGCTGGTCATGCCCGCCTCTTCGAGCTCGTGCATCAGCACGGAGTTGAGCACGACGCGGGCGGCGGGGTTGAGCCCGAACGAGGCGTTGGAGAGGCCGCAGGTGATCTGGACCGTCGGGTACCGCTCGGCGATCCGGCGCGTGCCCTCGACGAGCTCGGCGGCGCTGCGACGGTCCGCGTCCATGCCCGTGGAAACGGGGAGAACCAGCGGGTCGATGAAGATGTCCTCGACCGCGAGCCCGTGGAGCGACGTCGCACGCTCAATCGCGCGCGTCGCGATCGCGAGCTTCCGCTCGGCGGTCCGGGCCATCGCGTTGTCCGGGTCCTCGTCGATCGTGCCGATGACGAGGGCGGCGTTGTGCGTCTTGGCGAGTTTGCAGACGGCGTCGAAGTGCTCCTCGCCGTTCTCAAAGTTGGCGCTGTTGATGATGCACTTGCCCGGCGCCGCCTCGAGGCCCGCGGCAAAGTTCTTGATCTGCGTCGAGTCGATCATCAGCGGCGCATCGACCTCGCGGGCGAGGCGCGCAACGACCGTGCGCATGTCGGCCGCGTTGTCGCGGCCGGCGTAGTCCACGTTCACGTCCAGCACGTGAGCGCCCTCGCGCACCTGCTTCCGCGCCAGCGAGACGACGCCCTCCCAGTCCTCTTCTTCGAGCAGCTTCTTGAACGCCCGCGAGCCCGACGCGTTGCACCGCTCGCCCACCAGCAGCATCGAGTTGTCCTGCCGGTGATCGGTCGGCGTGAAGAGCGAGCTGGACCCCGCGGCGGTGGGGGCGATCTCTCGCGAGGGGGCTGGCCGACCGTCGATCTTCGAAGCGAGGCGGCGGATGTGCTCGCCCGTCGTGCCGCAGCACCCGCCGACGTAGCTCAGCCCGTACTTGTCCACAAAGTCGCTGAGCGCCTCGGCGAACGGCCCCGCGCGCAGCGGGAAATCCGCGCGCCCATCGACGAGCACCGGCAGCCCGGCGTTCGGGATGCACCCGATCGGGCCATCCCAGTGCTTGCTCATGAACGCGAGCGGCTCGGCCATCTCCGTCGGGCCCGTCGCGCAGTTCAGGCTCAGGCCCGCGATCGGGTAGCCCCGAAGGATGGAGCACGCCGCCTCGATCGAGGCGCCCACGAGCATCGTCCCCATCGTCTCGATCGTGAGCGAGACGAGGATCGGCACGTCGTCGGGCGTTTTGCCGTGCGCCTCGATCGCGCCCAGGCAGGCGTTGATGACCGCCTTCACCTGCATCGGGTCCTGGCAGGTCTCGATGATCAGCCCGTCCGCCCCGCCCGCGATGAGCCCGGACGCCGCGGTCTTGTACGAGTCGTGCAGCTCGCGCCACGTGATCTGTCCGAGCGAGCCGAGCTTCGTCCCCGGTCCCAGCGAGCCGATCACGAACCGCGGCTTGTCCGCCGTCGTGTACGTGTCGCACGCCGCGCGGGCCGTCTCGGCGGCCGCCTTGCACAGCTCCTCGGCGCGGTCGGCGAGGTCAAACTCCGCCAGGACGTGCGGCATCCCGCCGAACGTGTTGGTCTCCACGCAATCAGCGCCCGCTTCGAGGTAGCCCTCGTGGATCCGCTGGATCGCGTCCGCGCGCGAGAGTGCCAGTACGTCGGTGCAGTTCTCGCACCCCCAGTAGTCCTTGTCTGTGTCCAGATCGAGATCGTGCGTGGCGGTGCCCATCGCGCCGTCGAAGACGAGCACGCGCTTGCCGAGGTGATCGAGGAACCGGGAACTCATGGCTCGTGAACAGTAGTCGGTGAAACCCCGTGCCGGGCTCGTCTCCGCGCACGAAAAAGGCCGCGCCCCCGGAGGGGCGCGGCCGTGCGGTCAGAACAGAGGGCTCAGCCCGTGCGGGTCAGGGGCACCCGGCGAGGAACTCGGCCACGAAGCAGTCGATGTCATCGACGTTCAGCGTGCCGTTGCCATCGCAATCCGCGCCGCCGAGGTCGCTGCTCAGGAACGCCGCGACGAAGCAGTCGATGTCGTCCACGTTGAGCGACCCGTTGCCGTCGCAATCGGCGAAGCAGGTCGCCGGGTCCTCGCAGGAGGTTGCGCCGATGTTGAACCCGTCCACGCCGGCTTCCACGATGGTGCCGACGTCGTCCTTGGCGATGAACCGCACGCGGACGTTGGCCGTGGTGTTCACGAAGTCGGCCACGTTGTAGGAGACGAAGAACCACCCGCCGGAAACCTCGGACCCGGTCGGGCCGACGGTCTCGAGGTTGGTCCAGGTGGACCCGCCGTTGTCGGAGATCTCAACCTGGAAGATCTCGGTGAAGGGGTTGGAGGCGTCGCCGCCCTCGTTGTTGTCGAACCAGCGGTAGTAGGAGACGACCGCGTCGGGCAGGGCCGAGAGGTCGAAGACGGGCGAGGTGAGGATGGTGTTGCCGCCGTCAACGTCGGAGTTGTCGGCGCCGTTGTCGGTGATGTAGCACTGCCCGGACCCGTCGGCGTCGTCGGCCGGGTCGGAGATGCGCCCGTCGCCGCCCTGTGTCGGGGTTGTACGCTGCCACTGCCCGTCGGTCGCGGTGCCAGAGACAGTCCAGCCCATGTTGGACTCGAAGTTGTCGTCAAACGCGACGACCTCGGTGCCGACGGTCGCCGTGTACGGGCCCGCGGCGCCCTGGGGCGGGTCGAAGACGGACCCGACGGTCTGCCCGACGGCCTCGATGTAGAACTCGGGCGTGTCGCCGCAGCTCGCGCCGGGAATGGTCGCCTCGTACAGGCTGCCGCCCTGGCTGGCCAGGTTCACGGCTTGGTACGCACCGCCGTCGAAGCGGTAGAACATCTGCGGCGTGCCGACGATGGTGTCCTGGTTTGCGTTGACGTTCACGTCAAACGTCGTCGCGACGCCCGGATCAAGGATGGTCGGGGCGGCCGGGACGTTGATCGAGGGGCCGATGAAGGGCGGGTTCGAGCCCTGGATCAGCATCGTGTAGACCTGGCAGTCGTTGGTGCTGTCGCCCGTCAGGCGGAGGTAGTAGGTGCCCGGGCTGGCGATGTCGGTCACGAAGACCTCGGGATCGCCGGCGGGGTTGTTGTTCGCCGAGTCGAGCACGGTGGAGCCGTCCGACGCGATGAGCTCGAACTGGAGATCGTGGATGATGTCGTAGTCGGTCAGCGTGCCCGAATTGCAGGCCTGCGTCTGCGTGCCCTGCTGGTAGGCGGGACCCGCGGCGGGCGAAGCGGTCGTCGACGTGTTCGACGACACCACCGGCGACCTGCTCACCCGCATCGACCCCGCGTTGTCGTTGGGCTCGAGGAGGTCGCCGTACTTGCGCTGCCCGTGGATGATGTCATCGATCTGGGGCCCGTCGTAGGCGGTGGAGATGAAGGGCTCCATGAGCTTGGTGGCGTTGGCGGGGCAGACGTGGAGCATGCCGATGCCGTGCCCGTGCTCGTGGGCGGTGACGTTGCGGAAGCGGATGCTGCCGCCGCCGGTGCTGTTGTAGAACGAGTCGAAGGCGTCAAAGACCATGTCGCCGTCGTTCGGGAAGTTGTTGTAGGCGAGGATGCCCGAGTTGCCGTCGATCGGGATCGCGGCGATGCGGACGTCGCCACGCACGCCGACGACGCCGGCGCCGGTGTTCAGGTTCGAGCCGTCGTCGTTGGGCTCGTAGGTGTATGTGATGTTGCACAGCTGCGCCCAGCGGTCAAAGACCTGGTCGAACAGGGGCTGCCACGTCGCGGGCGAGCCGTACACGCCGTTGAGCCACGCGAAGAGCTGCGAGTTGCCCGACACGCCGCCGATGAGGTCCGGCACGAACGTGCCGTCCGGGACGTACGAGTAGGTGAGGTTGATCGGGCTGCCGTTGCCGCCCGTCGCGCCGTCGATCGCCGTGGACGACCAGGGCGAGGTCGGCTGGTAACGGAGCTGCTGAGCCTTGTACGCGATGTCGAACGCCTGGATCACCTCGTGGGGCGTGCCCGGGGTGAAACACAACGCGGGCCTCAGCTTGCCCGCCGCGTGATCGTCCGCGATGCGCGCCAGGATGTCGAGGTACACGTCGTCGATGACGGCGTAGTCCTCGGGCGACACCCAGTGCGCGATCTTGTCGTAGCGCTCGTCGAGCACGAGCACGCCCGCGCCCGAGAGTAGCTGGGCCTCGGTGCCCACGGCCTTGGCCGCGCGGATCTCCTGCTGCGCCTCGACCGGGAGCATCTTCATGAGCTCGCTGGCGATCGTGCGCTGGAAGAGCGCCTCGGGGCCCGAGATCGACTCGGGCGTATCCATGGGTGCCGCCATCGCGACGCCGCACCCCATCGTCAGCGCCGCGATCGACGCCTTCGTGAACGACTGAATCCGCATGCCTGTCCCTCTCCGTCTGCGGCGGGTCGGCCCGCCTGATGTTTCGAGACGCCGACGGCGCCACCGGGAGTCACCCACACCCAGGGCATCACGACACGACACCCGAGGCTGAATTTTGAAGGATCGACCCCACGAGTCCGGGGAGAACCCCCTCAGAACGTGCCCTCAAGGGCACACGCCCGTCAATACGGACCCAACATGCCCCCGGATGCGATCGGGGGCAATCCGATTCATCCGAGATCGCCGGACCGATGGTTATTCGGGCGAAATTATCCCCGAAACAGGGAATGCGATGGGACCTTGGGCGAACCGGACCGAGTGTCGGCTCCCGGCCGTCGCCCACGAACCGGGTGCGCTGGCCGCCGCGGCTCGGGTTCTGGAGGCTGTTTGTGGTGACCGCCGCCCCGGTTCTGCCGATCTGAGCGCCGAGGCGCAGCGGTCCCGCGAGCCGGGGGTTTCACCCGGCCCACCCGCAGGGACGAGGCTGGCCGCGACGAACGGAGGGCGGCATGGCATCTTCAGGGCTCGGTTTCGCGATCGCGTCTCTTGTGGTCCTCGCCGGTAGCGCCCGCGCGGCACCCGCCACCGTGGGCGCGAACACCCAGCAGATCTCAACGAGCACGCGCGACCTCGCGTTCCGCGATCTGGTCCGCCAGGCGGCGCCGTTCGGCGACCCGCTCAACCCATTCGACCTCACCGCACCGCCGCCCCTCGACGCCGACGGGTGGCCCGCCGACGACTTCGGCATTGTCCTGTTCACGGACATGGAGGGCGTGAGCGGGCTCGGCGGGACGTACCGCATCGAGTTCAACGCCGACGCCTTGCCCTTCGTCCAGCCGTTCGAGTCGCCCGGGCGCGTGCGCTCGGTCATCCGTGACCCCGGCACCGGGCGCGTCACGGTCCTCTACGACTTCCCGGAGGGCGGCGATCAGCTGGCGTTGGGCGTCCTGCTCACCGACGGCGGGGCGCGCGAGATCACCGCCGTCCGCCCCGGCACGAACCTCGATCCGACGTTCACCGACGCCTACCTCGACCATGTGTCGCGGTTCGACACCCTCCGCGTTGGGGCGTGGACGCGCGTGAACGATCACCCGGTCGCCGACTGGGCGGATCGGGCGCTGCCGACGGACCCGCGGTTCACGACCGCCGCGGGCGCGCCGTGGGAGGCGGTCCTGGCGCTCGCGAACCTCGCCGGCACGGACCTGTGGATCAACGTGCCCCACATGGCGACGGACGACTATGTCCGCGAATTGGCGCGCCTCGTCCGCGATCAGCTCGACCCGGCGCTGAGCGTCTACGTCGAGTACTCCAGCGAGCTCTGGAACCCGGCGTACACGCAGCGCCAGTGGAACCGCGACCGGGCGGCGGACGAGGTGAACGCGGGGACCGTCCCCCTCGACTACGACGGGTCGGACGACCCGGACGCGTGGGCGGCCCGGCGGGTCGGCGCGCAGGCGGTGCGTCTCGGGCAGATCTTCGAGGACGAGTTCGGCGCGGACACCCTCATCACGCGCGTGCGCCCGGTGGTCGCGGCGCAGGCGGACGACGCCGCTCAGTTCGTCGAGGCGATGCGTTATATCGAGGCGGTCCACGGCGATCCCGGTGCGTTCGTCTACGGTGTCGCGGCGGCTCCCCTCATCGACATGCAGGGGCTCGACGCCGACCCGACGCTGAACGCCGACGAGGTCATCGCGGCGCTCGAGCTTGGGCTCGAGAGGTGGTCGGGCTCGCAGGACCTGGAGATCCTCGCGTCGCAGGCGGCGTACTTCGGCGTCGAGATGCTCGCCTCGGGCGCCGGGCCCGACACCGCGGGACCCAACAACATCGACGCGAAGCGTGAGGCGGCGCTCTCGCCCGCGATGGGGAGCCTGTGCGCCGACGCCGTTCGCAGCTGGGTCGCCGACGGCGGGGGCATGCTCGCGTGGTCCGTCGCCGGCGCGGGGTCGTACGCGACCGACGCGGGCACGTTCCCGCTCACGGAAGACCTCAGCGCCGAGACGACGCCCAAGATCGCGGCGATCGACGTCGTGCAGTCGTTGCCTATGCCCGCGATCACCGCGGGCACGCGCATGCCCGCCGGGGTGGACGCGCGCCGGCACACGCTGCGCGCGCCGGACTGGGTGTCCGCCTCGCCCGCGCTCGACGGCATCGCGGCGGGCGACACGTTCGAGTATCTCATCCGCGCCGACGCGCCGGTCCGCCTGCGCGTGATCCTCCGCGCCGGCTCGGCGTCGGGCGGCGAGCGCGTGGGCGTCTCGATCAACGGGTCCGCCGAGACCGAGATGAGCGTCATGCCGACGCGCGCGCCCGGTGTCTTCGAGCCCGCGGCGGGCGCGTTCCTGCGTGACTTTGCGTCCGGGCTGAGCACCGTCCGCCTGCGCGCGATCGACGGCGGCACGCACGCGATCGAGCTCGTGGCCCTCGCCTGCCCCGCGGACATCGACGGCAACGGCGCGCGCAACCTCGACGACCTCGAGCGCTTCGTGAACGCCTACCTCGCCGGCGACGCGAGCGCCGACCAGGACGGCGACGACGACACGGACAACGACGACGTCACGCTCTTCGTCAGCGGGTTCCTCAACGGGTGCGACCCGGCACCGTAACCCGGTGACAAAAAACGACCCCCGCGTGAGCGGGGGTCGTGGGGGTGTCGGTCAGGCTGGGTTCAGCCGATCGTGCCGCGAGTTAGGGGCAACCGGCCAGGAAGCCGGCGACGAAGCAGTCGATGTCGTCCACGTTGAGAGCACCGTTGCCGTCGCAGTCGGCGGTCGCGAGGTCGCTGCCCAGGAAGCCGGCGACGAAGCAGTCCACGTCATCGACGTTGAGGGCGCCGTTGCCGTCGCAGTCGCTGAAGCAGACCACGGCGGGATCGCAGACGTACTCGAAGACCTCGAAGTCGTCCACGCCCGCCTCGACGACCGCGCCGATGTTGTCCGTCGCGGTGAAGCGGACGCGGACGTTGGCGGTCGGGGACACGAAGTCCGCGACGCGGTACGCGTAGGGCAGCCACCCGCCGGATGCTTCCGAGCCGCCCGGCCCGATGGTGTCCAGGGCGGACCAGGTCGAGCCGTTGTTGTTCGAGATCTGGACCGACATGGACTCGACGCCCGGGTTCGAGCCCGCGGCGTTGTTGTACCACGCCTGGAAGCTGATGACCGCTTCGGGCATCGCCGAGACGTCGAACGCCGGCGAGGTCAGGATGGTGGTCGCATCCACGTCGGTGTTCGAGCCGGCGCCGCCATTGCCGGTGATGTAGCAGGCGCCCGAGCCATCGCCGTCGGTGGGCGGATCGCCGCGTGAGCCGTCGCCCCCGGGAACCCCGCGCTGCCAGCGGCCCGAGCCGGCGTCGGCGGCGGAGCCGGACACGGCCCAGCCGGTGTTCGTTTGGAAGTTGTCGGCGAACTCCGTCGCGATGCCGTCCGCGATCACGGTCGTAAAGACGTCCGACGGGGCGTTGCCCGGGAGGGTGAACGTCTCGCCGAGCGTGTCGTCGATGGTGAAGTAGTACGACGCGTCGCCGCAGTCGGCGGTCGGGAAGGTGAAGTCGAACGTGCCGGGGACGGCGCCGGGCGAGCCGAGCACGGTGGTGGTGCCCGAGGTGTCGGTGAAGACCATCTCGGCGGTCGCGCCGTCGGCGGTCAGGTTGATCTCTTCAACATCGAGGGTGATCGTGTCCACTCCGTTGGGCGAGACAAGCTCGGGCGCGGAGGACGCGAGTTCGAGATCGAGGCGCTCGAGGTCCAGCGCGTCGATGCGGAGGACGAACAGGCCGCGCTCGATGTCCGACAGGATCACGTTCCCCGAGGGGAAGTAGGGGTAGTTCGACCACGCGCCGTTGAACGAAGCGGAGTCCGAACCTGGGAACGAGTCGAAGTACGCGATCTCGGTCGGGTTCAGCGGGTCGGTGTTCGCGTCGAATACACGCAGGCCCGAGCGGTAGTTGGCCATGAAGATGTAGCCGTCGCGGATGTAGAGGTTGTGGTCGATCGAGTCGAGCCCGGTGGTGAAGCTGCCGAC
>JAUHXM010000085.1 GCA_030426605.1 Phycisphaerae bacterium | reverse complement strand
GCAGCTGGATTGCAAGCTCGAAGTGCTCGAGCCCGTGCTCGAAGGGGCGTCCGATCCACGCCTCGAAACACGGCTGATCCTCCGGCACGTACCCGCTCGCGGGCAGCCAGGTCTTGTAGAGCCAGTCGAGGGCACGGATCTCAAGGTCGATGCCGCCGCGGATGGTCAGTTCCGCGACGCGCACGGCTGGGAAGTCGGCGCGCCCGACCTCGCCCGCGGGCCGGGCACCGGGCGCTTCGACGGCGACGTCGTACCGGCAGTCCTTGAGTTCGACGACCTCGGGGTCGTCCCACATGTACCCGTACCAGGCGTTGTCGGCGAACCCGTGCTGCTCCGCCCACGCGACGAGCTCCGCCGCGGCGCCGTTGACGACGTTTGGGCGGTACGGGTCGAGCACGCGGCGGTAGGCCATGGTGCGTGCGGGAAGATCGCGGATCTCAGCGGCAAAGCCGTCCGGGTTCTCGCCGGGGGCGTGTCGTTCGACGCGGAAGTCGGCGTCGGATTGCTCGATGAGCGCGTCGAGTTCGGACCGCTTGTTCGAACGCCACGATTCGAGGTCGAACGCGCTGGGTGGCTCGCCGTAGCGTTGCTTGAAGCTGCGTGAATAGTCGGCGGAGGACGCGAACCCGCAGTCGAGGGCGACCTGCGTGAGCGGCCGGGCGGGGTTGTGGGCCATGATCGAGACGGCTCGTTCCAGACGCACGCGTTTGACGAATGCGCCGGGCGTCTCCCCGACGATCGCCTGGAAGACCCTGTGGAAGTGAAACGGCGAGAAGCGGGCGACCCGGGCGAGCTCGTCGAGGCGGATCGGGCGATCGAGGTTTGTCACCACGTGATCGATCGCGCGGTTCACGCGGTTGATGTAATCGGCTTGGGTGGTCGGGGTCTCGGGCACGGCGAGGTCCGCAAGATCTGTCAAGCACGATCGGGCTCGATCGGGCACACTCTGCCGACGAGGGCACCGGCGTGATCCGTACGCCCGTGCCCGACGATCGAAAGGGCAGCATAGATGCGTGGAAGAACTGCGGCGTGCCTGATCGGGATGGTGCTTGCCGGCTCGCTCGGGATCGCGATGGGCTCGGCGGCAGACCGGCTGCACAAGGGGAATGACATGGATCTCGGCACGTTCTCGGTGAGTCTCGCGGTCAAGGACCTGGACGCCTCGCGGGCGTTCTACGAGCACCTCGGGTTCAAGCAGGTCGGCGGCAACGCGGACCAGAACTGGCTGATCCTCCAGAACGGATCGGCCACGATCGGGCTGTTCCAGGGCATGTTCAAGGACAACATCCTGACGTTCAACCCGGGCTGGGACGCATCGAAGCAGGAGGCGGAATCGTTCGAGGACGTCCGATCGATCCAGGCGAGGCTCAAAGCGGCGGGGCTCACGCTGCTGCTCGAGGCGGACCCGGAGAGCACCGGCCCGGCGCACATCGTGCTCGCGGACCCGGACGGCAACCAGATCATGCTCGATCAGCACGTGGCGAAGCCGGGCGGCTGAAGCACGCCGTCATGGTGCGGCCGTGCATGAACGGGCGAGCGCGTTGCCCGCGATCGCGCCGGTCGCCCAAGCCCACTGGAAGTTGAAACCCCCGATGCGGCCGTCCACATCGAGGATCTCGCCGGTGAGCCAGAGGCCGTCGCATCGGCGGCTCCGCATGGTCTTCGGGTCGATCTCGTCGAGGGGAACCCCGCCCGCGGTGACCTCGGCGTGGGTGAACCCGCGGTCGCCGGCGATGTCGATGGGCATCCCGACCAATCCGTGTGCGAGCGTGCGGCGGGCGTCGCGCGTCAACCGAGCGCCGGGGAGTGACGGGTCCACGCCCGATTGCTCGCAGATCGCGCGGGCGAGGCGTTCGGGCAGAAAACCCCGGCACCACGCGAGCGCCGTGGTCTTGCCGAGGCCCTTGAGCTCGGATTCGGCTTGCTCGAAGGTCTTGCCGGGTATCCACGCGATGACGAGGCTCGCGTCAGGGTCGTTGGCCCGGGCGTCGGTGAGCCATCGTGAGGCGTCCATGGCCGCGGGCCCGGAGAGCCCAAAGTGGGTGCACAGCAGGTCGTTCTCGAACTGAGCAAGGCGTTTGCCCGAGCCGGCGCGGACCTCCACGCGGACGCGGGCGCTGACACCCGAAAGATCCCGGATCCACGATGCGTCATGCCCGGTGACGAGCGGGACGAGCGCGGGGAAGATGCGATCGGTGACGCCGTGCCCGAGAGCGCGGGCGATGTCGTACCCGGCGCCGTCCGAGCCAGAGCGGGGCAGCGCGCAGCCCCCCGTGCAGAGCACGACCCGTGGCGTCACGATGATGTCCTCGCTGTCTCCGCGCCGGACCGCGAACGTCCCGGCTGGAGTTCGCTCGACCGCGCCAACGCGCCACGGGTGCAGCAGTTCGACGCCGACGCGATCGACCTCGCCGAGCAGGGCGTCGAGCACGGTGTGGGCGTCGTCGGTGACGGGGAAGAGCTTGCCGGTGGGCTCGCGTTTAAGTTCGACGCCGAGTTCGGCGAAGAAGGCAACGGTGTGATCCACGCCGAACGCGGTCAGGACGCGGCGGACGGTGTTGCGCGACCCGCCGGCGTACTGGCGTTCGTCTACGGCGTGATGGGTGACGTTGCAACGCCCGCCGCCGGCGACGAGGATCTTGACGCCCACGCGTTGTGATCCATCGATCAGCACGATCCGCGCCCCGGTACCTCGGAGCGCGCGACCCGCCGTGATGGCGGTCATGAGCCCGGCGGCGCCCGCGCCGACAATCGCGATGTCCGCCTTGTGTGTCATGGGCCTGTTGCGAACGACGCTACGCGCCGAGGGAGCCAGCGTAGACGAAGAACCCGAGCCCCGTAAAGAAGCACCACCACCCGTAGAGTCCGTGCTCGATGCCCGCGGCCAGGGCGGACTGCGTCCGGTCATACGTCCAGGCGAAGAGCACGCCGCCGGGCAAGGTGATCGCGAGGGCGATCCAGTTCCAGAACGGCGCGTGCAGCCAGGCGAAGGCGACGGCGCTGACGCCGATCATGGACCACCGGCCGGGGAGGATCGGGCGGTAGCGGTGGAAAAAGAAGGCCCGGTGGGTGATCTCCTGCGGATAGGCGCTGAACCAGGGGTAGATGAGCCCGATCGCGATGATGAGCGGGAGGTTGTTGCGTGGGAGGTTGAGGAATGTCGATCCGACCTCGCCGCCGCGCGAGCGGACGAGCATCACGTCCGTCCAGGTGTGGAGGGCGTACGCCAGGCCCAGAAGCAGCACCGCGCCAAGGACGAACCAGCCCACGATCCGAGGCAACTCCACGCGGCAATCACCCCAGTTCCAGAGCTTCCGCGTTGGGAACGACCTCGCGAAGACGAGCACAAACGCGATCACGATCGAGAACAGAATCAGAATCGGGAGCATCACGGTGAAACGCTTGAACCCAGGCGGGGTGAGCTCGGCGATGCCGACCGATGCGAGGGCGGTATCGAGTCGGCGGGCCGGATCGACAAAGAGGGCGACCAGCGCGGGGAGACCGAAGAACACGCCGATCATCTCGGCCCAACGCGCGGCGCAGCGGGGCCCGGTCAGAGTCTCGTGTGTGGCCTCGTCGCCCGGGCTCATCGGGTGGGTCCGTCCTGTGCGGGTGACGTCGTACCTGCGGGTGTGTGTGCCGGTCGCGATGGGTCGATCGTATCACCCCCCCGCAGTGGGACATACGCGCCCGCGTCAGAGTGTCTTCGTGCGGGGTATCCTGCGCGGATGCGATTGCTCACACGAATGACACGGTTCGGTTCCGTCGCGTTGCTGATGTGCTCGCCGAGCGCCGCGTCGGCAGCGCCGGACCTCAGCGGGACGCCATCGTCGGTTCAGCTGACCGCGCCGGAGACCGAGCCCGGGTTCGATCTCGTGGTGCTCGGGGAGTTGGTCGAGACGGGCCAGCCAGCACGGCCGCGGCTTCCCGACCGAGCGATACCCGCCGTCCCGAAGGAATTGACGCGTGCGTTGGACGCGGTGACGGCCCTGCGTCCCAGCTTCGTGATGACGACCGGGAACCTGATCTCGGCGCCTCGATCGGTTGAGCGGTGGGGCCAGGAGGCCGACGCGACGATCGGAGCACTGGGCGAACTCGGGGCGCCGTGGTACCCGGTGCCGGGCGTGAGCTCGTTCGTGGACGCGGCGGGCAACACGGACCCCGACCGCGCGACGATGTACGCCGAGCGGTTCGGGCCACGCTGGTACGCGTTCGAGTACCACTCGGCGCTCGTCGTGGCGCTCGACACGAACGACCCGCACACGGGCGCTGTGACGGGCGAGCAAATCGCATGGTTGGGCGAGACGTTAGCCAACTCCGACGCGACGACCCTCCTGATTTTCACGCACCGGGACCTCTGGAACGAGCCGGGCGACGCGTGGGATCGCGTGCACGCGACGCTCGCGGGTGACCGACGCCCCGCGGCGGTGTTCGCATCCTCGTCCCGCTGCTACCGGAGCGACGGCCGGCGAGACTCGGTGTCGTACTACACCCTCGGCCCCGTCGTGGGGCGGTCGTCGGAGCCGCAGAGCGCGTCGTACTCGTGGCCACATGTGACGATGGTTCGCGTACGAGGGGGCGAGGTCACGCCCGTCATTATCCCGACCAGCCCGTCGGCAGACAGACCGGGCGTACGCGCGCACGACTGGCAATCGGGCGAGGAAGTGGACCGTGTGCGGGCCCTCGCATCGGGCGGGTGGGCGTCCGTCGCTGGGCTCGTCGGCGCGACGCCGAACGGATCGCTCGACGGCACGGTGGTCGTCCGCCTGACGAATCCGACCGACCGCCGGCTGCCCTACTCCGTCTCGACGGCGACGAGCGTCGGGGCGTCGTTCAGCCCGGATCGCGTGGACGGCACGCTCGAGCCCGGCGAGTCGCTCGAGTGGAATATGTCGGTCCTCGGCGGCACCGTTGGACGCGAACGCCCGGGCGATCATGTCCGCGTCGGGGTCAATTACACGATGGAGAACGGTGAAGTCGCACGGCTCGCACAGCAGATGCCGATCCCGATGCGATTGCAGGTGCCCGACCGCTTGCGCGCGCGCGAGACCGATCCCGGGCTCGCCACCGCGCTCGAGCTGAACGGGCGGAGCGCCCTCGAAAGCGACGCCCAGCTGCCCGAGACGTTCACGCTCGAGTGCTGGGTGCGCGGCGAGACCCCGCGCGAGCGGACGGCGCTGTGTTCGACCCTCGACCTCGAAGGGGCCGGCGATGGCGCCGGGCTGTACTGGATGATCGACGGGGAGGGCAACCCGATGCCCGCGGCGATCATTCGGGTGGGCCAGATGCAGGCCGTGCTGCGCTCCTCCGAACCCTGGGCGTGGGATCGGTGGGGGCACCTCGCGCTCACGCACGACGGCGAACAAGCAACGCTGTTCGTCAACGGCAAGCCTGTCGATACACAGGCTTTGCGTGGAGGGCTCGCGTCAACGAGCGGACCGTTGATGCTCGGTGCCGGCCCGGGCGAGAATCACCCTGCGATGTGGTTCCGAGGCGAGCTCGACGAAATTCGTCTCTCGCGGGGTGCCCGGTACGCGGAGCCGTTCACGCCCGCGGCGGCGCTCGATGCGGATAGCTCGACGGTGGCGCTGTATCACTTCGACGCGCCGGACGCGCCTCTGGGGGCGGACGCCTCGGCCTCGGAGTCTCACGCGTGGGAGATCGGCTCGCCGCGCCGGGCGTCACGCTCGGTGCCCTGATCGGGACCGATCGCAGGAACCAGGCCGAGGTACGCAGCAAGTTCGGTGGGGATCTTTTTGAGCCCGCGCCGCCGTGCCTTCGCGACGGCGTATTCCAGAGACTCGCGCATCCGTGCGCGTACCGCCGGGGTGACGTTGAGCCCGTTTGCCTCCATCTGCTCGAGCGACCACTTCCACGCGTGGTACTCCTCAAGGCAGCGCGGGCGGTATGTCCCGAACCCGATCGCGTGGTGCCCGATCTCGTGCAGGAAGACCGCGGCGGACATCGGCCCGCGCGGTCTGGGTGACTCGATGAGCCTGGCGACGGTGCCGTCCTGGTAGGTCACCTGCCACGCGACGCCCGACATGCTGGTGCGCCACTTGCGGACGCGGACGCCGTGCCGGGCGAGCATGCGCTTCGTCACCTCGTCGTACCGCGCCCGCATCGAGCCCGGCGGGGCTGGTTTCGAGGGAACCGGGCGCGGCTGTACGACCGCGACGTCGCGGGGTGGGGGCTTCGGTCGGCGGCGCTTCTTCCGAGGCTTGAGCGCCACACCCATGATGTCCCAGAGTGTGAGGCTCACGTTCCCTCCGACGGGGGGGACTGCACAGTGTCGCCGTCATTGATGCTCACGCCGCGCACGTACGACGCCCAGTCCATCGGGCGTTTGCCGGCGGGGTGGATCTCGACGATCTCAAGCACGCCCTCGCCGCACGCGACAAGCCCGCGGGCAGCGTCCACGAGCGTCCCCGGTTGTTTGTCGGATTGGGGCTCGCCCGATTGCGAGCGGGCCCGGACGAGCTTGGCACGCTGACCGCCGATGCCAACGGCAATGCCCGGCCAGGGCGACAGCCCGTTCACCCGCGCCCGGCAGGCGTCCGCGGGTCGCGTGAAGTCGAGCACCGCGTCCGCCCGCGAGAGCTTGCCCGCGAGCGTCACGAGCGACTCATCCTGTTCGACTGGATCGAGCGTTCCCGAAGCGTGCTGATCGAGCACCCGAAGGACGAGCTCGGGTCCGTCGTCGCTCAGCTCGTCGTGCAGTTCTCCGGCGGTCTGCTCCGGACGGATTACGCGTTCGGACGTCCCCAGCACGAGTCCGGCGTCCATCCGGTCGGCGAGGGTGATCACGGAGTTGCCCGTGACCTCGTCGCCCGCGAGGATCGCGTGGTTGATGGGCGCGGCACCACGCCAGCGGGGGAGCATGCTCGCGTGCAGGTTGATCGCGAACCGGTCGGCAAGCAGCGCCTGCCCGAGCTTCTGCCCGAACGCGATGACGACCCACGCATCCGCAGGGAACGCGCGCACGCGGGCGGTGATCTCGGGGTCATTGACGGTGTCGGGCTTGAGGAGCTCGGCGTCAGCCAAGTGCTCGGCGGCGAACGCAGCGATTGGGTTGGGCGTGAGCTTCTTGCCGCGCCCGGCGGGACGGTCCGGCTGGGTGATGACGGCGCGGACGGTGTGACGATCGGCGAGCGCTTGCAGCGTCGGCACGCCGAACGCGCCGGAACCAAAATACACCACGTCCATGCGGTCCGCCATCAGGCCCATCCTACCGCCCGCGGCGTTCCATCTGTCGGAGGGCGCTGCGGTTCTTGAGCCTGCTGATCTGGGACATCTTGTCGATGATCATCACGCCGTCGAGGTGGTCGATCTCGTGCTGCCAGCAGCGACCGAGGAGCCCGCCGGCGCGGCGCTCGAACGTGTTGCCCTGCCCGTCGATCGCCCGAACCGTGACGATCGGCGGGCGGCGGACCTCTCCCAGGATGCCGGGCAAGCTCAGGCAGCCCTCCTCGTACGGCTCGGGCGGTCCCTCGTACTTGAGGATCTCGGGGTTGATGAAGACCTCGGGGCCGGCACAGGCGGTCGGCGGGTCTTCGGGGCCCGCGGCGTCATCGGGCGGGGGGACGTGGCAGACGAACATCCGCCACCCGAGCCCGACCTGCGGGGCGGCGAGCCCGATGCCGTCGGCGGAGTTCATGACCTCGATCATGCGCGCGGCGACGGCCCGCACCTCGTCATCGACGGACTCGACAACCGCCGCCTTCTCGCGCAGGCAGGCGGCGGGGTGGATCTGGAGTTTGAGACTGGCTGGATCGACCGGCATCGGGCGATCCTACGCGCTCAGGCGCTTTTGGACCGGCTCGCCTCGCGGAGGACCGCTTTCTCGCGATCGCTCAGCGAGTGGAGCCCGGAAGCGCGGACCTTGTCGAGCACCCGGTCGACGTCTGACTCGGAGGGTCGCTTGCCGGCGCGTTTCCCGCGGGGCTTGCTGCCCTGCTTTCGGGAGTCGTTGAAGAGGTCAAAGAAGTCGGTGAGGAGGTGGGGGTTGCGGATGAAGAAGTACCCGGCGAAGGCGCCGCCGAGGTGGGCCGCGTCGCCGCCCTGGTTCTGGCCGCGGGCGATGAAGAGGTTGAACGCCGCGAGCCCGACGTAGCCGTACGCCATCGTGCGCATCTTGAGGGGGATGGGCGGGAAGAGGAGCTGGACGACGGAGTTCGGGCTGATGAAGGCGCAGGCCATGATGACGCCGAACACACCCGCGGAAGCACCGACGAGCGGCGTATAGGTGTGGTTCGGCAGCACGCCCGGGAAGCTCAGCCCGCCCGCGGTGCCCAGCAGGTTGAGCAGGAGGTAGGTGAGCCCGCCGAAGATGCCGCAGACGAGATAGAACGCGAGGTACTTGCGTCGCCCCAGGTACTGTTCGACGAGGGAGCCGAAGATCCACAGCCCCAGCATGTTGAAGAACAGGTGGGTGATGTTCGCGTGCAGAAACTGGAAGGTGACGAGCCGCCAGACTTCCAGACGTTGGAACCCCTCGAATGTCGAGAAGTGCCCGTAGATGAACAGCGGATCACCCAGGAGGTACTGCGACGTGGTGCCCTTAGGCAGGTTTAACTGCACGACGAAGACGAGGATGTTGATGATGATGAGCCACGTGTTCACGCTCACCATGCGGAAGCGTGCCACGCGGTGCGCCGGCGGCTGGTGCGTGCCCTGGCTCGGGCCGGATCGGACGTAGTCGCGGTCGTAGATTCCCATGGGGTCGGCTGCGCGTCCTCATACGGCGGGGGGAGCGGGCGGGTTCGTGCGTCGGAGGCTTGTTCGGACCGGGCGGGGCCCGGTTACGCTTCTCGGCTCCGCTGGGAGGCCTGCTTGAGCGTACGGCGTTCCTTGCGTGAGAGCGCCCCCATGCCCTCCGAGCTGATCTTCGCAAGGATCCGGTCCACTTCCGCCTGAACGGCGGCGTCGCGTTCGATCCGGGTCAACTCAGGGTCGGATTCCGGCGAACCCGGCTCGAACCCTGCGGGGACGTACGGGTCGCCGTCCCACCCGGTGGCGAGCAGACGCAGGCGTTTGCGTTCGGCGTAGCAGGTGAGCCCGCCGAAGATCCCGATCAGGATCAGCGTGATCTCGTTGGTCGCGAAGGCGAGGAACCCCAGCAGACCGGCGGTGACGAGCCCGATGGTCGTGACGAGGTGCATCGCCTTGTCATGGCCCATCTTGCGCCACAAAAGCGCATGAACGACGCGACCCGCGTCCATCGGAAACATGGGCAGGAGCATGTTGAATGCGAGCAGGACGCCGTTGATGTAGTACGCCGACCAGAGCCATCGGCTGGGCCACTGGGCTCCGACCGTTCCGCCGAGCACACTGCCGGGGTCGAAGGGGTTGAAGAAGACCGCCGATGGGCGCCCGGTCACGAGGTACACCGCCACGGCGAGGGGGATGAACAGGATGGCGTTGACCGCGGGCCCGCCGAGGGTGGTGATCAGGTGGTCGCGCCAGTGCTGACGCAGGCGGCAGGAGGCGAGCCCGCCGAGGGGCCAGAGCATGATGTCGTCCGCCTCACCGCCCACACGCCGTGCCGCGATGCAGTGCCCGTACTCGTGCAGCAGCACGAGGGCGAAGAGCAGGACCGTGAACGGCAGGGCGAACTTGAACCCAAAGTCGCCCTGCGGGAGCGTTCGCAGCAGCGTCGCGGCGATGAACAGGATCAGCGTCACGTGGACACGGACGCGGATGCCCCAAGCGTTGTAGAGCGGGATGCCCCACGAGAAGAAGTTCTCGCCGTCGCCGAAGACGCGCCGGAAGGCGGACCGGACAACCCCGAACCGCCCCTGGGCGTGGTCGTCGTAGTCGATCCCGGTATCCCAGCGTTCGTCGGCCATCTCGGATCGGGGTCCGCTCGGGTCAGGCTCCGGGCAGCAGCCCGCGAGCGCGGGCGAGGTGCAGTGCCAGGATGGTCTTCGCATCGGTCAGATCACCCGAGTCGGCACGAGCAAAGAACTCGGAAACCGGCTCGCGGTGCACCGTCAGCACCTCGTAGTCCTCGAGGTCCTGCCCGACCTCCTCCAGGTCGGTCGCGAGGTAGGCGTGCATCAGTTCGTCCGTCACGCCCGGCGTGGTATAGAACCGCCCGAGCGGCGTCAGCGTTGCGGCGGCAAACCCCGTCTCCTCGCGCAGCTCCCGCCGGGCGGCGAACTCGGGGTCCTCACCCGCGTCGAGCCCGCCCGCGGGCAACTCGTCGAGCCACGCGTTGATCGTGTGCCGCTCGTTGCGGACAAAGACGATCTCGGGGCCGCTGGGGGTGTCCAGCACGGGGAGGATGACCACGGCGCCCGGGTGGCGGACGATGAGGCGGTCACGCTCCACGCCATCCTGGGCACGAACGGTCAGGCGGACGAAGTCGAAGGCCCTCCCGGACCAGAGTTCCTCGGCCCCAACGATCCTGGTGAGCAGCGGGCGTGAGGGATTGGCAGCGGTCGGTCGGGTGTCGGGCATCGACGGGCCTCCATGGCGGGGTACGCCGGATCTGGGGTCGGGGTGCTCCAGATTCATCGGCGAACGCGTCCGAGCGATCATGGCACGGGGGTTGCGTGTCAGGAAAGGCAGTACCGGTAACCACGCCACTTCACGGAGGCAACCCTCATGGCCAGCATCAACCCCACATCCGTGTCCGCCGTCCGACCGTACGTCGGTGCGGTCAACATCCGCGCGAACGCGCTGAACGTGCCCGCCGAGGCGGAGAACGCCGAGACCCCCCGCAAGGTGGCCCTCGGGCGACCGACCGTCGAGAAGGTCGCGACCGTGCCCGCTCGCATCAAGCCCGAGATCCAACCGCTCAACGACGGCCCGATCAAGAGCGACAACGTCGCCCCGGCGACCGCCGGCGAGGAGGTCATCGACGAGCCGCTGAACCTCTCGGGCATCTCCGATCGGACCGAAGCCGTGCTCACGCACACGCTGAACATCCTCATGGACCGCGCCGGGATCACCGACGCCGACACCCTGACCACGACGCTGAGCCAGATCCTTGAGCCGCTGGTGGCGAGCGACGGCGTCGCGAACCCCAAGGCCGCGACGATCCAGTACATCAAGGAGCATCTCGCGTCGGTCGAGCCCGAGACCAACTCCGACGTGCCCGGGCTGAAGCTCAACGACCGCGGTCAGTCGGGGTCGCTCGATCTCGAGGGCTGATCACGCGAGAACAATGGCCGACTGATCATCGGTCGTCGAACCGTCCAAGAACCCGCGACTCGCGGGTTCTTTTCATTGGGTTACCGCCACCAGGTCGTCGCGCCGTACTCGGCGTGGTCGCCCAGCTCTTCGGCGATCCGGATGAGCTGGTTGTACTTCGCGTTGCGATCACTCCGGCACGGGGCGCCGGTCTTGATCTGCCCGCAGTTGGTCGCGACGGCGATATCGGCGATGGTCGCGTCCTCCGTCTCGCCCGAGCGGTGGGAGAGCACGCACGAGTAGCGGTTCCGCATCGCGTAGTTCACGGTCTCGAAGGTCTCGGTGAGCGAGCCGATCTGGTTGACCTTGACCAGGACAGAGTTGGCGGCGCCTTCCTTCACGCCGCGCTCGACGAAGGACTTATTGGTGACGAACAGGTCGTCGCCGACGAGCTGGACGGTGTCGCCCAGCTGCCTGGTGAGCTTGGCCCACCCCTCCCAGTCGTTCTCAGCCAGCCCGTCCTCGATCGAGCGGATCGGGTACTTCTTGCACCAGTCGGCCCAGATGGCGATCAGGTCATCGCTGGAGATGATCTCCTGCGAGGAGCTGAAGAACTTGTACCCGGTCTTGCCGTCCTTCTCGGCCTCGTTCCAGAGCTCGGAGGTCGCGGGGTCGAGGGCGACGAAGATCTGCTCGCCCCACGTGTAGCCGGCCTTGTCTACGGCCTCCTCGATGACCTTGAGGGCGTCCTCGTTGTCCTTGAGGTTGGGGGCGAACCCGCCCTCGTCTCCGACGGCGGTGGACATGTCGCGCGTCGAGAGGACCTTCTTGAGGGCGTGGTAGATCTCGGTGCCGGCGCGTAGGGCCTCGCCGAAGTCATCGAAGCCCCAGGGCTGGATCATGAACTCCTGGAAGTCCACCGTGTTGTCGGCGTGCTTGCCGCCGTTGAGGATGTTGAGCATCGGGACCGGCAGGGTCCGCGCGCCCGTGCCGCCGAGGTAGCGATAGAGCGGGAGCCCGGAGAGGTCCGCGGCGGCCTTGGCAACGGCCATCGAGACGCCCAGGATCGCGTTCGCGCCGAGCTCGGCCTTGTTGGGCGTCCCGTCGAGCTCGATCATGGTGGCGTCGATGTCGCCCTGATCCCGCGCGTCCAGGCCGGTGATCGCATCGGCGATGCGGAGGTTGACGTTGTCCACGGCTTGGGCGACGGCCTTGCCCATCCACTCGTCTCCGCCGTCGCGGAGCTCGACGGCTTCATGCTCGCCGGTCGAGGCGCCGGAGGGAACGGCGGCCCGTCCGACGGCGCCGCCGGCGAGCCCGACCTCGACCTCGACGGTCGGGTTCCCTCGCGAGTCGAGGATCTGGCGGGCGTGAACGACCTCAATGTCGAAAGGCATGCGGTTTCCTCCGGTGCGGTGGGGTGGTCGGGACGATAGGCTAGGGAAGATCGAAACCGATCCGGGCCGGGTGGAGATGCCCCCGGGGATCCGGGCGAGGTGAGCAGGCGGATGACCACGACGCCAGAGGTGTTTGCGGAGAAGCTGGCCGGGCTGCGGGCTCGGCTTTCGGCGCAGGGCGGGGACGTCCGCGCGATGGCCGAGGGGGCGTTCGAGTCGGTGTACGCCCGCGACGCGGACGGGGCGGCCGAGGTTGTCCGCATGGACGACCGGGTTGACGAGGCGGATCTCGCGATCGAGCGGTCGGCAGTCGAGCTCCTCGCCGCGGCGACCCGGGACGGGGCGGCGCTTTCCGATCAGCAGCTCCGCGGCGTGCTCACGTGCGTGAAGGTCAACAACGAGCTTGAACGCATCGCGGACGCGGCGAGCGCCGTCGCGGAGTCCGTCGTCGGGCTCTCCGATCGCACGACGCCCTTCCCGAAGACGACGCGTGTGATGACGAACTCGGTGCTCGGGATCATCAGCGACACGGTCGAGTGCTTCGGGACGCTCGACGCCGGGAAGGCGAAGGTGGTTCTGGCGAGCGAGGGGGCGGTGCTGAGCTTCTCGAGCCTGATCCTGCGGGACGCCGAGGAACGCGTCGCCGACGGGAGGATGAGCGTCGATCTCGCGTTCGACCTGCATGAGATCACGTCGCAGGCGGTGCTGATGGCGGATCACTGCACGAACATCGCCGAGCAGGTGATCTTCGAGGCGACCGGGACGGTCGTGCGGCACCGCGAGGGGGCGTGGGTCGAGCTGCCGATGGGCGGGCGACCCGGCCCGAACGGCTCCTGACGCGGTACGTCCGGATTCCTACACTCCCGCTCGGCCCAGAGCCGGCTTGACCCCTATCCAAGGAGCGATCGTCGCGTGGCAATGTTCGGAAAAAAGAAAGGCGACGAGGGGGCTGATACCGGCAATGGTGCGCCCGCCGGGGACACCGGCGCGGGCGGCGAAGAGGCGTTCAGCCCGAAGAAGGCCCAGGCGTTCTTCGACCGCGCCAAGACCGTCCACGAGACGACGGACTACGAGTACGCGATGCAGCTCTGGCTCGACGGGCTCCGGTGGGACCCGACGAGCATCGAGGGGTTCGAGGGCTTCCTGCGCAGCTCGGACGTCTTCGTCGCGGAGAACCCGAAGAAGAAGACCAAGATCAAGCCCGGCGGCAAGGGCAAGGTCGGGGCGTATGTCTCCTCGTTGCTCGCGTTTGGGCTCAAGAAGCTCGATCTGGGCGCGGCGGTCAAGGCGAGCAGCGCGGCGTCGGACATCGGGGTCCGGGAGGTCGCGAGGAAGCTCGGCAG
>JAUHXM010000157.1 GCA_030426605.1 Phycisphaerae bacterium | reverse complement strand
CAGCGAGAGGAAGCAGACCCCGTCGGCCGTCCGCGCGGCCAGAACCCCGCCGAACGGCGCAGAGGGGTCAATCTGCAGGGTCTTGATTAACATAACATGCATTATCGGACTATCGGTCCAGAGGTGGGGGAGGCGTGCTGTTCGCGGGATGGACGGGTATGGTACACTGCTGGCCTCGGGCCGCAAGATGCGGCACCGGGCGGTTGAATCGCATTAGTCCGCCAGCATTGGCGGAGATCAGGGGGATCGTGTGGCGGACATATCCGTAGCGCTGATCATCGCAATCGTGTCACTCATAGTCACAACGATTCACGTCTTCGCTGACATCGTGCTCCGCGTCAAAGAGCATCGACGGCAAGATACACCTTCTTCGCCACAACTTGCGATACTTTTTGGTGTAGAGACACCCACCAAGACACATGCGACCTTTGTTCTTCAGATACGCAACATCGGCCACAACCAAGTACATGATGTGTGTGCCACATTGTATTTCTCCCGATCTGGTCGGCGGATTCGGGATGGTTCTGAAGGTCCTAGGGCCGAAGGTGCGTGCGTTTTCAGCCGCATCGATCCCGGCGGTGCCGTCACTATCAGATACCGTGGCTACCAAATTCGATCGTGTTTGAATAGGGTGCGTCAACGATTTGGAAAGGCGCACCCTATCGTCGTGATTACGACAACAAACGCAAAACCCATCAACTTTGGGCCGCACACTCGCACCGCTAGCCGACACACGCTCAGTGAAATGCTGGAGTACGCATCGGGCCTCGACGAGCCAAGTCTTGTTGAGATAGCCAAGTTGCCTCGCCCGCGAGTCTCAGGTTCGAATCAGTCTGATGCAGTCAATCTCGCAAGCGATATGTAGAACTCCCTGCATCTTCTCACCTCCCGTCTCGGTTCCCGATCCCCAGCACGGATGTCAGCACCGCTCTCGGTCTCATGAGTCGCCGGGTGCCCCCTCTTGGGCGAAACCCCCGATTTCCTCGCGATTCCTTCCCGCTCCAAGTCCCTTCCCACACGCCACCTAGCGACTGCCCGTCGAGATTTCCCCGAGTATGAACCGGAAATCACTCGGGCCCGCGCGATCTCACGGTACGCTGTGGTGTTCCTTCGATCCCCAACGCCGCCTTCGCTCAGCCGAGCGATGGCCTACTTCGCCGCTAAGCCACTTCCAAGGAGGGGTTCGTCCCTCCTGTGTTCTTGAGGACGCCACCACGGACGCGCGCTCTCGAATCTGCCTCGCCCGCCCTCCCGTGGAGTCTGACCCGTGAACACATGTTTCAACAGAATCAATCCGTTCGTTTCATCGTGCGTGCGCGCACGCGAGGGGGCGCGACCCCCCAACCCATCGCCACCGAACTCGACCGCCTGAACGAAGCCCTGCGCAACGGGTCCGAGGAACTGGCGCTCGAAGCCCAGGACGGGAACGCTTCGCCGCGACTCATCGGCGCCTGGCGCGAGTCGCCGCACGATGCGTCGAGGGTGCCGGGTGTCGTCTACGACTATTCGCCGCAGTTGGCGGGCCGGGCGCGAGGGAGCGGGCTCGGGCTGCCGCGCGTCGAGGTCTATTCGTCGCGCGAGCAATGGTTGGCCGCCGTCTGCGCGGCAGCGCACAAGTACGCCGAGGCGAGCCTGCCCGTCAGAACGATCCGATGACCTGCGCGGCCCGCGATATGTAAAGCACGCCGCTGGATATCAATCCCCGCCTAGCGTTCCGCATGCCCAGCACGGATGCCAACGCCATCCTGCGTCCCAGAGTCGTCATCGTCGGCGGCGGGTTCGCCGGGCTGTACGCGGCACGGGCGCTCGCGCGCGCCCCGGTCGACATCACCATCGTCGATCGGCGCAACCACCACACCTTCCAGCCCCTGCTCTACCAGGTCGCGACCGCCGGGCTGAGCCCCGCCGAGATCGCCCAGCCGTTGCGCGGCATCCTCGAGAACCAGCGAAACTGCGCCACCGTCATGGGCGAGGCGCACGGCTTCGACCTCGACCGCCGCGTCGTTCGCGTGCGCGAGGTCGGCGGCCACGAACGCGAACTCTCGTACGACTCGCTGATCGTCGCCGCGGGCGCGACGGACTCGTACTTCGGCAACGACGGGTGGCGCGAGTTCGCCCCCCCTCTCAAGACGCTCGAGGACGCGATCGCGCTGCGCAGGCGTTTCCTCCTGCGCTTCGAGCAGGCGGAGAACGAGAGCGACGCCGAAGAGCGCCGGGCGCTGCTTACCTTCGTCATCGTGGGCGCCGGGCCGACGGGCGTGGAACTGGCGGGGACGATGATCGAGATCGCGCGCAACTCGGCGCCGCGCGTATACCGGCGCATCAAGGCGGACGACGCACGCGTGGTGCTCGTCGAGGGCGAGGGCCGCGTGCTCCCGGCGATGTCCGAGGAATCGTCACGCTCCGCGCTGAAGCAACTCGAGCGGCTCGGCGTCGAGGTCGTGCTCGGCCAATTCGTGACGGACATCGATGCGCAAGGCGTGACGCTCAAGAGCGGCGTGAAGATCGACTCGCGGTTCGCCGCCTGGGCCGCGGGCGTGCGCGCCTCTCCGCTCATTGAGGCGCTGGGCGTGGAGACCGACCGGGCCGGCCGCGCGAAAGTGATGCGCGACTGCTCGATCCCCGACCATCCCGAGGTGTTCGTGGTCGGCGACGCCGCGTGCATGATCGACGAATCAACGGGCGAGCAGACCCCGGGCGTGGCGCAGGGCGCGATCCAGAGCGGGCGCTTCGTCGCGGGGATC
>JAUHXM010000156.1 GCA_030426605.1 Phycisphaerae bacterium | reverse complement strand
CCTCCCAGTCGGGCACCACCAGCAGCGCCCGCATGAGGTGCGCGGGCCGGCGCCACCGCTGGCCGGCGCGGTACAGGTGCCACGAGCCGGGCATCCCCAGGTGGGTGCGCAGGCTGAGCCCGCCCTCGAAGTCGATGAGGAGGTGCTTGCCGACCGCGTCGACCGCCGCCACGACCAGGCCCGCGACGAGATCATGGCGACCCACAACCTCACCCCGCGCCCCCCGACCACCCTCGTCGCCGACGACCTCGCCTGCGACGTCCTCGAACGCGCCCACTACGTCACCTCACTCCCCCTCTGGCAGATCCGCGGCGTCATCTGGTACTTCACCCGAAACCGCAAAGCCAACCGCGAACTCTGGCGCGACACCAAACCCGCGAGCCATCACCATGCCCACGCCTGACCCGAATCACATCGAGGCCATCACCTTCGACTGCTTCGGCACCCTCATCGACTGGCCCGCCGGCATCCTCGCCGTCCTCCGCCCCCTCGCCGACCGCTACCGACTGGACATGCCCGACACCGCGCTGCTCGAGCACTACGCCAAGCTCGAACGCGACATCGAGTCACGCGCGTATCTCCCGTACCGCGAAGTCCTCGCGCGCGTCTCCAGATCCATGTTCGGCACCCTCGCCGCCCACGACGCCGACGCCCTCGCCAACGCCGTCGCCACCTGGAAACCATTCCCCGACACCCTCGACGCCCTCCGAAGGCTCAAGTCGCGCTACCGCCTCGGCGTCCTGTCAAACATCGACGACGACCTCTTCGCCCCCATCCTCGACAAGCTCGAGCGCCCGTTCGACGTCGTCATCACCGCCGAGCAGGTCCGCAGCTACAAGCCCGCCGACCCGCACTTCACCGAAGCCCTCAACCGCCTCGATCTCGCGCCCGACCGCGTCCTCCACGCCGCCGAGAGCCGCTTCCACCACATCGAACCCGCCGGCCGCCTCGGCTTCCGGACCGCGTGGATCAACCGCGGCCAGTCCGCCAGCGGCGCATCAGACGCCACGCCCGACGCCCAGGCCCCGACCCTCGCCGCGCTGGCCGACCTGCTCGGCGTCTAACCCACCAAAGAAACAGCCGCGCCCTCGTGGGGAGGCGCGGCTGGGTCCCCCATCTCGATGGGGGATCTGTGTGGCCAGGCTGTCCTTACCGCCGCCGCCGGGCCGCCGCGAACCCGCCCAGCCCGAGCAGGCCAATGGTCCCCGGCGCCGGCACGAACCCCGTCAACACGAACCCGCGGACATCGCCCGTGTCGGTCAACCCGTACCCCACGATGTCGCCATGCTCGTTCACGCCCGTCGCGCTGAGGAGACGCGTCCACCCGCTCGATTCCGACAACGCGCTGCTGAGGTCGAAGATCTCGCCGTTCACCCACGCCACCGCGCGGTCCTCGCGCCCGTTGGCCCCAAAGAGCGTCGAGACACCGACGATCAGCCCGTCGCTGTTCACGTCGAACGCGGTGCTCGTGTCGAACCCCACGAGCTTGCCGAGCCAAACAACCGGGTCGTCCTTATCGAGGGTGTACATCGCCGCCTCGGCGAAGTGGTTCACGCCATCCCCCGCCTCGCCCACGACGTGCCCCGCGTTCGAGATCGCGTGCGCGTAGGCGCTGTCACGCACCCCCTGCGGGCCGATCTCCGTGCCCACATCCCAGCCCGCACCGTTGAAATTCGTGTAGATCGCCTGCCCGCCATCGAACCCGGCCTGCGCGTACCCCACCATGTGGTTCGAGTCGTTGATCCCCCTGTTCCCCCCGATGCGGTAGATCGGGTCCGCGCCCGCGGCCAAGCCGCCGAACAGCGGGTTCCAGGCCCACCCCCCCGAGTTGCCCGGCGCACCGCCCTCGATCGCGACCGTGCCCGAGTTGTTGATGTCGTGCGCGATCGAGAACGTGTGCGACAGCTGTGCCCCGATGTCCACAGGCCCGCCCGCGCCCCAGTACGTCGCCGTCCTCGGGCTCCCGGGAGTGTCGGGCACCGCGGCGGTCTCCGAGTACCCGACCACCTCGCCGTTGTTGTTGATCGCGTTCGCGTACGAGTGGTTCGCGCCCGCCGCAAACCCAAGCCCCGACGCGACGCCCGCGTTCCAGATCGTTGCCTCGATCGTCCCGTCGCCCGCGTGCGTCGAATACCCGACCACCTGCCCGAGGTCGTTGATGTCCTCAGCGACCGACCCGGTCCCGCCCAGCGTTTCCAGCATCGTCACCGTCTGCCCGCCCGCGACCGACGCGATCGCGGCCAACCCGATCAGGGCGATTGTCGTCTTCATCTCTGGTCTCCCATTCTGCATTGGGTGCGCTCTGTCTCTACCCGCCGGCTCCGCCAGGCGCGGCATGCCCCGGGCTCCCAGACCCGAGCAGAACCAAGTGTACTGAAATCTGATTTGAAATCAAACCTCAAATCAAATATCATGGCCCAATGTCCTCCGGTCCCCCAAGACAGCCCCACGCATGCCCCGAGCCCAGGCCGGGCATCACCCGCCCCGATGCGGGGCCCGCTATCGTGCGGGTCGTGCCGGGGGTCGGGGTCCATCCGCTGAGATCGCAGGCCGCCCCGCTGGAAGCGGGGGAGCGCGCCCGGTGCGTCCGCGTCGCCGCCCGAATCCACGGCGACCTCGCACGCCTCGTCGCCGCCCTCCCCGAGCCCGCCCGCGCCGCCTCGGGCATGGCCCGCCACCTCGACATCGTCCGCAACACCTGCCAACGCGTCGTCGCCGCCCTCCAGGACGACGAGCCCACCGTGGACAC
>JAUHXM010000155.1 GCA_030426605.1 Phycisphaerae bacterium | reverse complement strand
GCAGCGGACGACGCCCTTGGTCACCGGGGCGCCTCCCACGTGGTAGCCGCACGAGCCGCACACCGTTTCCTTGAGGCGGACCCCCTCGAGTGACTCAATCGAGCCCGGTTTCGAAGCGGCGTCATGACTCAACCCGGCACCAACCAATCTGGCAGTTCACGGGGTCGCCCGTCACGGCCGACGCACGCGAGGGTCGTCGTCGCGGCGCAGACCACGCCAGTCGGGCTGATCGCGGGGTCGGCGGGATCAGGGGTCGCCCCCGCGCGCTCGATCACCGCGATCTCGTACTCGTGCTTGATCCGCACCTTGGACCCGCCCTCGACGCGCGTGCGGACCTCGATGATGTCGTCGTACCGGATCGGTCGGCGGTACCGGATCTCAAGTTTCGTCACGACGAGGAAGACGCCGGCACGCTCGAGGGACTCGTACGTCTGCCCGCTGTCGCGGAGCAGCTCGGTCCGGGCGTGCTCGAGCCAGGGCGCGTAACTCGCGTGGTGCGCCACGCCCATCGGGTCGCACTCGGCGTACCGCACACGCAGGCGCGTCCGCCCTTCGCTGGTGCCCGGCTGTGGTGCTCCGTCTTCGATGATCGAGGGTAGGGGATGACGCCTGCGCGGGGACCCCGCCCGAACGGAGGGGGTGACTCCCCCTCACGCACGGTCCCGCGCCCGCCGATGCTGTGCGGGACCGCCCGACGCGGCCCACCGCCCATGCCCCCCACCGAGCCCATCACGACCCGGACCCGCCAGTACGACCCGGCGGAGATCGCCGAGATGTACGCCCAGAACGCGACGGCGGGGCAGTTCTCGTTCGGCCTGCCCGACGCGACGTTCCTCGGACGCATCCAGGAAATGGACACCGCCCGCGTGATCTTCGCCGAGTACTCCAAGACGATCATCGGGGCAGCGATCCTGACCTTCCCCGCGATGCCCGACGAGACGAGCATTGTGCCATGGTTCGCGCGCGAGGATCTCGCGATCCTCTCGCGGATCGTTGTCGAGGAGCAGATGCGAGGGCTCGGCGTGGCGGATCAGCTGATGCGTTCCGCGGAGCGCACGGCGGGCACCCTCGGCGCCGCCGGCATCGCGTGCGCCGTCTCGGGCACGAGCGGAGATTTCCTTGCGGCGCTCGAACGCCGTGGGTTCCGCCCCGCGGCGAAGTTCTCGAGCCGGCCCGACGGCGTGGTCGCGCTGCACAAGCCGCTCGCCGCGGCCCAGGCCGCCTGATCTCACCCGAACGCTCCGGCGCGTTCAGCCCTTGGGGTGCAGGAACCCGAGGTGGTGTTCTGCGTGGCGCAGCTGCACGCTCATGCCTTCCTCGTGTGAGCAGTGCCCGAACATGGGGTTCTCGTGCTCGAGGTTGAGCGTCTCGAGGACATCGAGCGCGGCGCGGTAGTTCGCGATGCCGTCCTCGAACGACGCCTCGGGCTCGGGCTGGGTCCTGTTGCCGGGGCCGGTGAGGCCGGGCTTGAACCCGTTCTTGACAATGCCCGGCTTCATCCATCGCCCGATGACGCGCACGAACCAGGGCGGGCGCGGGCCGAAGTCCCGCGTCTCGTACACCCGGATCCACTTGGCGAGGTGGTTGAAGTTCTGACCCGGCGTGTAGTTGCCCGTGTGGCGCACACCCGCGCCCCGCTGGGCCCGCTCGAGTCGGTCGAGCTCGGCGCGGATGTCACCCACGCTCTCGAACCGGAGGGCGCGGCGTTCGGCTTTCTTGGTGTTCACGCTCATGGCGGGATCGTACCGCCGCCCGTCCGTCCCGCCGCGTCCGGCCCGTCAATCCGCACGATCGGTCAGGGGGTGGTCGAAACGCGTTGTGGCGGTGCCCGCCCGCGGGTAGGCTCGGGCACCAGCCGAGCACGGGGAGCCGCCATGATCATCTTCGGCACGCGAACCATCCACACCACGCGCGAGCGCGGCGAGTTCCACTGCCCCGCGTGCGGCGCCAAGCAGGCGTTCCGCAAACGCCGGGCACGCTCGTTCTTCCACGTCTACTTCATCCCGCTCATCCCCGTCTCGGGCGGGCAGGAGTACATCAAGTGCAACGCGTGCAAGGGCGACTTCCAGCTCGCCGTGCTCGAGCACGACCCCGGGGCGGCGGCGGCGGCGCTGGACATGGCGTTCATGAAGGCGGTCGTGGACATCGTCGTCGTGATCGCCGCGGCGGACGGCGAGATCGAGACCTCCGAGGTCGCGCGTGCGGGCGAGATCGTCCGCGAGATCACCAAGGTGGACATGCCGCCCGACGAGCTCTACGCCCGGGCGACCGAGGCGCTGGACGGGCACGTGCCCGTGGACGCCGACCTCCGCGCCCTCGCCCCCCACATCAACGAGCACGGCAAGGAGCTGCTCGTCCGCATCGCATTGGACATGGCGGGCGCCGACGGGCACATCGACGACTCCGAGATGGAGGTCGTCGCGCGCATCGGGGAGAACCTCGGGATGAGCGCCGCGCACCTGCGGGGCATCATCGCGACGGACGCCGACGAAGCCGCCACACAACCCTGAGCGCGCACGCACACGCCCCCTCGCGGGGGCGTGCGGCGTTTCGCGTGTGTTCAATGAGAGCGGATCAGTTTCAGGCGCGACGCCGGCGGGCGACGGCGAGACCGCCAAGGCCCAGCAGGGCCGCGGCGCCCGGCGTCGGGACGGCGTTCAGGCTCACGAACGAGTAGTCGGCGTACTTGGCCTTCTTGCCCGGGTTGCCCGAGACGAGCGAGAGCTTGGAGATCGAGCCGCCGAAGAGGTCGCCCGAGACGGTCCAGGCGCCGCCGCCGGCCTCCGTCGCGATGGACATGTTCT
>JAUHXM010000084.1 GCA_030426605.1 Phycisphaerae bacterium | reverse complement strand
CGAGGACGAGCTCCCGATCGATCTCGAGTCGCCCCCGATCGTGCAGCGCCCGCTGCAGATCCAGCAGATCCCGCACCAGGTCTTCGAGCCCTGGGGCGCGTGGGAGCCGATCGACCTGATCGATGTCGTCAAGTGCGAGTCGCCCGACTGCACGCCCTGCCCGGCCGACCTGAACGGCGACGGCGTGCTGAACGTGGACGACATCGACGCCTTCATCGCGGCCTTCCTCGCCGGCGAGGCGCTCGCCGACCTGGTCTGCGACGGGATCCTGAACGTGGACGACATCGACGCCTTCATCGCCGCATTCCTCGCCGGGTGCTAAGCCCGGCCTGAGTCAGCCACACCATCTCCAGCGGGCGGGGTCTCTCGTGGGCCCCGCCCGCTTCATGCGCGCTCCCCTACAATCGGGTCATGCGTCTCCCCGCACGGTTTGTGGACGGGCTCCGCCCGAAGTTCGACGCCCGACGTGTCTGTGTCACCGGCGGGTGCGGGTTCATCGGCGGGCACCTCGTGGACGCCCTCCTCTCACTCGGCGCGCACATCACCGTGCTCGACGACTGCTCGAACTCGACCGCCGAGCACGTCTGCGAGCTGATCGACCTCGATCCCGAGCGCGTCCGCCTGGTGCGGGGCAGCATCCTGGACGACGCCTCCCTCGCCGACGCGCTGCGCGGTGCCGACGTCCTGTTTCACCTCGCCGCGATCGGGTCGGTCCAGCTCTCGATCGACGACCCCGAGCGCGCCTGGCTCGTGAACGCGACGGGCACCATGCGGGTGCTCGCCGCGGCTCAGAAAGCCGGCGTCACGCGCGTGGTGAACTCGTCCTCGTCGAGTGTCTACGGCAACGCGCCCGAGCTGCCCAAGGTCGAGACCGCCGCGCCCGAGCCCGCGTCGCCCTACGCGGCGTCCAAGCTCGCGGGCGAAGCGCTCTGCCGCGCCTGGTCGGACACCCACGGGCTGAGCACCGTCAGTCTGCGCTATTTCAACGTCTTCGGCCCGCGCCAGCGCGACGACTCGGACTACGCCGCCGTCGTCCCGGCGTTCGCCAAAGCCCTCCTCGAGGGCAAGCCCCCGACGATCTTCGGCGACGGAACGCAGACGCGCGACTTCACCCCGGTGTGTAACGCCGTCGCCGCGAACCTCCTCGCCGCCGACCGTGATCTCAAAGGCGACGCGCTCAACGTGGGCGTTGGAGATCGCCTCAGCGTGCGCGAGCTGGCCGAAGCGATGATCGCCGAGCTCGGCGAACCCGGCACCAGCCCGACCATCGCCCCCGCTCGGGCCGGAGAGGTCCACGACTCGCTCGCCTCCATCGACCGCGCCCGCGACGCCATCGGGTACGAGCCGCTGGTCACGTTCCGCGAGGGCCTCGCCGAGACCGCGGCGTGGTACCGCTCACGCGCCGACCTCGAACCCCAGCGGCGGGACGCATGACCCGCCCGATCAGGTGGGCCTCGGGCGTCCTCGGGCTCATCGGGCTCGCCATCGCGATGCGTGGGCGGCTACGCGGGCGCTACGCAAAATGGCGGATGCAGACGGCGTACGGCGCCGAGGGCCCAACCCCCGCCGAATTCCGCCGCGACGCCCTCCGGGTGGGCGCCTGGAGCCGACGCATCGGCAAGCTCGGGCGTTCCGGGGGACGCTGAGCGCGGGCCTAGAGTTGGCCAAGCCCAGGGACCCGCGGGGGGTCGGCGGCGATCGAGGTCCCAGACGGAGCCAACCACCATGGCCGACAATCCCAACAACGACGCCGGCGGGGCATTCACCCGCGCGTTCCTCCCGGGCCTCATCCTCGGGCTCGTCGTCGGCGGGCTCGCGGGTGCCTTCCTTCCAGACATCCTGGGCAGCAAGTCCATCTCCCCGATCGAGCGCGACCCGAACTCCGCCCCCATGCCCCGCGAGGGCGAGGAAGAACCACTGCTCACCCCAGAGCAGCAAGAAGCGCTCGACAACGCCCGCGAAGGCGCAGAAAGCCTGATCGACGACGCGTCGGACACCGCCGAGGAGGTCGTCGATGACACGACCGAAGCGGTCGAGGGCGTCGTGGACGATCTCACCGGCGACGACCAGCCCTGAGCCGACCCTGACCCGATGGACCGGGCTCGCGCACAACGCATCCTGCGTCAGCACGCCGAGGGCGCTCGGTTCGTGGGCGTGGATTTCCTGCCCGTGAGCGTCGCCGCACCGGCGACCGAGACCGAGCCCACACCCCAGCCGCCTGCAGCCGGCGAGCAGGCGGCGGCCCCCACGCCACGCGTCCGCGCGGGCGCGGCCTACCAGCACATCGAGGTCCCCGAGGGCACGCTCACGAGCGAGCAGGCCCAACAGCTGCTCGACGAGGTCCGCGCCCGCTACGAGCGCGACGAACCCCACCAGCACTTTGTCACGGCCCACCACAGCATCGTCTTCGGCGAGGGCGACCCGACCGCCGACCTCATGTTCGTCGGCGAAGCGCCCGGCGAGACCGAAGACCAGACCGGGCGCCCATTCGTCGGGCGCGCGGGTCAGCTGCTCGACAAGATGATCGTCGCGATGGGGCTCGCGCGCGAGAAGGTCTACATCTGCAACGTCCTGAAGACGCGCCCGCCGAACAACCAGACCCCGACGCTTGAAGAAGCGGAGCTGTGCGCGCCCTATCTGCTCGACCAGATCCGTGTGGTGCAACCCCGCGTGATTGTCACGCTCGGGCTCCCCGCGACGCGGCTGTTGCTCGGCGTGAGTGACGCGATGCGCGCGCTGCGCGGACGGTTCCATGAGTTCCCCCCGCCGGGCGAGGGGCTCAGCGCCGGGGCGCACTGGCGCAGCGCGCCGGTCCGCCCGACGAAGGTGATGCCGACGTACCACCCGGCGTACCTGCTGCGCTCCTACACGCCGGAGAATCGGCGGAAGGTCTGGTCGGACCTGCAGCTCGTCATGAACGAGCTGACCGGCACGCCCGCGCCCTGAACCGTTTCTTGACCCCCTGATTTTCGGAACGTCGCCGCAACCGCGCGCCGAGGGCGTCGTATGGACTGCCCGTGAGGGGGGTGTCAATGCCCCTCCACAAAACGACAGCAGCGGATCGGCGGCGTGCTCGTGCAGTGCCCGCCCGTCCGATCAGGACCCCCACGAGACTCGGTGCGCGGCTCAGTGCCGCGTGCCGGGTTTTTGTTTGTGCACGGTCATGTCATGCAGGTTGGATTCGTTCCAACAAGCGCCGGGTTTCAAAAACGTGCGGATTCCCGCGGATTCCCGCGGATTCGTTGCGCTCAGGGCTTGTCGTCGAACGAGATCTCCGTCGCCGGTTCGACACGCTCGATGCGCGTCACGCGCCACGAGATCCGAGGCTCGTCCCACACCGCGAACGTGAAGCGCACCTTGTCGCCGATGTTGAGCGATGAAACGTCCATCCCCTCGCCGGGGGGCATATCCATCACCATGGCGCGCATGCCCGTCGAGCCGTTGGTGTTGACGTTGATCTCGCCCGTCTGCGGCGCAACGAAGTCGGGGATGTGCTCGTGGTGGATGCGCAGCTCGGACGCGGGGTCACCCTCGACGGGCACCGCGGTGACGACGCCGAGGATGTCCTCGTAGGTCCATCGCGCCCCTTCGGCGTCCGCCGTCGCGACGAACGGCACAAACTCGGCGCCCGCCGCGTGGTTGTCGTGGTCGGCGTGGTCATGGTCGGCGTGGTCGTGCCCCGCGTGCGGGTCGGACGGCTCGCAGCCGCTCAGCCCGAGCGCGCACACGAACAAGCCGGCGAGCAGCGAAGCACGCCGGGTCGGGTGGGTGGTCATCGGATGCTCCCTGGGGTCAGGACTCGATCTTGAGGTACTTCTCGACGCTCGCCAGATCCGGCGCGATGTCGTGCGTGAACGGCATGGTCCACGTCGCGCCCTCGACGCACCGGGCGATGCGGGCCGACTTCTCACGCGAGTGCCAGCGGCGGTTACCGCGGATGTACACGTGCATGCGCTGGCGGCGGAGCTTCTGGGCCCGGGCGAGCCCGCGCTTGATCGACGGGTCGCGACGCATCAGGCGCTGGATGGTGTCCACGCCGCCCTCGTTCTGGGGCACCTTCTCGATGGTGCACGTGAGGGTCTGACCGGCGGTGAGGGTGTCGATCGCGGGCATGGCTGAGCTCCAGAGGCAGAAACAGCCCCGGATATCGCCCGGGGCCGAGCCGACAAGTCTAGCGCCCACCCCGCGTTCGTCCACCGGGGCGCTAGAGTCCCGCCGGCGGGGGAACGCCCCGCCCAGCGAGGAGCGACCCATGTCCGACGAGCAGGCCCCCCAAGCGACCAAGCCCCCGCCATTCGACCCCAACGCCGAGCATATGACCCGGCCCAAGCTGCGCAAGGTCCGCGGGTTCCCCGTGCAGGGGCAGGGGCCGGACGGCAAGCCCGTCACCCTCCTGGGCATCGCCGACGCCCAGCAGATCTCGACCCAGATCGTCGGGGCCAACCCCGCGTTCCAGGTCGTCCTTCCCCTGATGGACGGCTCGCGGGACCTCGATCAGATCGTCTCGGAGGTTGGTAAGGGCTTGACACGACAGATGATGGAGTCGTTCGTCGCCCAGCTCGACGGGGCGACGCTGCTTGAGGGCCCGGCATTCGACGCCCTCGCGGCGGATCTGCACGCCAAGTTCGACGCGTCGGACATCCTCCCCCCCGGCTCGACCGCGGCCTTCGCGGACGCCCTGGTCCAGCAGGCCCACGAGGGCAAGGCGACCGAGGACCAACTCAGGGCCGAGGGCGGCCCGAAGATGGACGAGATCCTCGGGAAGTGGATGGACCAGGCGGCCGAGCAGCTCAAGCTCGCCCCCGCCGAAACCATGCCCAAGGCGATCATGGTCCCCCACGTGGACTACCCGCGGGGCTGGATCAACTACGCCTCGGGGTGGGGCCGCCTGCGCGGGCTGGACGCGCCGGACCGGATCGTGATCCTCGGGACCAACCACTTCGGGTCCGCGACGGGCGTCTGCGCGTGCGACAAGGGGTACGAGTCGCCCATGGGGACCTCCCCGGTGGACGCCGCCCTGCTGAGCGCGATCAAGTCCAAGCTCGGGCCCGAGGGGGCCGAGAAGCTGATGGAACACCGGTTCGACCACGAGAACGAGCACTCGGTCGAACTCCAGATCCCCTGGATTCAGAAGGTCTTCGGGTTCGACGTGCCCGTGCTGGGCGTGCTCGTGCACGACCCCGCCATCAACAACGGCGAGTCCTACGACGGCAACGGGCTCGACCTCGACCCGTTTGTGGACGCGATGAAGGCGTCGCTGGCCGAGATGGGCGGGCGGACGCTCGTCATCTCCTCGGCGGACCTGTCGCACGCCGGGCCCGCGTTCGGCGACAAGCAGCCCGTCGCCAGCGAGAACGACGCGGACGAGCAGGCCAAGGCCTTCCGCGACCACATCGCCAAGCACGACCAGGAGATGCTGAGCAAGGTCCGCGAGGGCAAGCCCGAGGACCTCGTCGGCGCGATGGCGTGGCAGCAGAACCCGACCCGCTGGTGCTCGATCGGCAACATCGTCGCGGCGATGCTCGTGACGGAATCGAGCGAAGCGAGCGTGATCTCATACGCCGCCGCGGTCGATCCGAACGGGCACGCGATGGTGTCGTCGGCGTCGGTCGCGATGACCTGATGGCGCCGTCGGACTGGGCCCAAGTCGCGCTGGGTGCGGTGCTCGCGGTGGTGGGGTTTGTGGTGGTGCGTTCGAGCCGAACGCGGGACGGCGCGTTGCGCCCCCGGGCGTTGCCGTTCGGGACATGGTCGCCCAGTGTGCCGACGCGGTACGTGCTGGGGATGTCGCTGTTGTTGTTTGCATATCACGCTGTGGCGTATGGACTTCCGTCGAACTGGGTGCCGCTGAAGGTGCCGGCGGACCGGTTCTGGATGCTCGCCGCGGCGCTGACGCTCGCCGGCGCGGCCTCGATCGTCATCGACATGCTCGAGGACACCGAACCCCCGGCGTGAACGCGGGGTCGCAGGGCAGCCCCGTCGTCTGTCACGGGTGTGTCACGGGGCGTGTGAAGAGAGGACCCACGCCGGCGGCATTTCGTACGGTGGGCGTGGGCCGGCCCGTCGCGGCGGGCGGGCCCGAGAGGTACCATCCGCCCCCCCGCCGGCAGGGCGGGGCGAGCCGACCGCCAGGCGGTCAGGAGTCAGATATGCCTGCATCGAACGTGTGCTGGGGGATCGAGATCGGCGCGGGTGCCATCAAGGCGCTCAAGCTCGAGGCGGACGGGGACGGGTTCAATGTCCTCGACTTCGCGATCGTGCCCCACGCCAAGGTGCTCTCGACGCCGGGGCTCGACCAGGAGGACGCGACCCGCGTCGCGCTCGGCACGCTGACCAATCAGGTGGATCTCTCGGGCGCTCAGATCGCGATCAGCGTGCCCGGGCACCAGAGCTTCGCGCGGTTCGCCAAGCTCCCGCCGGTCGAGCCCAAGAAGGTTCCGAGCATCGTCAAGTTCGAGGCGGATCAGCAGATCCCCTTCCCGCTCGAGGACGTCGAGTGGGACTACCAGACGTTCGTCTCGCCCGACTCGCCTGACGTCGAGGTCGGCATCTTCGCCATCACGCGCCAGCGGATCATGGAGCGCCTCGCGATGCTGGGCGACGTCGGGCTGACGCCGGACGTCGCGAGCATCTCGCCCGTCGCGGCGTACAACGCGCTGGCGGTGGATCTCGAGTTCACCGAGAACACGCCGGGCACGATCATCCTGGACATCGGCGCCGTCGCGACGGACATGATCGTCGCCGAGGCGGGGCGCGTCTGGGTCGCGACCTTCCCGATCGGCGGGCACAACTTCACCGAGGCGATCGTCAACCAGTTCAAGATCTCGTACGGCAAGGCCGAGAAGCTCAAGCGCGAGGCCGAGCAGACCAAGCACGCCCGCCACGTCTTCCAGGCGATGCGGCCCGTGTTCGGCGAGCTCTCCCAGGAGATCCAGCGCCGCATCGGGTTCTACAAGTCCGTCCACCCCGAGGCGGACCTGAAGCGCCTCATCGGGCTGGGCTCGACGTTCAAGCTCCCGGGGCTGCGCAAGTACCTCAAGCAGCAGCTGCAGCTGGACGTCTACCGGCTCGAGCAGTTCAAGAAGCTCAGCGTGGACGGCCCGCGGGCCGGCGAGTTCCAGGCGGCGAGCCTGAACCTGTGCACCGCCTACGGGCTCGCGCTGCAGGGGCTGGACAACGCGGCGCTCAAGGCGAACCTCATGCCCGTCGGCGTGCTGCGCGAGGCGATGTGGAAGCGGAAGGTGCCCTGGTTCGCGACCGCCGCGGGTGTGGCGGCGGCGGCGGCGGGGGCGATGTTCGTCCGCCCGCTGATGGACTCGTCCAACTTTGCCAGCGCCGAGCCCCCGGGCATCCTGCGCCAGGTCGCCCGCGACGCGCAGGCGCTCAAATCCGCCGCGGACGACGCGGGCGTGACGGGGTCGGCCGAGCCCGACCTGCGCGCGTCGTCGATCGTCGGGCTGTTCGACGACCGTCGCTTGTACGCCCGCATCCTGGACGACACCGGCACGATGCTCGCCGCCGCGGGCAGCGCGGCACCGAGCCCGGACGCGCTCCGCGTCGCGTCGATGAGCACGGAATACGTCGCGTCCGGCGCCGCGGCACCGAGCGGTTCAGCCGGTCGCTCGTACACCGAACCCGACGACCGGTTCGGCGGCGACCCGCGGCGGGCGCAGACGTTCCCGCCCCCGGGCGGGACGGCCTTCACGGCCGGCGCCTCCGGCACGCTGCCGGCCGACGTGGCCGAGCGGCTGAGCGGCAAGCGGTACGTCCGCGTCGAAACGGTCATCGAGACCACGATGCCCCAGCTCGAAGCGACGAACCTGATGCGCGAGCATGTCGAGACGTGGCTGCAGGCCAACGAGTCGCGCGAGGGCGTCGAATACGACATCATCGTGTCGGACAACAAGGAGCCGTGGGACTTCATCGCGCAGGCCGCGCCCCGCCCGGGCGCGCGGCCCGCGGGCGGTCGGACGCCCGGCGGCGGCGGTCGCGTGGTGGGCGGGGGGCGCCCGGTCGCGTCGGGCACGGGCTCGGCGGACATCAACCGGATCGCCCCGCTCGAACGGCCCGAGGGCTCGGGCCCGCCGATCGCGAACTCGTTCGTCGTGGTCTGGTACGCGCTGCTCGACAAGGACGCGCCGCAGACGGGAGATGATTCATGAAGGGTGTGCTCGCGTGGGTGAAGGGTCACCTGCTGATCGTCATCTCGGTCGTGCTGATCCTGATCTTCCTGCCGGCGGGCTTCGTCGGCGCGGGGATGTGGAACGGCAAGATCAAGGAAGAGGCCGAGAAGGCCTACAAGGACCAGGAGCGCCAGCTCACGGCCCAGCAGCGTGTGCAATACGCGCTGCCTGCGGTCTTCGAGGGCGAGGAAGCCGTCGAGATGAGCCGCGCGCCGAACCGGCACGTGACCCGGTTCTTCAGCGAGCAGAAAGAGGCCCGCGAGCAGCAGGTCGCCCAGATCGTTGAGCGGGCGACCGAGTTCAACCGGGCCGAGCACGAGGTGCTCGTGAACGGGCTCTTCCCCGAAGCGCCCAACGAGCGGCGCGAGCGCGACCTCATCCGCACGCTCACCCGCACCATCGCCGGCGACGACCGGACGGTCAGCGCGTACGACGCGCTCGTGCGCCGCCTCGGCGGCGGGCTCCCTCCCGAGGTCGAGGAGGTCGCGGCCGTGATGGCGGACGCCGAGACCAAGGCGCTCGAGCGGCGTGGCGTGTTCGAGGGGTCCAACGACCGGCTCGAGCCCGAAGAAGCGGCCGAGATGCGCGACGAGCTGAGCGCGCAGCGGATCGGGATTTACGCCGGGCACGCGGGCGACCTGACGTTCTACGTCGTCCCTGACCTCTTCACCGGCACCACCGCGGGCGCGAACCAGGCGCAGGCGTTCTCGCCCAGACCCGTCTACAACCCCTCGGGCCCGGTCGCGCCCCCGGCGACGGCTTTCACCTGGCAGTGGGACTATTGGGTCGTCGAGGATGTCCTCCGCGCCGTCGCCCGGGCGAACAGCGGCCCGGACGGGCGCCCCGTCGGCGTGCCCGACGCGCCGGTCAAGCGCATCGACTCGATCAACGTCAGCGAGCTCGTGCTCCCCCAGGGCGACTCGTCGTCGGGCGGCTTCGGGTCACGCGGCGGCGGCTCGGGCCAGAGCACGTATACCGGGCGCCTCGAGGCCAACCCGTCGGACTACGACGTGCGGATGGTCTCGCTGGACATCGTCGCCTCGCCGCGGCTGCTGCCCATGTTCTTCGACGCGCTGGCGTCCACCGGCTTCATGACGGTGACGGACATCGACATGACCGCGCTGGACCCGTGGGAGGAGATCGAGAACGGGTATTACTTCGGGTCCGAGCCGACGGTGCGGGCGCACCTGGAGATCGAGACCATCTGGCTGCGCGCCTGGACGGGCCCGCTCATGCCGCCGAGCGTCCGCGACGCCCTGGGCGTCGTGCTGCCCGAGACCGGGACGGACGATCAGCCGACCGACAGCGACGAAGGCCCCTGACGCGGGCGCCGCGGGCACACACACGAGACACCCCGCGCCACGGCGCGGCCTGAGTTTGCGAGGCACACGATGAAGATCAAGGGCGTGAACCCGATCGAGCGGCACATCGAGAAGATCGTGCTCCTGGTCGTCGGCGTCGTCTTTCTGGGCGTCGTCGCGATGCAGTTCCTGGTGAACCCCAACCAGATCGATCTCGGCGGGGGCGCCAAGGCCAACCCGGGCGAGGAGATCTTCGCCGAGCTCGAGCGCAGCGCGCACGCGCTGGAGGGCCAGATCAACGACCCCAACCCGTCGCTGCCCGAGGTGAACCAGGCGAACCTCCTCGAGATGTACGAAGCGGGCATGTCCAACCCGACGTCGGTCGATCCGACCCTCGCGGCGTGGCTCGACCGCCCCTCCGGTCTCGAATCGCTCACCGGCGGCTCGGTCGATCTGCTGCTCGCCGATGGCGAGATCAAGCCCCTCGCGGTCCCGGCGCCAAGATCCCCGATCGCCGCGGCCCAGTGGAACACGCTCGATCCGTTCGCCGAGGGCGAATGGGGCGTGCTCGGCGGCTCGCGCTCGGGCAACGCGCCCGCCGACTTTGCGGGCGTCACCGTCGAGGGTTCGTTCCCCGGCACCGAGCTGCTCGCGGCGCTTACCGACGTCGAAGAGGGCAAGCGACCCATCCCACGCAAACTCTGGCAGCGCGGCGGCATCGCCGTGCTCGACGTGCAGCTTGAGCGCCAGGAGCTCGGCGCGGACGGCACGTGGTCCGAGCCGCAGACCGTCACCCCGGCGGGCCCTGACGCCCTGGCCACCCTTTCGCCCGATCCCGATCCCGAGGTGGTCATGACGCTCGTGCGCGCCGTCGTGGACGAGCCGGGCGCAATCATGACGCCCAACTACCCGCCGACAATCTCGGGCGACCCCTGGGTGCCCCCGACCGAGGCGTTGGGGCGGGCGGGCCGCTGGGCGAACCAGGCCGAGGCGGACCGCATCCGCGCGGCCATCGCGCGCCTTGAAGACGAGCTCGGCTCGGGCGGCCGCACCCGCACGACGCGCAGCACGACGACACGCGACCCGGGCGCCGGCGGCGGGCGCACGCCGGGCAGCACCCGGCCCACGCCCTCGCGCCCGACGCGGCCCGCCAACACGGACGCGCAGGACGACGCCAAGCGCCGCCAGATCGAACGCCTGCAAGAGCGCCTCGCCGAGCTCGGATTCGACGAGGATGGCGACTCGACCACGACGCGCCGACCGACCACCCGCCAGCCGTCCACGTCCGGGCGGAACCCCGGGAGCGACAATCCACGATTTATCGACGACCGGCGATCGGGCTCGAGCCGCGCGACAACGGCCCGGCGCGACGCCCCGGCGCTGCTCGACGAAGAGGCCGCGCCCGTCTGGGCGCACGACCTGAGCGTCCGCCCTGGCGCGACGTACCGCTACCGCATCCGGACGGTCGTGAACAACCCGCTGTACGGGCGCGAGGCGCTGCTGGACCCGGACGACCCTGCGCAGCAGGCGCTCGCGAAGGAGGCGCTCGTGCAGGGCGCGTGGTCCGAATGGACTGAGCCCATCGAGGTGCCCCAACGGAAGTACCTGTTTGTGAAGGGCGTGAGCGGCTCGGGCGCGATCGATGGCGCGTCGCGCGTCACGGGCGAGGTCTTCGAGATGTACTACGGGTACTACCGCCGGAGCCCCTTCACGCTTGAGCTGGGCGACGGCGTCACCGCGTCGGCCCCGCTCCCCGAGACGATCGTCGTCATCGACCCGGCCCGGCTGAGCGAGTCCGACGCCGAACGCGTCCTGTCGGACCTGGAGCGTTGGGTCGCCGACCGCAATCAGAACGCCGACAACCCGCCGGTCCGCCCGGAACTGCCCGTCGGTGCCTCCAGGGCCCCCTCTGAGATCGAGCTGCGGTACGACGCGGCGTTGGTGGACATCGCCGAGTCGATGACCCGTCAGCGGGCATCGTCGCTCAGTTCCTCGGACGCCGCGGTCCTCGAAGCGGTCTTCCGTCTGCCCGACGGGTCGCTGATGGTCCGTGAAGTGGGGGAGGACGAGAGCGAGGTCTACGCCCTGGTGGACGCCTCCGCGGTCCGCGGCGAGCGGTCCGCCTCGCGGCGTGTGATCCCGGAGGATCAGGGGCTCGAGGGGTTCGTGACGCTGCAGACCGGTCTCGACGCCGGCCCCTGAGCGAGCCGAGCCCTCTGCGGGCAAATTTGTGAGACTCCCGAGGGCAAAAGTTTCAAGGCGCCGGGCGGATTTCAGGGCGATCCGCAGAGATCTGACCCAAATCACGCCCGCGCAGCTTGACCGACGCGAACGGGAAGCCAAGGATCCCTCCGCCTCTTAACCGAGGCACGGCTCCAATCCGGGGGATCCCGGGGCGGACCCCGCCACCTTGACAAGTGGATGACGACGAGCAAGGCCCGACCCGTTTATGGGGCTGGCAGGACGCTTCGGCGTGCCTGTTGAGTCCTCCGTCTTGAGGGATCGGGCCAGAAGTAGCAACATATCGAGTGATCTCGTATAGCGCCATCGCTGGCGCTCGGATCGGCTCTGGCACCGGCATCGGCCGGGCGGGGCAGCTTCAGGACAACAGGTCTCGCGGCCAAAGGACGTCGAATCGTTACGCGTCTGGTTCTGGGGTGATTCGAGCAGTTATGTCTGCTTGTGGGCGTCGCGGTTTGCTTCTCGCAAGAGGGGTCGGCTGTCGGCGGCGACGGGTAGGTGTGATCAAGCCAGGAAGGGCACACGGCGGATGACTTGGCGTCAAGAGGCGATGAAGGACGTGGATACCTGCGATAAGCCTGGGGAAGCTGGTAACGAGCGATGATCCCAGGATTTCCGAATGGGGAAACCCGGCCCTAGTGGTCACTGCATGCTGAATGCATAGGCATGCAGAGCGAACGTGGGGAACTGAAACATCTCAGTACCCATAGGAAAGGAAAGCAACAGCGACTCCGTGAGTAGCGGCGAGCGAAACCGGATTGGTGTGAGTCCCGTGAACGCGCTGGAATGCGCGGCCGCAGAAGGTGAAAGCCCTGTAGCGGGGGGTAGCATCACAGCCCTCGAGTAGGTTCGGGCTCGTGGAACCCGGATTGAACATGGGAGGTCCACCTCCCAAGGCTAAGTACTCCTTGACGACCGATAGTGAATCAGTAAGGTGACTGAATGTTTAAAAGCACCCCTATGAGGGGAGTGAAAGAGTCCCTGAAACCGTGTGCCTACAAGCTGTCGGAGCCCTCCGGGGTGACGGCGTGCTTTTTGCATAATGAGCCCGCGAGTTAGCCTTTGCGGCGAGCCTAAGGACCCCCGGTCCGGAGGCGGAGCGAAAGCGAGTCTGAACAGGGCGTTCAGTCGCAGGGGCTAGACACGAAACCCGTGTGATCTACCCATGGCCAGGGTGAAGGTGGGGTAAGACCTGCTGGAGGCCCGAACCGGTTGTCGTTGAAAAGACATCGGATGAGCTGTGGGGAGGGGTTAAAGTCCAATCAAACCGGGAGATAGCTTGTTCTCTCCGAAATAACTTTAGGGTTAGCCTCAGGTGGCAACAGTTGGGGGTAGAGCGACTGGATCGGTGGTGGGCCCTACCCGGGTACCCCATCGAACCAAACTCCGAATACCAACTGCCAAGGCCTGGGAGATAGACCGCGAGTGACAATATCCGTGGTCAAAAGGAAAAGAATCCAGACCGCCGGCTAAGGTCCCAGATCACTGCTTAGTTCATAAGGAAGTCAGGTTGCCGTGACATCCAGGATGTTGGCTTAGAAGCAGCCACCATTTAAAGAGTGCGTAATAGCTCACTGGACGAGGAATCTGGCGCCGATAATGATCGGGAATAAGCAGTGAACCGAAGCCGCGGACTTCGTAAGAAGTGGTAGGAGAGCGTTGTTCGTGCGGCGAAGCGATCCGGAAACGGTTCGTGGAGCGCGAACAAGTGCATATGCGGGCTTGAGTAACGATAAAGAGGGTGAGAATCCCTCTCGCCGTAAGCACAAGGGTTCCTGGGGAAGGTAAATCCGCCCAGGGTTAGCCGGGACCTAAGGCGAGGCCGAAAGGCGTAGTCGATGGATAGCAGGTTAATATTCCTGCGCCCGCTGGGTAACGGATCGTGGATGTCCCCCGCCTTACCGGATTGGTAGGCCTTCGGGCCGTGGGGGGTTGAAGCGGTTCCTAGAAAAAACCAGCTTGCCCGTACCAAAACTGACACAGGTGTGCGAGGCGAATAGCCTCAGGCGCTCGAGAGAACGGTCGCGAAGGAACTAGGCAAAATCACCCCGTACGTTCGCAAGAAGGGGGCCCTTCGGGGCGCAGAGAAGAGGCTCTGGGAACTGTTTATCAAAAACACAGCACTGTGCCAATTCGCAAGATGATGTATACAGTGTGACGCTTGCCCAATGCCGGAATGTCACGGAAGTGGGTTAGGTTTATCCGAAGCTCATGACCTAAGCACCGGTCAATGGCGGCCGTAACTATGACGGTCCTAAGGTAGCGAAGTTCCTTGTCGGGTAAGTTCCGACGCGCATGAATAGCGTAATCACCGGAGCACTGTCTCCGCGACCGACTCGGTGAAATAGTAGTGGCGGTGAAGATGCCGCCTACCCGCGGCAAGACGGAAAGACCCCGTGGACCTTTACTGCAGGCTCATATTGGTCACGAGCACAGGACGCGTAGGATAGGTGGGAGGCTTTGAAGTCGGCGTTTCGGCGTTGATGGAGCCGTTGGTGAAATACCACCCTTCTTGAGTTTGTGGCCTAACCCCGATTCCCTTGAACCAGGGCGGGGGACCGTGTGTGCCGGGTAGTTTGACTGGGGCGGTCTCCTCCTAAAGAGTAACGGAGGAGCGCAAAGGTCGGCTCAGCGCGGATGGAAACCGCGTTTTAGAGTGTAAGAGCACAAGCCGGCTTTACTGCGAGTCCGACAGGACGAGCAGTCTCGAAAGAGGGCTCTAGTGATCCTGCGATCGCGCGTGGAAGCGTCGTAGCTCATCGGATAAAAGGTACCCCGGGGATAACAGGCTTATCGCACCCGAGCGTCCATAGCGGCGGTGCGGTTTGGCACCTCGATGTCGGCTCATCACATCCTGGGGCTGAAGGCGGTCCCAAGGGTTCGGCTGTTCGCCGATTAAAGTGGTACGCGAGCTGGGTTCAGACCGGCGTGAGCCAGGTCGGTCCCT
>JAUHXM010000083.1 GCA_030426605.1 Phycisphaerae bacterium | reverse complement strand
CATCTCCAGCGCGGCCTTGGTCGGGAAGAGCGGGCGGAAGGTGTCGCACATCACCGCGAGCTCGTCCGTGTGGGTCTTGCCCAGGGACGCCTCGACGGTGCCCGGGTGCGGGCCGTGCGGGATGCCCTGCGGGTGGAGGGAGATCGACTCGGACTCGATGCCCCGACGCGCCTTGTAATTGCCCTCGACGTAGTACAGGACTTCATCCGAGTCGATGTTCGAGTGGTTGTACGGCACCGGGATCGCATCCGGATGGAAATCCAGCATCCGGGGGCAGAACGAGCAGATCACGAAGTTGTGCGCCTCGAACGTCTGGTGGATCGGCGGGGGCATGTGCAGCTTGCCCACGATCGGCGCGAAGTCGTCGATGTTGAAGCAGTACGGGTAATAGCACCCGTCCCAGCCGACGACGTCGAGCGGGTGGTAGGAGTAGACGTAGCTGTGGACGCAGTCGCGCGCCTTGATGCGGACCTCGTACTCGCCTCGTTCGTCGTGGGCGAGCGGGTGGTCGGCGTCCTCGAACGGGATCCGCAGGTCGCGCTCGCAGTAGGGCGCGTGCTCGAGGAACTGGCTGGTCTTCTTTGAGACGTACCGCGGCGGCGGGCCGTAGTGGCTGGCATTGCACGTTTCGAACATCACGAACTTGCCGTAGGGCATCTCGGCCTTGGAGTAGCCGCCGAAGTCGTCGTTGTCCGAGCCGTCGTCGGGGCGTTCGTCGAAGACGAGCTTGTAGATGGTGCCCTTGGGGATGAGGAGGTAGTCCTTCTTGCCGAACTTGAGCGTGCCGAACATGGTGTACGCCGTGCCCGAACCGTGGTGGATGAAGTAGAGCTCGTCGCCCTGGCCGTTCTTGAAGTGGTAGCCCATCTGCTCGGCGGGGTTGCACAGCGACATCTCGACATCCGCGTTGCCCAGCACGATCACCTGCCCGGTGATCGCGTCGCCCTTGGGCTTGAGGTTCTGCGTCTTGATGTGACGCATCCGCATGACGTCGGTCTCGACGTACTCGGGCTTCGTCTTATAGAGCGACTTCCACCCCGAGACCTGGGTCGGTGGGTGGATGTGGTACATGGTGCTCGTGGGCCCGACGAACCCCTCGGTGCCGAAGAGTTCCTCGGAGTACAGCGCCCCGTCGGGGCGGCGGAACTGGACGTGGCGCTTCTGCGGAAGCTTCCCGAGCTTCGTGTAGTACGGCATCGCTCGATGACCTCTGTCTTCCCCGCGCCGGGGCGGTCCATCACGGATCCGGGCCGGCGGGGGAGGGCGTGCTGCCGAATTCCCTCGCACGAATCCTAAGGGGCATGCCGACGTCGGGCCAGAACGGGCTCCGGGGCCCGCTCAGCGCCCACCCCCCATCGGCTCGTACCGCATCAGATCGAGCCCGATGCTCACGCCCGCCATCAGCCCGGCGCTGTCGCCCTGGTAGATCGCGACGCCATCGGTGAACGACGCCGCCCCGCTCGAGCCCGCCTCCCCGACCACGGCGACCGCCGACACGTTGCCCGTCAGCTTGTCCTGCTGGAACCGGCGAAGGGTCGCCGGGTCCTCAAAGACCACCAGCATCTTGAAGTCCTGGGCGCCCAACTGCAGCCCCGCCGAGGCGGTGTTGATGTACGCCCACCCGATCTGCTCACCCGCGGGGTCGTAGACCAACCCGCGCCCGAACTTGCCGCCGGCGATGATCACCCCGAACTGCCCGATGCTCGGGAACGAGATGTACCCGGCAGACCGCTCGAGCTGGCGGTCCAGTCCGATCACGCGGTCCTCAAACCAACGCTGGGTGTAGCCCGCGCGGTACGTCAGCGCTTGCACGTCCGACGCGGGCGGCGATGTCGAGCACCCCACCGACGCCAGCACCGCCGCCCCGATCGCCAACCCGATGCCCGCCCGTCCGATCCGTCGCGCGTCCATGCCGATCTCCTTTGTGTTGTGACTCGGAAGCGTATCGCCGAAGAGATGTCAGAGCCCGATACACTCGCACCGATGACGCACAGCCGGGTCATCCTGGTGCCCTCACTCGCGATGTGCGTCGAGTACAACCCTCCCGGCGGACGCACGACATGACCTTCGAGCCCTTCTCCATCCATGAGCGCATCGAGCAGGCGCGGACCCTTCCCGCCCGCGTCTATTCCGACCCCGCGATCTACGACGCCTCCCGCGAACGCGTCTTCGCCCGCTCGTGGCAGCTCGTGGGCACCACGCACGACGTCCGCGTGCCGGAGCAATCGCACCCGACGACGATGCTCGAGGGCTGCCTGGACGAGCCGATCCTCCTCACCCGCGACCACGACGACCGGATCCACTGCCTGTCGAACGTCTGCACGCACCGCGGCACCGTTCTCTGCGAGCACGGCGGGAACGCGCGGACGCTCACCTGCCGGTACCACGGCCGCCGATTCGGGCTCGACGGCACATGCACCTTCATGCCCGAGTTCGACCAGGTCGAGGGCTTCCCCGCGCCGAGCGATCACCTGCCCAAAGTCGAGTTCGGCACGTGGGGACCGTTCGTGTTCGCCTCGCTCGACCCGGCCGAACCATTGGACGCGTTGATCGCGCCCATGCGCGAGCGCCTCGCGTGGCTCGACCTGTCGGGCGTGAAGCACGACGCGGGGCGCAGCCGCGACTACCTCGTCAAGTGCAATTGGGCGCTCTACTGCGATAACTACCTGGAAGGCTTCCACATCCCGTTCGTGCACGCTTCGCTCGCCGAGGCGATCGACTACGGCGAGTACGCGACCGAGCTGTTCGGGTCGTGCAACCTTCAGCTCGGCATCGCCAAGGGGGCTGAGCACTGCTTCGACATTCCCGCCGGCGCTCCAGACCACGGCAGGAACGTCGCGGCGTACTACTGGTGGCTCTTCCCGAACACCATGATCAACGTCTACCCCTGGGGCGTGAGCGTGAACGTCGTCCAGCCGCTCGGCGTGGCGCTCACCAGGGTCCGATTCCTGAGCTACGTGCTCGACGCGTCGAAGATCGAGCACGGCGCCGGGGCGGACCTCGACCGCGTCGAACGCGAGGACGAGTCCGTGGTCGAGGCCGTCCAGCGGGGCACCTCGGCGAGGCTCTACGACCGGGGGCGGTACGCACCCACCCGCGAGCAGGGGGTGCACCATTTCCACCGGCTGCTCAGCGCGTGGATGTGCGCACCGTCGGGGTGATCCCGAGCCCGGTACACTCCCGCGCATGACCCCCGGGCGGATTATCCTGGCGCTGGCACTCGCCGTCATCCTCGGCGTGCCCTTCGCGATGAGCTTCGGGCGGGCCGAGCACGACCTGCCCGACGACGCCCCCACGCTCATCGTCGTCACCCCCCACGTCCAGCAGATCCGGTCCGAGTTCGCGCTCGCGTTCTCCGAGTGGCACCAGCGCGAGCACGGCTCACCCGTCCGCGTCGTCTATCTCACGCCGGGCGGGACGAGCGAGATTCGCAAGCAGCTCGAGGCGCAGTACAAGTCCGTCATCAAGAACGGCGACTTCGAGGTCACCGACGGCGCTGTCGTCCTCCCGGTCGGGTCGGTCGGGGCGGACCTCTTCTTCGGCGGGGGCTCGTACGACCACGGGCTCGTCGCCCGGGGGATCTCGGTCGCCGTGTCGGACATCGCCGACCCGCCCCAGGGGCTCGACACGATCGTGGACGTCGATGATCCCGGCGCATCGCTGGACGTGTCGATGTCTGAGCCCGCCGGGTTCGATCAGTCCGAACTCGACGAGCTCTTCGGCGAGAACACCATCGGCACCCAGTTCCTCTACGACCCCGACCAGTACTGGATCGGCACCGCGCTGTCCAGCTTCGGCATCGTCTACAACACGGACGTCTACGAACGCTTGGGCGTTCCTCTGCCCACGGGGTTCGAGGACCTCACCCGCCCCGAACTCCGCGGGTGGGTCGCGCTCGCTGATCCGCGCCAATCGGGGTCCATCACCACGACGTTCGACTCGATCCTCGGCAACCACGGGTGGGACGACGGGTGGCGCATCCTCCGCGGTATGTGCGGCAACACACGCTACTTCACGAACGCCTCGACCAAGCCCCCCACCGACGTCTCGCAGGGCGAGGCCGCCGCGGGGCTCGCGATTGACTTCTACGGGCGTGGGCAGGCGCAGACCGCCGGGCGCGGGCGCGTGGGGTACGTTGATCCCGCCGGCGCCGTGTACATCGACGCGGACCCGATCTCGGTCCTCCGCGGCGCGCCGCACCCCGAGCTCGCTCGCCGGTTCCTGCGGTTCGCGCTGACCGAGAAGGGTCAGTCCCTCTGGCAGTTCCACGCGACGGACTCCCCGGAGGGTGCGGATAACCCGGCCGATGCGGACGGCGTTCAACTCGGCCCGGTGCACTCCGAGCTGCGGCGGATGCCCGTCCGGCGCGTGATGTACGACAAGCACTTCGACCTCTTCATGGACAAGGTCGTGCCCTTCGAGATCGCGTCGGACGTGCAGAACCCCGGGTGGCGCACCGGCGTGCAGGTGATGATGGGGTGCTACGCGATCGACATCGCCCACGAGTGCCGCGACGCGTGGGACGCGCTGTGCGACGCCCAGCAGGACCCCGACTTCCCCGCGGACGTGCTCGCCCGGATGGAATCGGTGTACTACGCATTCCCCGACACCCCGGTGGACGGGAACGGCGCGTTCACGGATTCCGAGTCTCCCGCCCACCGCATCCCGTGGACCGAAGCCACCTACGGCGCGGTCCGCAACAGCTGGCGCCCCACCGGGGCCCAGGCCAAGGCAGAGATCTACTACACCCGCGAGTTCCGGCGCAATTACCGCCTCGTCCGGCGGATGGCCGATGAACGGGTCATGCCGATCCGCGACCGCACCGAGGCACCCACGCCGTGAGCGTTCAAACTGCCCTGCCCGAGTGGCTCCCCGCGGGCGCCGATCACCCGGCGCACGCGAAGATCGTCGCCACCCTCGGGCCCGCCTCAGACGCGCCCGAGACGATCCGCCGGCTGATCGAGTCCGGCGTCTCCGTCTTCCGCCTGAACTTCTCGCACGGCGATCTCGCCGAGCAGACCCGGCGCATCAACAACATCCGCGAAGCGATGCCCGAGACCGGGCGACCCGTCGCGATCCTCGGCGACCTGCAGGGTCCCAAGATCCGCGTCGGCGCCGTCCCCGACCTCGACGAAGGCGGCGGCATCCTCGTCGAGACCGGGTCCGCCGTCGAGTTCCGCTCCGGCGTTGTCGAGGCGTTCCGCGACGACACGCTGCCGGTCTTCGGCACCGGGTTCGACCGGATCTTCCACGACGTGGAGCCCGGGCAGCGCGTGCTGATCAACGACGGCGCCGTGCGCATGCTCGCGGTCGATCACGACCCCGGGCGGTCGCTGCGGTGCACCGTCACCTTCGGCGGGCGCATCACGACCAAGAAGGGCATCAACCTGCCCGATTCCGACCTGAAGTTCCCCGCCATCACCGACAAGGACTGGGAGTGCGTCGCGTGGGGTGTCGAGCACGGCGTGGATTATTTCGCGCTCTCGTTTGTGCGCACAGCCGACGAGATCGAGGAGCTCAAGCACCGGCTCAGCGAGATGTGCTCGGTCGAACGAAAGTTCGCAGACCCCGAGGTGGGTCTGCAGATCCCGGTGATCGCGAAGATCGAGAAGCCGCAGGCGTTGCGCAATCTCGACGCGATCATCAACTCGGCGGACGGCATCATGGTCGCCCGTGGCGACCTGGGCGTCGAGATGGACGCCGCCCAGGTGCCGGTCGCGCAGAAGCACATCGTGTCGCAGTGCGCCCGATTCGGCAAGCCCTGCATCGTCGCGACGCAGATGCTCGAGAGCATGATCACCGCGGGCTCGCCCACACGCGCCGAGGCATCGGATGTCGCCAATGCCATCTTCGACGGCGCGGACGCCGTGATGCTGTCGGGCGAGACCGCGGTCGGCGCGCATCCGGTGCTCGTCGTAGACACGATGCGCCGCATCGTCCAGGTCGCCGAGGCACAGATCGACCGGCAGGACCACGCCCCCGTCCCGCCCGAGCATCTCCAGGAGTTCCCGTACCGCAGCGCCGCGCTCGCGCAGGGCGCGTGGCACATCGCGAGGGCGGCCGACGCGGCGCTCGTCATCGTCTGGTCCCAACGCGGCGGGATGGCGCGGTACCTCTCCCAGAACGACTTCCGAATCCCGATCCTCGCGTGCACGTCCAGCCCGATCACCGCGCGCCGGATGGCGCTCTTTGGCGGTGTCACCCCGCTCCGCATCGACCCGCCCCCCGGCGGCACGCTCGCCGACTGGACCGACCAGATGGAGTCGTTTGTCCTCGAAACGGGCATGGCCAAGCAAGGCGACGCGATCGTGATGATCGCGGCGAAGCCCCTCGGGTCCGTCACGGCGCAGGACACTCTCTCGATCCTCCGCGTCGGTGACGCCGAATCCGGGTTCCGCCCCCGCTGATCGCGATGGCGGCGTACCACCAAACCGCGGCGATCCTGTCCATCGGCGACGAGCTCACCCTCGGGCAGACGCTCGACACGAACTCGCAACGGCTGTCGCGACGACTCGTGGATGCGGGCGTCGTTGTTCACGAGCACGCAACGGTGGACGACGACGCGGACCGGATCGCCATCGCCATCCACCGGCTCGCGAGCGGTGCCGATCTGCTCATCGTGACAGGCGGCCTGGGCCCGACGGCGGACGATCTCACCCGCCCCGGGCTCGCGCAGGCGATGGGCGAGCAGCTCACCATCGATGCCGATGCGCTGCGCGATCTAGAGGCGTGGTTCGCGCGCACGAACCGCGCGATGCCCGAACAGAATCGTCAGCAGGCGCTCCGCCCCGCGTCCGCTCGGTGCCTGCCAAACGGGCACGGCACCGCGCCGGGCATCGCGGCACGCATCGGGGCGTGCGACGTGTGGTGCTTCCCAGGGCCGCCGCGCGAGCTCACGCCGATGTTTGAGCGGGAACTGGACGTCAGCCTCAGGACGGAACCCGGACGCGTCGTCGCGACGCGGACGCTCCCGACGTTCGGGCTCGGTGAGTCGGACATCGCCGATCGGCTTCGCGACCTCATGGAGCGTGGGCGCCTGCCGATCGTCGGCACGACCGCTTCGGGCGGCGTGGTCACGTGCCGGCTTCGCTACGACGCCATCGGGTCACAAACCGACGCCGACCGCGCGCTCGATGCGAGTGAAGCTGATATTCGATCCAGGCTCGGGCCCGCGGTGCTGCGCACGGGCGGCGCGACAGAGTCGCTCGTTGAGGTCGTCACCGGCCTGCTGCGTGGGCAGGGCGAGACCGTCTGCACGGTCGAGAGCTGCACCGGTGGCCTGCTGGGGGCGGTGCTGACCGATCAGCCCGGATCGAGTGACGTGTTTGTCGGTGGGTTCGTGACCTACTCGGACGCGCTCAAAACCGCGATGGTCGGCGTCGAGCCCGATCTCGTCAAGACACACGGCGCGGTGAGCGGCCCGGTCGCCCGGGCGATGGCGGCGGGCGGGCTCGAACGCACCGGCGCGGACCACGCGCTCGCGATCACGGGCGTCGCCGGCCCGGACGGCGGCTCGGCCGAGAAGCCCGTGGGGACCGTCTGGATCGCGTGTGCGAGCCGATCGGGACCGGCAGACATCCGCCGCTTCAAGTTCCCGGGGGACCGCGAGGGCGTGCGGATGCGGTCCAGGAACGTCGCGCTCGGGATGCTGCGGCTCAGGCTCATCGGAGCGGCGATGAGCTTCCCATGGGAGTGTGAACGAGAGGCCTGATTTTTGCAATATGTTTGGCTATGTGCACACATTGGCGCACGATCTTGCATGTCGCCGATGGTTGACGGGTTGCCGATGGTCGGCAGCCTATGATCACGACCAACGATTCCGGCGGGCGAGCGACCCCCGCCGACTGACGCCGAGGGCATGTGAGCCCGGAACGGCGTGCCAGGTTCCAACCACACGATGTCCGAACGCGATCTCCACACCAGCTTTGGTCCGTACCGGCTCGTCCAACCGCTGGGTCGCCACGCCGCGGGCGCGCGCTGGGTGGCGATCGACGAGCGCTCGGGTGAGAACAGGACCGTCTACCGGTTCGACCGCGGCGACGACCACCCGGACCGTCGGCGGACGCTCAAGGCCCTCGAAGCCTTAGGCCCCCTTCGGGACCCCCACCTCCTGACCGCGGAACAGTTCAGCATCCGCGAGGACGGGTGCGTCTGGGCGGTGGCCCCCTACCGCGGACACCAGAACGGGCTCATGACGATCGGCGGGCTCGCGCAGGCCAAGGGCGGCGTGCTCGGGATCACCGAGACCCAGCGCGCGGTCGATCAGCTCCTCAACGCCATCGCGGCGGCGCATGACGTGCAGATCGCCCACGGCGTGCTCAACGCCGACGAGATCTTCGTCGATCGGCACGGCAGCGTCTGGGTCGAGTTGTACGGCCTGAACCGCAGCGTCGCCGGGCTGACCGACGCCGACGAGCTGACTGTTCGCGATGAGATCCGATCGGTCGTCGGGCTCGCGTACACCCTGCTGACAGGGCTCGACGCGGAGGACCCGCGGATCGCGGCGTCGCGCATCGTCAAGAAGCTCGACCGCTGGTGGGACGCGTGGTTTGACCGCGGGCTCGACCCGACGGGCGGGTTCCGCAGCGCCGACGAGGCGCTCAGCGCGATGCACGAGACGATGTCCGGCGAGCCCGTGATCGTGTCGCGGCCCGTGCGTGGCGTGCTGTCGCGGTTCCGGCGTCCGACGCCGTCCGACCGCTAGGACGCGACGGCCCGCTCGATCGCGCCGACGAGGGCGTGCAGCACGAGCATGTGCAGTTCCTGGATCCGGTCTGCGGTGTCGCCGGGAACGATCCATTCGATGTCGCCCGAGCCCGCGAGCTTGCCGCCGCCCTTGCCCAGGAGTGTGAGCACACGCGTGCCGCGTCCCTTCGCGGCGTCCACGGCACGCGCGATGTTGGGGCTGTTCCCGCTCGTGGAGAGCGCGACGACGACATCGCCCGGGCGGGCGAGCGCCTCGACCCAGCGTGAGAAGACGTGCTCGTACCCGTAGTCGTTCGCGGTGCACGTGATGTGCCCGGCGTCGGCGCACGCGAGGGCGGCGATGGGCGCGCGGTCGTCGCGGTAGCGCCCGGTGAGTTCCTCGCAGAAGTGGACCGCGTCCGCGCACGACCCGCCGTTGCCGACGGCGAGGATCTTGCCGCCGGACCGCAACGCTTCGGCGCTCAGCCTGGCGGCCCACTCGATCTTCTCGGCGACCGACGCGTCCTCGGCGAACATGTGCGCGAGGGCGGCGTACGTCGTGAGCTCGTGCTGGATCGTCTCGCGCTCAGGCATGCGTTGGTGTCTTTCCGCCAGCGGTGAGCAGGACGACGCCCGCGAGGATCAGCGCGACCGCCACGCCCTTGCGCGCGTTCATGGGTTCGCCCAGCAGCAGCCATCCGAGCAGCACCGCGGACGCCGGGGCGATCGAGAACGCGATGGGTTTGATGCGTGAGATCTCGCCGAGCGAGAGGGCGGAATAGAACAGGATCATCGCCGCCGCGCCCGCGAGGAGGCCCGAGCCGAGCACGAGCAGCGACAGCGGTTTCGCACCCGCGGCGGTCCAATTGGCTGGTTCTGATTCGACCTTGAGCACCCGCTGGGCGATCAGCCACGCGCCGATGATGATCGGCAGCGCCACGGCGGAGCGCACCGCGATCGCCGTCAGCGGGCCCACCTTGCCGGTGTGGAGCACGGCGCGGGTGCACAGCTCGCCCACGCCCCAGCAGAGGCCGGCGCCGATCGCGAGGAGGACCGCGTTCATCCGCCGCCCACCAGGGTGACGATCTCGATGGAATCGCCCTCGGCCAGCTCGCGCGAATCGCGTTGGGCGCGCGGGACGACGGTCTTGTTGATCTCGGCGGCGCAGATCGCCTTGTCGAGCTTGAGCTCGACGAGGAGGTCCCCCACCGTGGTGCCGGGGGTGATCTCCCGGGGCTCGCCGTTGACAGTGACGTGCATGGGCGATGGTAGACTGGTTGCCGGCAGTCATGCGATGGGAACGGAAGCGTCACGCCGCGGATAAGCCCGCAGGGCGAATCCAGCGGATACGTGGGGATGCATGCGATCCGCTGGATTCGCTTCGCTCATCCGCGGCGTTCGGGTCACCCCTCGGCGTCGGTGAGCTTGCGCTCCATCCGCGCGAGGATGTCGCGGATCTCTTCGAGCGTGCCCGGTGAGCCCGCGGGTTGGGCGGACGCGGCGGGCGCCTCAGCGGGCGCGGGCGTCGTCGCCCCCCCGCTCGCGAGTGCGTCGCGTTGGGCGAGGACCGCTTGGCGGAAGCCGCGGGTGTCCTCGATGCCGATCATGTTGACGAGGTAGCCGGTCGCGCCGGCGGACTGCCCGGCGGTCTCCACCCGGAAGCCCTCGAGCCCCAGCATCCGCATGATGGGGCCCTGGTAGTACTGCACGTCTGTGATCTTCTCGAGCGGCACCGTGGACTCGACCCGGTTCAGGATCCCCTTGCGCACCTCGACCGTCTTCGTCGTCAGCTCGCACGACAGGCGGTCGAGGTACTTGTCCACCAGCAGCCACGTGATGAGCAGCGCGAACGGCAGCACCGGGATGAGCACGACGGTGCAGATGCAGATGAGCACGGGCTGCCAGAGCCAGTACTTCTTGAGGTTCGCGCGGTTGAACTCGGCGGTGCGGAGGACGGGGTGGTCGGGCATCGGTGATCTTCCCCTGAAACAACTGTCATTCGGCATCCAATATCAAACAACCATGCCTGCGACGACTGCGATGAGAAGGGATACAAACCCGCAGACGATAACTGCCTTGTGTCTTGCAGAATACGACTCGCCCTTCTCCATCCTGCCCATCAGTGCGGCCACGCCGATCTGCATCAAAGTCATGCTCCAAAGAGCGATCAGGACAATAGTGCCCGCTGGTGCCGTGTCGATCCAGTCTCGGAGCCCAGGCACAACCCAATCAAGCACGCTGATCGCTCCTCGGGAATCCGATCGAACATCACTGAATCAGGCGAACCAGACATCGCAGAGCATGTGAACTCGGAGTTCATCGTTTCTATGTCAGCGCTTGTGCCACCTGCGCTCTCACGCCGGAACCGGCGCCGCCTCGTCGAGCCAGTTTTTTCCGAGATCCGTGAGCATCCGCACGCGCTGCTCGCCGCGGGAGCGTGCTCCCAGCACGCGGCTCGCCCACGCGGGCCCGCGGTGCCCCCGGCGGAGGGCGCCGTAGATCATCTCGGCGCGGATCAGCGCGTTCTGCACAGCCGGCGTCGTGATCGCCTCCGACCGGTTGTCGCGGATCCATGACTCGTAGTACCGCAGCCAGTCGATGACCCGCGCGAGCGCCTGGCGCAACTCGTCCACGGATGAATCGCGGATGACGAGGACCATCGCTTGCTCGAGCAGTTCGATCTGTTCAGCGGACCCCGAACGGGGGACGAGATCGAGGAACGGCCCCAGTGCCGCACCGAGTTCGTCGGAATGTGACGCGAGATTGAGGGGGCTCATTCGCCCGGAATATAGCTGATGACGCCCTGTAGTGGGCTGCTCGCGGTGGCGTACGACCGTTTTTTCATCCGCCCGGCGAGGTACGACCGGCGGCCCGCCTCGCACCCCTGACGCATCGCGTGGGCCATCTGGACGGGGTTCTGGGCGTGGGCGATCGCGGTGTTGAGCAGCACGCCGTCAGCGCCGAGTTCCATCGCGAAGCTCACGTCAGAGGCGGATCCGACGCCGGCGTCCACGATCACGGGGTAGTCTGGGTCGTCGGCTTTGAGGGTTTCGAGGCAGAACACGATGTTGTTCGGGTTGAGCACGCCCTGCCCGGACCCGATGGGCGAGCCGGCTGGCATGACGGCGGCGGCGCCCGCATCGCGGATCCGGCGCGCGCTGATCGGGTCGTCGGACGTGTAGCAGAGGACGTCGAACCCATCCTCGACGAGCGTCTCGGTTGCTTCGAGTGTGCCCACGGGGTCGGGGAGCAGCGTCTTCTTGTCGCCGAGGACCTCGAGCTTGACCCAGTTGGCGCCTGGGTTGCCGAGTTGGTCGAGGAGCTCGCGCCCGAGGCGGGCGACGCGGACGGCGTCCTCGGCGCTGAAGCACCCGGCGGTGTTCGGGAGGATCGTGTACCGGTCCGTGTCGATGTACTCGAGCAGCGACTTGCCCTCGTCGTTGAAGAGGCGCTCGCGGCGGACGGCGACGGTGATGACCTGGGCGCCCGATGCATCGAGGGCGTCGCGCATGAGGTCCATGGTGGCGTACTTGCCGGTGCCGACGAACAGGCGGGCGTCGAAGGTGCGCCCGGCGATGGTGAAGGGGGCGAGGGCTGGGGCGTGGGTTGCTTGGGGCGTGGAGGTCATGGCGGACGGTAGGGAGCTTTCGCGGGGGATCGGGAAGGGGGAACGCGGAAGGACGGAAGGGTGTGCGGAGGGGGTTCATCAACGACAGGAGGGGTGGGCTTCCAGCCCACCCTTGAGGGTCAGAGCGTGATGCGGGTGGGCTGGAAGCCCACCCCTCCTGCTTCTCGTGCACGCGTTCGTGCATGGGTCGTGGGGTCGGTAGGCTCACCGGATGAGACAAGCGATTCTGGCGTGCGGGTGCGTGATGGCCGGGGTGCTCGGCGGGTGCGCGATCGAGTCGAGCTCGGGTTCGGGCGGCGGGGTGCGATCGACCGTGTCGGGCGTGGTGTCCGCGGTATCCGCTGAGCGGGTGCGGGCGGACGTGGACACGCTGGCGGGGTTCGGGACGCGGCACACGCTGAGCGACACGCGCGGGATCGGGGCGGCGCGGCGGTGGCTGAAGGCGGAGTTTGAGCGCGCGGTCGCGGACTCCAGACGGACGGGCGAGCTGACGCCGCGGGTGTCTTTCGACACGCACCGGGTGGAGGCGGACGGGCGGCGGATCGGACGCGACGTCGATGTGGTGAACGTGGTGTGCGAGATCCCCGGGGCGATGCCCGAGGCGCGGGGGCGGCTGTACTACGTGATCGGGCACTATGACTCAAGGGCGAGCGATGCGAACGACTTCGAGTCAGACGCGCCGGGCGCGAACGACGACGCGTCGGGGGTGGCGGTGTGCCTGGAGTTGGCGCGCGTGCTGGCGAGAGAGCGGCTGGACGCGACGGTCATCCTGATGCCGACTGCCGGGGAGGAGCAAGGGCTCTACGGTGCGCGCCGGCATGCGGCGGCGGCTCGAGAGCACGGGCTCGATGTGCGCGGGGTGCTCAGCAACGACACGGTCGGCGACCCGACCGGGCCCGGCGGACGGGTGGCACGCGACCGGATCCGGGTGTTCTCGGAGGGCATCCCGGCGCCGCTGGCGATGGGCGACGGGTCGCTCAACGGCGTGCGCACGATCCGGTCGTTGTCAGCAGAAGTCGATGGGGCGAGCCGGCAGCTGGCGCGGTTCATCGCGGAGGTCGCCGACGAGCACGACCTGCCCGTGAAACCGCGGGTGATCTACCGCCCGGACCGGTTTCTGCGCGGCGGGGACCACACGGGGTTCAACGAGGCCGGGTTCACGGCGGTGCGCCTGATCGAGGTCTTCGAGGACTACACGCGCCAGCACCAGGACGTGCGGGTGGAGGATGGGGTCGCGTATGGGGACGCTGCGGAGCACGTGGATGCGGGGTACCTCGCGGACGTGGTGAAGCTCAACGCGGCGGCTCTGGTGCACCTGGCGAACGGGCCGAGTGTGCCCGCGAACGCGCGCATCATCGCAGCGGATCTGACGAACGACACGACGCTCCGGTGGGAACCGAGCCCGGAGCCGGACGTCGCGGGGTACGAGGTCGTCTGGCGGGAGACGACCAGCGTGGTGTGGGATCATGCGAGCGATGTTGGGGATGTGACAGAGGCGACGATCGATCTGAGCAAGGACAACTGGTACTTCGGCGTGCGCGCGTACGACGCGGACGGGTACCGGAGCCCGGTGGCGTTCCCACGCGCCGCGCGTGAATGAAAAAAGGGTGGGCTGGGAGCCCACCCTTGGTGCGGTCGGGTTCGGCGGCCGGCTTACTCGTAGCCCTCGCGGATCATGATCTCGAAGTCGTGCAGGTTGCGCAGATCCTCGGCGGACTTGGACGCGAGGTTTTCGAACCGGGCGATGATCGGGGCGGCGTCCTCGGCGCAGAGATCGCCGAGGAGCTTGAACTTGTGGGCGAGGATGTCCTTGAGGGGTGCCTCGGTGTTGCGGGCGTGCCCGCCGGGGTACATGACCATGCCGGACGAGTGATCGGTGCCCTGGTCGTCGGTGATGACGACGCTCGTGGGGATGCCGTCCGGGTAGCGATCGTCGTATTCCTTGCCGCCGTGCTCGAAGGCGATCTTGTCCATGAGGGCGCGGGTGCGCTTGTTGGTGATCGCTTCGGGGCAGTAGTCGTACGGGTCGAGCATGAGCTCGGTCCAGCCGATCTTCTGCTTGCCCAGCGCCTTGCGCAGGAGCGTGGCGATGATGTAGACCATCGAGTGGTCGGCGGACTGACGCGTCGTGGGGTTGCGCTTGGCGGGGTCGCCGATGATGCCGAAGGCGGGCTCATACGCCGTGATGGTGATCTTGGCGATCTTGGACCCGGTCTCGTCGTCGAGGAGGTAGGGCGAGCGGTCCAGCAGGTCGAGCATCGCCTGGATGGCGCCGGCGGACTGGTGCTCGTAGAGCCCGAGCTTGAAGTGCATGCCCATGACGGCGAAGTCAGCACCGGTCTTACCCAGGACGAGCTCGAAGGGGGACGCGTCGGCCTGATCGGTGTTGGCGTCGGTCGCGTTGACGGCTTTGAACATCTGACCCGGGCCCTCGAAGATGCGGAAGATCGCTTCGGGGTTGCGGAAGATGTCCTTGGGCCCGCGGAAGCCCATCATCGAGCGCCGGACGGCGGTGATGGCGAACTCGGTGGAGATCGCGGCCGACGCGCCCTTGGAATCGCTCAGCTGCTTGCCGGCACGGATGGCCCGGAAGGGGATGGCGTGGGCAACGACCATGCCGATGGCGGACTCGATCTGCTCGGCGGTGGCGCCCATCATGGCGCCGAAGACGGCGGCGGACGCGATGGCGCCGTGGACGACGTGGTCGATCTTGTAGGTCTTGAGGGAGAAGACCTCGGCGAGGCGGCCGCGGATTTCGTCGTGGCAGACCATGGCGAGCAGGGCCTGCTTGCCGTCGAGCCCGGCGAGCTGGGCGGCGGCGATGGCGACGGGGTAGAAGTCGTTGTGCCCGAACTCGCCCGCGGTGTGCCCGAGTTCGGG
>JAUHXM010000082.1 GCA_030426605.1 Phycisphaerae bacterium | reverse complement strand
GCGCCCGTGTGTGCCGGCGAGCAGGTCCATCTCGCGCGCCTGGATCGCGATGTCGTCCACCCGGACGGGCGGCAGCTCGCCCGAGTTGAGCTTGACCCATCGGTCGCCCCGATCGATCGAGACATAGATCGATCGCTCGGTGCCGGCGTACAGGACCGCTGGGTTGCGCTCGTCCTCCTTCACGACGTCAACGACATCCGAATCCGCGAACCCATCGGTGATCATCTCCCAACTTGCGCCCCGATCGTCGGTGCGGAGGAGGATCGGCTCGAAACGGTCCGAGCGGTGCCCCGAGACCGACGCGTACGCGACGTCCGCGTCGAACTTCGACGGCTCGATCGAGGAGACGTAGAGCCCATCGACCGCGTCGGGCGTCACGTCCTCCCACGCCTCGCCGCCGTCGGCGGTCACGTGGATGAGCCCGTCGTCCGACCCCGCCCAGATGAGCCCCTCCTCGACCGCCGACTCGGCGAGCGACACGATCGTGCCGTACGTCTCCGCGTCCGACCCGACCGTGATGACCTTGTCGATGTCATTGCGCGTCAGGTCCGGGCTGATCGCAGTCCACCGGTCTCCGCGATCATCGAGGCGGAAGACGCGGTTGCCGCCGTGGTACAGCACCGCGTCGTCATGCGGCGACACGAAGAACGGCGCGTTCCAGTTGAATCGGAACGCCTTCTCGCCCTCCTTGCTGCCCGGCTTGAGGGACCGCATCTGCCCGGTGCCCAGATCGACGCGGACCAGGTTCCCGCCCTGGCTCGTCGCGTAGACGACGTTCTCGTCGGTCGGGTCGAACCGGACGGCGAACCCGTCGCCGCCCATCACGAAGTCCCAGTGCTTCGTGCTCAGTGCGCCGCCGCGTCCCATGAACGAGTTGCCCGAGGCATTGCGGAGGGTCTCGCCCACGCCGATCCACGAGCCGTTGTCCTGCAGCCCGCCGACGATGCGGTAGGGCGTGGAATCATCGACGTCGATGTTGTAGAACTGCCCGACGGCGACCTCGCGGTGGTAGTCCCACGTCTCCCCGCGGTCCCACGAGCGGTACACGCCGCCGTCGTTGCCGACGATCAGGTGATCCGGGTTTGTCGGATCCACGATCATCGCGTGGTAGTCCACGTGCGGCATCTTGCCGAAGTTGTAGAACGTGTCGCCCGCATCGTCGGAGATCGCGATGTTGAACCCTGGGAGGTACACGCGGTCGCAATCCTCGGGATCGACCGCGGTGCGCGAGAAGTAGAACGGGCGTGACATGAAGTCGGTGGTGCGCGTCCAGGTGTCCCCGCCGTCGTCCGTGCGGAAGAACCCGCCGCCGCGGCTGCGGTCCTCGATCGACCCACCGAGGTGCCCGTCCTCCGCGCTCTCGACCTGCGCGTAGAGCACGTTCGAGCTCGACGGGCAGATCGCGAGCCCGATGCGCCCGGTCCGCGTCGGCAGCCCGTCGGTCAGTTTCTCCCAGGTCTTCCCGGCGTCGGTCGAGCGGTAGATGCCGCCCTCTTCGCCGCCCGAGCGGAAGCTCCACGGGGCGCGCCGGCGGTCGTACATCGCGGCGTACACGGTGTCCGGGTCGTCCTGATTGACGAGCACGTCGCACGCGCCGGTGTTCTCGTCGATCTTCAGAACGTGATCCCACGTCTCGCCCCCGTCGGAGGACTTGTAAACGCCGCGCTCTTCGTTCGCGCCCCAGAGGTGCCCGAGCGCCGCGACGTAGCAAACGTCAGGGTCGCGCGGATCCAGCGCCATCGCGGGGATGTCGTGCGTTTCCTCGAGCCCGACGAGCTCGAATGTGCCGCCGCCGTCGGTCGAGCGGTAGACCCCGCCCCCCCACGACGAGCTGTTGCGCCCGTTGCCCTCGCCCGTGCCGACCCAGACGACGCGCCCCGCGCCCTGCTCGGCGCGCTCATCGGCGGTCGTATCCTCGTCCCACCCGTCCCAGTCGGCATCGACATCCGTAATCGCGATCGCGCCGATGCAGTTCATGCCCGTGCCGTCGAAGATGGGCTTGAACGTCGTCCCATGGTTTGTGGTCTTCCATACACCGCCTGTTGCGTAGCCCACGTAGAGCACGCGGTTGTCCGCAGCGGAGAGCGCGAGCGCCGAGACGCGCCCGCCCATGTTCGCCGGCCCGATCTCGCGCCAACTCAGGGACTTCAGGTCGTCCTCGGTGAGCACGCGGGGCGCGTCGGCGGCGTCCTCGCGGTCGTCGGCGATCGCGAATGGAGCGGCGCCCAGCAGGGCGACGGCGGCGATGGCGCGGGTCAGTCGCATCGGTCGGTCCTCAGGTGTCGGGCTTCCTCGTCCTCGTCGGTCTCATCTTCGTCGGCGTCGGCCGCCTCGTCGTCCTCGAGCACGATCGCCGGGACGCGCTGCTCGTATACCAGCTCGTTGAACGCGGGGATGCCCTCGTTCATCACGTCCTCGAGCGCCGCGAGCTGCTCGTCGAGTTGGGACTTGAGGTGCTCGAAGACCGCCCGCGACTGGGCGGTGGGCGGGAAGTCGCCATCGACCGCATACGCGAGCGCGCCGATCTTGTCGTTCAACCGGATCGGGTAGTTCAGCGGGTCCTGAGCGCTCTTGCTCTTGGTCTGGATGATCGTCTCCTCGATCTCCTTGAGCGTGTCGCGGAGCTCCTTGGCGGGCTCCTTAAGTTCGTCGTCGAGACCGGCAGACTTCGCGCGCGCCAAAGCGGTATCAATCTGCGTTCGGACCGCACGGATGTTGTTCACCGCTTCGTGCGCCGCCGAGAGCGCGTCGTTGATCTCGGTGAGCAGGCCGAACTGGGCGTCGTACTCCTCGGGCGTTGTGCCGCGCCGCGGGTCGGGCAGGATCGAGAACGCGACCTGCTGCGACCATTCGCCCACGACGAGCTCGGCGGTGTAGTCGCCCGGGATCGTGCGCGGGCCCGGCGGGTGCGGCGGCCACGCGACCGCCCCGGGTACACGAACGGCGCGCTCGTGCCGGAAGTTCCAGTTGAATTGGTTCATCCCGGCGGACCAATTGAGGTTGTTGTCGCCCTTCCCGTTCACGGTCCACGAGCGGACCTCGTCGCCGTCCGCGTCGCGGATGGTGAACGCCGCTTCCCCCTCGAGATCCTCGGGCATGTAGACATGGAACCGGACGCGGTCCCACCCCTCGCGGTACGCGGGCGCGGGCTCGAAGAGCTCGGGCTCGTCATCGTCAGGTGACTCGGCGAGCTGACGGATCACCGCCAGATCATCGAGGATCCAGAACGAGCGCCCCTGTGTCGCGACGACCAGGTCGTCGTCCTTCACCGTGACGTCCGTGATCGGCACACGCGGCAGGTTCAGCTGCAGCGGCGACCACGTGTTGCCCGCGTTGTACGAATAGAACACGCCGGTCTCGGTGCCGATGTAAAGCAGCCCGGGCGTCGTCGGGTCCTCGCGGACGGATCTGACGAACGCGTCCGAGGGCAGGCCGTCCACGGCCATGGTCCACGTCTTGCCGCGGTCGGTCGTGCGCCAGACCTGCGGGCGGAAGTCGTTCATCTTGTAGCGGTTGACCGCGGCGTACGCCGTGTCCGCGTCGTGCGGCGACGCCTCGATCAGGCTGATCATGGGCCAGTCGCCCATCCCGACGGGCGTGACGTTCTCCCACGTCTCGGCGTCGTCGGACGTCACGTGGATCAGCCCGTCGTCCGAGCCCGCCCAGATGATGCCGGGTGTGACGGGCGACTCGGCGATCGTGAACACCGTGCAGTAGTACTCGACGGACGTGTTGTCCTGCGTGATCGGCCCGCCCGAGCTGCCCTGCTTGGACTTGTCGTTCGTCGTCAGGTCGTCCGAGATCGACTCCCACGATTGCCCGCGGTTTGTGGAGCGGAAGACGCGCTCGGCGCCCACGTACACCGTCTCGGGATCGTGGGGCGAGATGACAATCGGGAACGTCCACTGGAACCGGTGCTTCCAGTCCTCGACGCCCGCGCCCATCGGGTTCTCCGGCCAGATCGAGATGTTGCGGGACTCGCCGAGCTCGTGGTCGTACACCGACAGGTACCCGCCGTAGCACCCGGCGTACACGATGTCGGGATCCTCGGGGTGCACCGCGATGTACCCGCACTCGCACCCGCCGACGGCGTACAGATCGCGCTCCCACCCGCCGAACTCGCGCCCACGCGACGACACGCTCGCGGTCGAGTTGTCCTGCTGGGCGCCGTACACGCGGTACGGGTGCGCGTTGTCGGTGGTGACGCGGTAGAACTGCGCGGTGGGCTGGTTGGTCTGGGTGGACCAGGTCTGCCCGCCGTTGAACGACACGTTCGCGCCGCCGTCGTTGGCGTTGATCATGCGTTGGTTGTCGTTCGGGTCGATCCAGAGGTCGTGGTTGTCGGCGTGCGGGACGCGGATCGTTGACCAGGTGCGGCCGCCGTCGATCGACTTGTGGAATCGCACGTTCATGACGTACACGGTGTCGGGCTCGGCTGGGTCGGCGTAGATGTGCGTGTAGTACCACGCGCGCTGGCGGAGATCGCGGTCGGAGTTGACCTTGCGCCAGGAGTCGCCGCCGTCGGTCGAGCGGAAGACGCCGCCGTCCTCGGCTTCAACGATCGCGTAAACGAGGTCACGCTGCGCCGCGGACGGCGACACCCCGATTTTGCCCTTCACGCCGCCGGGCAGCCCGTTGGTGAGGGGCTGCCACGTGTCGCCGCCGTCGGTCGAGCGGTAGAGCCCGCTGCCGGGCCCGCCCGAGTCGAGGCTCCAGGGCGTGCGTGAGACGTGCCAGAAGCTCGCGAAGATGACGCGCGGGTTGTTCGGATCGATCGCAACGTCGATCGCACCGGTGCGGTCATCGACGTGGAGGACGCGCTCCCAGGTGTCCCCACCGTCGGTCGAACGGAAGACGCCGCGCTGGTCGTTGGGCCCGAAGACGTGCCCGAGCGCGGCGACGAACAGCGTGTTCTCGTCGCGCGGGTGGACCGCGATGCGCCCGATCTGGCGCGTGTCGTCGAGCCCGACGTGCTGCCAGGTCTTGCCGGCGTCGAGGGATCGGTAGACGCCGTCGCCGTGCGAGAAGTTGCCACGGATGTCCGCTTCGCCCGTGCCGACGTAGACGACGTTCGGGTCGGAGGGTGCCACGGCCACGGCGCCGACGGAGCCGGTGTTGAGGAAACCGTCGGTGACGTTGCGCCAGGAGTTGCCCGCGTCAGAGGTCTTCCACACGCCGCCTCCGGTCGCGCCCATGTAGTAGGTGTTGCGATCCCCGATGACGCCGGCGACGGACTGCACGCGCCCGCCGCGCGCAGGCCCGATGGCGCGCCACTCGAGCGAACCGTGCCAGTCCGGCGCTGCGAGGGCGGGCAGAGAAAGCAGCGCGGCGGCGACCGCCGCGACGTGACGCCAAGCTCGTTGCGAACGCATCTCGGTCTCCGTGAGGGATTGCCCGATAACACCCGGCGGGCCCGCCGAGCGTACCAGTGATCGGACCAATCCAGAAACCGATCCGGCGTGATCCCGCACCGAGCCCGCAAAATCAGCGCCCACGCCCGCCGGGTTTGCTTACCCAGACTGACATCCCACGCGTGAACGCTGCGGCGCCGCGTTCTGATGCTGTCTGGTACCGCCCGCCGCCGCGATCAGTCGCACCCGGCCAGGAACGCCGCGACGAAGCAGTCGATGTCGTCGATGTTCAAGGCGCCGCTCCCGTCGCAATCGGCGACGAGGTCGCTCGCGAGGAACGCCACGACGAAGGCGTCGATATCGTCCACGTTCAGCGAGCCGCTGCCGTCGATGTCCGCGTAGCAATCGTCAGCGAGCAGCACGAAATCGAACCGGTTCATGTTGTACTCGGCGCCGCTCGTGGATTGGTTCGCCCAGCGGAGCACGTGCTGGCCCGCCTCGAGCTCGAGCTCGACCGAGGTCGTGTCCCAGTCCTGCCAGCCGCCGGTCGGGAATGCGTAGACGGTGTCGGAGACGGGCTGCCCGTCGATCTCGAACCGGAACTGCCCGCCCGTGATCTGCGACGCCGTGCGGACGTCAGCCCGATACGTGCCGGCCTGCGCGACGTCGATCGTGTACTCGAGCCACTCGCCCTCGTTCATGTACCCGACGTTGAACCCGCCCTCGGAACAGACCTCGATGTCCACGCCCGTGTCGCGGTACTCGCCGCCCTCGTTCACGCTGTCCGTGTCGAAGTACGCCTGGCCGGCCAGCCCGTCGTCGAAGTCCTCGCACTCGATGCTGCCGGGAACGGCGTGGGGGAGATCATCGAGCGTGTAGGGCGTCTGGATCTGCTGAAAAACGCGGACGTAGTCCACGGTCATCGTCACCGGGTAGTCCGACGCGTCGGGCGAGCCGGGCCAGTTGCCCCCCACCGCGACGTTGAGCAGCATGTGGAATGGGTTGTCGAACGGCGCGAGGCTGTTGCCCGCCGCCGCCGGCGCGTTTGAGTACCACTGGTTCGAGGTCTTCGTCGAATAGAGAGTCCCATCGACGTACCACCGCATTTCGGTGGGCTCCCACTCGAGCGCGTAGACGTGGTAGCCCGCGCTGAAGTCGGTCCCGCCCATCGTGGTGCTGCCGCCGGTCGAGGCGTTGTTGGGCCAGTTGTTGCCGAAATGCAGCGTGCCGTGGACCCGATCCGCGGCGTTCGTGGATTCCATGATGTCGATCTCGCCCGATGCCGCCCACCCGCCGTACGGCGAGTTGGTCGGCAGCATCCAGAACGCGGGCCAAACGCCCTGAGCGTCCGGGAGGATCGCCCGCATCTCAAACCGCCCATACTGGAAGTCCGCCTTGTTCAACGTGCGGATCCGGCCGGACGTGTACTGCGCCCCCATGAAATTCTCACGCCGCGCGGTGATCTGCAGGTTGCCTCCGACGACGCGAACGTTGTTCGTGCTGTCCGTGTAGTACTGCCACTCGTTGTTGCCCCACCCCGAGAGCCCGTAGAGGCTGCCGTCGCCGTACATGTACTCCCACTTGGTCGTGTCCAGCGCGAAGCCGTCGAAGTTGTCCTCCCACACAAGGCTCCACGACTGGGCGGCGGCGGCGGATCCGATCGCGCCGACCACGATGGCACCGAGCAGGGACTTCGAACAGCGGATCGGCATGAAACTTCCTCCCTCAGAGCTGCGTCGCCCCCCGGAACACCGTTACAGTACCCGCATGCGAACACCCACTGCAAGCCTCCAAAGCGGCTTTCTGTGCAAACACCCATTCCGTAACTGTTCCGGTCGGTTGGTTCTCCTGCTCCTGACCCTCTGGGCGACACCATGCTGGGCCCAGCGCGATGGGGATCGGCGGGAATTGCGGCTCGAGGACCAGGGCCGGTGGATCGGCGACGGGATCTCGTACGGCCCCTACCGCGACGGGCAGTCCCCCGGCGTCGCCGAGCCCAGCCGCGAGCACGTCCGAGAAGACCTCCACATCCTCGCCGGGAGATTCTCGCTCATCCGCATGTACGGCTACGGCCCCGCGGCCGAGCACGCGCTGGATGTCATCCGCGCCGACGAGCTCCCGCTCCGCGTGATGCTCGGTGCCTGGATCGCCCCGGACGCCGAGGACGCAAACCGCGAGCAGGTTGAGGGCGTCGTCCGGCTCGCCAACGACTACCCCGAGATCGTCTGGGCGATCAACGTCGGCAACGAGACGCTCGTGTCGTGGTCCGGGCACCGGGTGACACCCGACACGTTGATCACGCACATCCGCGAAGTGCGCGCCAAGGTCTCCTGCCCGGTCACGACGTGCGACGACTACAACTTCTGGAACAAACCCGACAGCGAGCGTGTCGCGGCAGAGGTCGATTTCATCGGGCTGCACGCGTACGCGATGTGGAACTCGCAGCCCCTGACCGACGCGCTCGAATGGACGCGCGCCCAGATCGACGATGTCGGCTCGCGCCACGAGGGACTGCCGATCGTGCTCTCCGAGTCCGGCTGGGCGACCAGCGTCGCGACGCACGGCGAGCAGGCTCGCCTCATCGTCGGCGAGCCCGGCGAACGCCAGCAGGAGCTCTTCTACCGCGCGTTCACTTCCTGGACGCACGAGGTCGAGCAGGCGTACTTCTACTTCGAGGCCTTCGACGAAAACTGGAAGGGCGGCGGCGACCCGGCGGAAGTCGAGAAACACTGGGGCCTCTGGCGCGCCGACCGCACACCCAAGCTCGCCGCACCGCCCGCGGACTGACGCTCAATCGGCGTTGACGCGGATCGGGAGGTTCGCCGTCCCCGCGCCGCCGTTGCCGTCACGCGCCACCACGAACAGGCGGTACGCCCCCGGGCGAGCCGGCATCGAAAACTCGACTCGGCGGTCGCCATCGAACTCGGTGCCGACCTCGTCGGGGATGTCCTCATCGTCGCCGCCGGTCCGCCGATCGGTCGATTCGGCCCTCAGTTCCCAGGTGAACTCGAGACCGTCGCCGTCCGCGTCCCGCACGCCGACCGCGGCACGAACACGCTGCCCGGGCGTGAACTCGAGCCCATCAGGCAGCAGCCGGATGCCCTCGACGACCGGCGCCCGGTTCGCCGGGGGCTTGCCCGACCACAGCTCGGTCATCGTGTCCACCGTGGGCGTCGCCTCGCCCGACTTGAGGAACATGCCGAACCACGTGCCGGTCGCCTCCTGCTTGTTGCCCCAGAGGAAGACGAACGACCCGAGGCAACGCTTGCCGCGCTCGCGCAGCACACCGCCGCGGTAATTCTGCTCGTACACGCGCGCCTTCTCGGCACTCGACGGCTCGAACGGCGCGCCCCACTCGGTCGATCCGACCTCCCACGGGCCGGGCGGGCCGAACTCCGTGACGATGTACGGCTTCGTCACGCCCTGCTCGCTCAGACGGTCGGGGATCGACGCGAGCCCGGCGTACGAGTTGATGCCGATGATGTCGATGCTCGGGCAGAGCTCCTGCATGCGGCGCGCCTTGCCGCCGCCGATCTCGGCGATCACGCCCATCGTCGGGTGGTTCGCGTCGAGCGCCTGCACGATCGCCGCGGCTTCCTCGACGAACCCGAACGCCTGATCCATGTCCGCCTCGAGTTCCACCTCGTTGCCGACGCCCCAGAGGAGAACCGCCGGGTGGTCCTTGTGCTCCATCACGAGCGTGCGGACACGGTCGAGCTGCGCCTGGCGCTGGCCGGGATCGTCCATGTCGAACCCGTGCCGCTCGTGCTCAAGCCAGATGCCCACAGCGACCGCCAGCCCGAGCTCGTGCGCCCGATCGAGCATCGGCCCGATGCCCTCGGCGTCCCAGGTGCGGACCGCGTTGGCACCGGCCGCCGCGAGTTGGTCCATGCGTGAGGTCCCCCCCGCGCCCTGGATGAAGAACGGCTCGCCCGCACGCCGGAGCTCGAACCCGCCATCGGCGGGCACGACCTCGACCCGGATCGGCTGGGCACACGCGGCCATGGTCATCCCCTGCAGGCTCGCGAGGATCGCGAGCGTCCGAAAGAAAGAGGTTCTGAGCATGCGGATGAATGTAACTGTTTCGCACCTGTGACGCGATCGTTCTCCTCTGCACGACGTCGTATCGCATGTTTGTACGGTATATATGAGGATGCGATACCCCTCCATGGGTGCCCAAGAGGGATTTCATCGGCTCGTTCCGGCGAGTCGCACGTGTGAAGCTTGACAGCGGACCCGAAACCCACGAGAATCACGTAACTGTTCCGGGACGACCGGAGCGCCGGCGTCGCGGCCCAGCCGCGAGGGAACGCCGGCCGAGATTTCTGAGGGAGCCTCCGATGCCGACCGCCGCGCACGAGCACCGCCGATCCGCGTTCACGCTGATCGAACTGCTGGTAGTGATCGCGATCATCGCGCTGCTCATTGGGATCCTCCTGCCCGCGCTCGGACGCGCCCGCGAGACCGCGCGCGACGTCCAGTGCAAGAGCAACGCTCGCCAGATCACCACCGCGCTCATGCAATACAGCGTTGACTGGAACGACGCCTTCCCGCCCGTGATTGGCGGGCAATTCACGTTTGACACGATCAATAACAAGCGGAACGTGACCTGGCACGATGAGAATCGAATCGGCCAGTACCTACCCAACACGACCGAGTTCACCGACATCGACCCCACGCTGCCTGATCCGGATCAACCATCGACGAGTGCCCCGGAGAACCCCACCGTCGGCGGCGGTGTGATGGTCTGCCCAAATCACGTGGACGGCGGACGCTCCTACTCCATGAACTACTGGGCGGCGTCGCTTGGCGAAGTCGGGCGTCCCACCGCCTCGCTCGGTGGATACGCGCCCTACTACGCGCCCGGTGCCTACCCGAGCAACGCGTCGACGTTCGAGATGGGGCGCGCTTTCAAGGCGTACGCCGACCGGTCCAGCCAGCTCATCCTGCTCGGCGAGGCCTTCGGGTTCTGGCCCGGCGATCGACAGTTCGCGGAAGAGAACGGTCGCAAGCCGGCGTGGTGGACCGCCGCGGCGATTGGCAATCGGGGACTCCCGGGTGAGCGTTTCGGCGGCGGCGAGGGCGTGGATACCGCGCCCCCTGGGTACGGCGCCCGCTCGCTTTTTCTCAACGAGAGCGCCGAAGCCCAGGGCGAATCCGCCGGCATGCCGACGAGCTTCCTCCCCTACTACCGCCACTCGGGCGATAAGGACGAGCCGCTCGCGATCAACGGCAGCGCGAACATCGGCTTCCTGGACGGGCACGTCGGTGCCGCCAAGCCCGGCGAACTCTTCGAGGAGACAGGAACCGAGGGCGAGGTCCGGAGTTCGTACGACATCATCTGGTCCACCATCGACGAGCGTGTCGAGCGCCGCGAATTGGGAGACGGGTAAGGGCAACGGGTAAGAGAGGATCGCGTGCCCGGTCGCACGCGGGGGGGACGCCACGATGGCATCGGTCAGACAAATCGCGAGCAAGGCGGGCGTGTCGGTCGCGACCGTCTCGCGCGCCCTCAACAACCACCCGGACGTGAGCGAGGCGACACGCCGCAAGGTGCTCGAGGTCGCCGAGGGCGCGGGGTACGCGCCCGCCGTCGGCCGGCGCCCGACGAACGTGATCGGCCTGATCTACCCCGACGACCCGGTGCGTGCGGACTTCGGCAACTTCGAGTCCGCGATGCTGCAGGGGCTGCTCAAAGGCACGAACGAGCTGAAGTTCGACGTCACGTTCATCAACCTGCACCGCGACAAGACTGATGCGGAGACCTACCGCCAGTTCTTCCACCGCAAGGGCATCCGCGGGGCGGTGCTCCGCGGGCTTCAGAACACGCGTGAGATCTCCGAAGCGATCGCCGCCGAGGGCCTGCCCGCGATCTTCATCGCCGACCGCTCGGAGGACCCGCGCGTCAACTTCATCGCGTGCGAATCGCGCACGACGAGCGAGCGGGCCGTCGAGCACCTGATCCACCTCGGGCACCGGCGCATCGCGCTGGGCGTGCACGCCGGGATGGACTCGGACCACGAGGACCGCGCCGCGGGCTACGCCGCGGCGCTCGACCGCCACGGCATCGAGCGGCGCGACGACTACACCGTCCAGGCGGTCGCGAGCCCGGAGGGCGGGCAGATGATGCTCGACCGTCTGCTCTCGCTGCCCGAGCCGCCCAGCGCGATCTACTTCACGGACCCGATGTCCACCGTCGGCGCGCTGCACCGGTGCCTGCACCTGGGCATCCGCGTGCCGCAGGACCTCTCGATCATCGGGTTCGACGACTCGGACGTGCGGTTTCACACGTTCCCCCGGTTCACGGCGGTCTGCCAGGACGCGTACGCCCTCGGGCTCGAGGCGTCCCGCTGGCTCACCCGCGCACTCGAGGGCGAGGCGAACAAGGTCTTCCGCCAGATGCGCGAGACGACGTTCAGCGTGCACGAGAGCACCGGGCTTGTGCCCGACGAGCCTGCCCGCGTGCGGGACGGAAAGAAGGTATCGCGGTAGCTGTTTCCGCCGCAGAGAGACCGGGGCGATCGCGAGGCTCCGGGCGGCGTATGTGTTTCGTGGGCGAGGGATGCCCGTGCTTTCACCTGTAGAGAGGGATTGAATTATGAAGAAGGCAATTGCAACGATGGGTGCATGCGCCGTGCTCGCTTCGGCGGCACACGCAGATGTCACCGTCGGGATCGATCAGTCCGGGCCGCATTGGCTCGGGTTCATGAACGTGTTCGAGCTGCCGGCGAACGGCGGCGGGTTCGTGTTCGCCTCACCCTGGGGCACCGCGGACCTTAACTCCACCTTCGACGACGGCGCGGGCACCCTCGAAGTTTCGCCCAACACCATCGGCGACCCAGACCCGTTCTGGTACATCGGCGGCGGCGCCCCGGGCAACCCGGGCAACAAGATCATGGAGGCCAATCTCTACCAGGAGGTCACCGACACCTACGCCGGGATGACCGTCACGTTCTCGGGCACCGTGCTCTCGAACACCTTCACGAGCGCGCACACCTCGTACGTCTTCATCAAGGACTTCGCGGCCGACTACACGTCGTTCACGGAGACCAAGCTGGAGATCACGGGCACCGGCGCGTTCAGCATCGATCTGGTGACCGACGCCGGCCCCGGCCGGCACGTCCAGTGGGGCATTCAGACCATCGGTGAGAACGTCTGGTTCACCGATACCGACCCGTTCGGCAGCATCGTCTTCGCGACAGTGCCGACCCCCGCCTCGGCCGGCCTGCTCGCCCTCGGTGGTCTCGCAGCGACGCGTCGCCGTCGCTGAGTCGGAAACGGCTCGTCACCCCCTGACTAATCGGTCGGCGGTCCACCTTCCGCTCCCTCGGACCGTCGGCCGATTTTCTATTCTCTATGACGATGAAGGATCGAGTCGCGGGTCTGTGGTCGGGCGCCCTCTCCCCGGGCTCGCTGGTCATCGCGTTGTGCGCGCTCGTCTCGGGCGTCGTCGTCCTCACCACCCCGATCAAGCGTGAGCCCGGGCTCGAGCTCTGGATGTTCAGCCCCGAGCACGCGCTCATGTACGAGCCCGCCGCGGAACGATGGGAATCCGAGACGGGCACCGCTGTCCACGCGCGCGTGTTTGGCATCCCCGCGCTGAAGCGCCGCATGATGGGCGGGTTCTTCGCCGGCGTCGAGACCTCGGACCTCATCGAGGGTGAGCGCCAGATGATCGGCACCGCCTTCGCCGGCCCGCTCGACTCCGTCGGGTTCCTCGACCTCACCGACCGCATCGAAGCCGAGGGCCTGCGCGATCGAATCAACCCCGCGAGCTTCACGCCTTGGATGTCGCGCGGGCGCATCTTCGGGCTGCCGCACGACGTTCACCCCGTGCTGCTCGGGTACCGCGCGGACATCGTCGAAGCCGCGGGCATCGACATGTCGCAGATCGAGACCTGGGACGATTACGAGCGCGTCCTCGCGCCCCTCATGACCGACGACAACGGCGACGGCGAGCCGGACCACTATCTCCTCTCGTTCTGGGAGAACCAGATCGACAACCTCGAGGTGCTCCTCCTGCAGGGCGGCGGGTCGATGTTCGACGCCGACGGTCGCTGCACGCTCTCGAGCGACACGAACGCCGCCGTCCTCGCCGAGATCCTCTCGTGGTGCCTGGGCGACGATCGGTTCTGCATCGAGATCAACGAGTGGACCAACACCGGTCACGCCCAGAAGATCGACGGGCTCGCCATCGGCTACCTCATGCCCGACTGGATGTGCGGCATCTGGCTCACCCAGATCCCGCAGCTCGAGGGCAAGGTGAAGCTCATGCCCCTGCCCGCGTTCGAGCCCGGCGGACGCCGCACCTCCGTCCGCGGCGGCTCGATGATGGGCATCCCCAAGACCTCGCAGAACATCGAGGAAGCCTGGGCGTTCGCCAAGGAGCTCTACCTCTCGCGCGACCTCGCCCAGGAGCTCTACAACAAGACCGGCATCGTCACGCCCGTCACGGAGCTCTGGGACGACCCCGTCTTCGACGAGCCCTCGCCCTACTTCTCCGGCCAGCCGACCGGCCGCCTGTACATCGAGCAGGCCCCGCACATCCCGGCGCGGTACGCGTCGCCGTACTACTGGAACGGGCTGCTCGCGCTGCGCAACGCCGCGACGATCGTCGCCGAACAGGCGCGATCGCGCGGGCTCTCGACGCCAGAGGAGCTTCTCCCCCTCGCCAAGAACGCACTCGTATCCGAGCAGCGATCCGTCGATCAGCTCCTCAACCGCAACGCGTTTCTCGCGGAGGGCACGCCGTGAGCGCCTCGGGGACCCGCCCAGCACGCACCGCGGCGCTCTTCCTCGCGCCCTTCTTCGTCGTGTTCGGCGTCTTCACCGTCTACCCGCTCGTGCTCTCCGCGATCCTCGCCGTCCAGCAAACCCACGGCCCGGAGCACGCAACCTTCGTCGGGCTCGACAACTTCAAAGCACTCCTCGGCGACCCCGACTTTCGCAAAGCCGTCCGCAACACGATCGTCTACACGCTCGGGTCCGTCTTCATCCAGCTGCCCATCGCCCTCGGGCTCGCGATGCTGCTCAACCAGCCCGGGCTCAAGGGCCGCGGCATCTACCGCCTGATCTTCTTCAGCCCGCAGCTCATGGGGCTCGTCTTCGTCGCGATGCTCGCCGCGCTCGTCTTCGAGGGGCGCACGGGCCTGCTCAACGTCGCGCTCGAGAACACGCTCGGCCGCGTCATCCAGCCGGGCGACCTGCTCTTCTGGATCCCCGCGCTTGAGGGCGTCCGCTGGCAGATGTTTCCCTGGCTGCAGACGTTCATCATGCCCATGCTCATCGTCGCGAGCCTCTGGATGTACGTCGGCTACAATATGGTCTACTTCCTCGCGGCCCTTCAGAACATCGACAAGTCACTCGTCGAGGCGTGCGCCGTGGACGGCGCCGGGCCGATCCGCCGCTTCTGGAACGTCACCGTCCCGTCGATCCGCCCCGTCGGGTCGTTCGTCGTGCTGCTGAGCATCATCGGGTCGCTGCAGCTCTTCGAGCTGCCGTACATCATCCTCGAGCAATCCGGCGGGCCCCAGAACCGCGGGCTCACCATCGTGATGTACCTCTACCAGTCCGGGTTCGAGTCGGGCGATCTCGGGTACGCCAGCGCCATCGGGTGGGTGCTCGCGCTCATGCTCATCGCGCTGGCGCTCGGGCAGATCTGGATCATGCGTCGGGAGGAACGCTGATGCACGACGCGGACACCAAGCGGATGTTCGGCATCGCGACGCACGCCGCGCTCGTGCCCCTCGCCGTGCTCACGCTCCTGCCCCTGCTCTGGCTCATCCTCGCGTCGTTCAAGACCGCCGAGGATTTCTCGGGCTCGCTCTTCCTGCCGTCGGACCCCGAGACCGGCGTGATCGACGTCACCCGAT
>JAUHXM010000081.1 GCA_030426605.1 Phycisphaerae bacterium | reverse complement strand
CCCCACCGCCGCCGGTGGTGCCTCCCGGCTTGCCGCGCTTGCGGCGCTTGCGGCGTCGCCCGCCGCGGTCGTCCTGCCCGCCGCCGCCCGGGTGCCCACCCGAGCCGCCGGACCCGCCCGAGCCGCCAGACCCGCCGTTCGAGCCGCCCTTGCCACGCGACTCACCCTTGGGCTCGTCCTTGGGCTTGGAGTCCGCTTTGGGCTTGGAGGATTCGCTGGAATCGGACGAAGGCTTGGGCTCGGCGGTCGCCGCGTCGGGCTTCGCCTTGGCCGTGGTCTTCTTCGTCGTCTTCTTGCGGGTCTTCTTGGCGGGCGCGTCCTGCTCGGCGACCTCGGTCGTCTTGGGCATCCGGTCGTCCTCTCGGAGTGGATTCAATGCGTCCTTGGGACGCGGGCATCAGAACTTGCGCGGGTGGAGCACCTGCTCGGTCGCCGCTCGTTCTGCAGCGGGGTCTGTGCCGAGCACAGAAAGAAGGGTCTCAGAGTCGATGACGCGAGGGTCGGCGTCGGGCACACGCCCGGCCGAAACAACAGACCTCAACGCCCATCGCTCGGGGATCGATCGGTTCGGATCGCTTCGAGCACCCGGCTGACCTCAGGGTCGAGGTCCTCGGCGTGCCCGGCGTTGATGACCACATAATCGGAGCGCTCCCGCTTGCGTTCAAGCGGCATCTGGGCTTTTTCTCGCCGGTCGAGTTCCTCGGCGTCCCACCCCCGGGAGGCCTTCACACGCTCCAAACGGGTCTCGCGGGGGGTTTCCACGAAGACCACGGCGTCGCATTCCGCGTCCACCCCCGCCTCAAAGAGCAGCGGCGCGTCGATGATCACCCCCGGGGTCCCCAGACGCGCCGCCCGCGTGATCAGGGCCCGCCGGGTCTTGTGCAGCCTCGGATGGATCAGCCCCTCAAGCCGGCGACGCTCTTCTTCGTCCGCGAACACAATCCGCGCGACGGCTGACCGATCGACCTCGCCGCTCGGGTCGATGACGCCGTCCCCCCACCACGCGCGGAGTTGGTCCTTGACCTCCTGCGCGCGGAGCACGGAGCCCGTTTGGGCGTCCGAATCGGAGACGAGGAAGCCGCGGCGCTCAAACGCGCGCGCCACCGTGGACTTGCCCGACCCCACACCGCCCGCGATGCCGATCACGATCGGCCTGGCATGAGCGCTCGCCGGTTCGTCGGGCACGGGTCGGTCCTCCGCGATGGCGTTGGGCAGCGGGACGAGCGAGCGTACCTCGTGTGGGCGCTCGACATCGGACCAGACGAGCTCGTACCCGGCGGTGCCCGCCGTCGCGAACCCGATGGTGCCCAGCCCGACGACGCGCTGGAGGATCGACTCGTGCAGCGCCGCCGCCCGGATCGATTCGCGTGGGATCTCGGTCGTGATCCGCCGCAAGACGCCCTCGACGCGGATCGCGCGCCGGTCCGTGAGGATGTACCACCGGCACGCCCACTGGAGGGCGGACCAGATCACCCGGACCAGCAAGATCAACCCCGCGACGAGCAGCGCCCGCTCGAACCAGACGCCGATGGGCGCGAGGGCGCGCACGATGAGAGCGATGCAGACGAGCAACGCCGCCGCGAAGAGCGCGTCGCGCGAACGCAGGATCACGAACCACGGGCTGGGCTTGAACGCGAGGCGGACCGGGTCCGTCGGGTCGAGGGTCGATCGGATGTTCGGTGGCAGCGAGGCCTCGGGCCCTCCGTTGATGATGTCGCGCGGGCGCGTCATCGGCGTGCGCTCACCCGCCCCGCGAGGGGATCGCGTCCGGGCGGAGGACGGCGATCTCGGGGTGGTTGCGGTAGTACCCGTTGTAATCAAGCCCGTACCCGACCACGAACTCGTCGGGGATCTCGAACCCGACGTAGTCCGCGACGACCTCCTCGGCCCGCTCGGTCTGCTTGTCGAGGAGGACGGCGATCCGCAGGCTCGCGGGGGCCCGCTCGGCGACGACGCGTTTGATCAACGCCAGCGTGCGCCCGGAGTCGAGGATGTCGTCAATCACGACGACGTGCTTGCCGCCCAGGTCGGCCGGCAGGTCGCTCGCGAGGTGGGCGCCCTTGCTCGTGACGGTCTCGCCCGGGTAGCTGGAGACGGCGACCAGGTCGAGCGAGAGCTTGATGGGCATCTGCCGGATCAGGTCGGATGCGAAGATCATCGCGCCCGTCATGATGGGGATGAAAACGACGCGGTCCTCGTCGTGGAGGGTCTGGCCCTCGGCGTCGAGCTCGGCGCGGAGGTCCGCCGCGATCTCGCGCGCGAGCTCGCCGACCCGCTGGCGGATCTGGGCTTCGGACACGAGCACCCGGTCGATCTCGGGGAACATGGGGGTAGGGTACCCGCGCGGGCAGACCCGGTCAGGGCGAATCCTCGTCCGTCGGATCCACTTTCTGGAGGGCAAACCCGAACGCGCGGAACCGCTCACCATCCGCTGGCCGTTGCGCACGACCCTGCACGGACCCGTCGCGCTGGAACTCGATGCGGCACAAGAAGGGGTCCGCGTGCTCATCCTGACCGCCCGTCGGTTCGAGCCGCAAGGCCCCGCCTTCGAGGGGTACGACGACGCCCTCGTGCACACCGCCCGAGCCCGACAGCGCCAGGTAACGCAGCGCGTCGGTCCCGACGTGGTGGTAGAGATAGGCCTCGAGCATCAACGCCGGATCGTGCCCGTCCCCCCGAGGTGTGATCCGGACCGCGCAGACGTCGAGGTGCTTGAACCAGCGCACGGCGGTGTCGAGTTCGATGGTCTCGTTGGTGTCGAGTTCCGCGGTGGTCGTCCACTGACCGAGGAGCGGCTCGAAGGGCGCAAGGTTTATCGAGATCGCAGGGCGATCGCCCGCAGCAGGCGCGAACGGCGGCTCTGGGTCGGCCTGGCGGTCGTACGTCCACTCGGCGAGGAAGACCCGGCGATCACCGGCCCATTCCCAGAGCGACGCGTGGTAGGTGTCGGGCGCGTCGAACGTCCACCGCGACGTCAGGCGGCGGCGCCCGCCCGGCTGATCGAGCTCGATCTCCGTGGTGGCCGTCTCGCCCGCGAACGTGATCGTGCCGGTGCCCACGCCCCGGCCGATGCCCGGGATGTCCGGGTGGAAGGCGAGCAGGCGGATTTCGTCGATGTCGGAGTGCCGGTAGTAGACGTTGAGCTCGCGCCACGGGTTCCCGCTGGCGTCGCGTCCGACGGTGTGGGCCGCGATGGAGTGCCCGCCGGGCCCCCAGCGCCACGTGGTCGAGTGGACGTCGCCGAGCCGCCACGCGCCGGGGACGAAGCGCGCGAAACCCGCCATCGGGTCGTTGTGGGTAGCGCGATCCGCGGCGGGCGGCGCAGGCCGGGTGTCCTGCGATGCGGAGACCGGAGCGGCCAGCAGGGCCAAGAGGACAATCGAAGACGAGGCGAGGCCCGTGCGCATGCGTTGCTCCCTGGTGCTGTTCACGAACGACCCGCGAAAGCCCAAGGCGATGGTGAATCTGGGCTTCGGGGACAACACCCCGTCGATCCCGTGAACAGTGGGCAAAGTACCCCTGATCACCCCTCGTCGTCAGTCCGCTTCAGGTCATTCCGGTCCGCCGCGATGACCGAGATGTCGAGCCACAGCCGCCCCTCGGCGAGAAAAGCCATGTCCTCGGGGCTGAGTCCAAGCCCTTTGATCAGGATTTTGGGACCAAAGCTGTACGGACATACCTGTGTGTCCACGACGTATCCCAGGACGCCCCGGCCAAACCGTTCATCAGCGGCTTTGACGACTGAGACCAGCTTCTTCATCGCGCCCACGTGATCGTCCCAGACGTGACTCTTTGAGAGTCCGAACACGACACGGGACTCTTGATCCCGCCGTAGCGAACAGGCTGTCATGCCGAGTTCCCGCTCGAAGAACGCACGAACCTCAACATAATTCCATGGACCTTGATCTGGAAGAACTCGAAAAACGGTATAGAACGGCTCGAGTGCCGACTCTTGATCCGAGTGTGAGTCTTGAGCCATACCCATTCCTGCCTATACAGCGGCCTGCCGCTCAGATCGCCCCCGCCCGCCGGTGCTCGGAGTAGCGGGTGAGCGAGGCGTCGATGATGCCGTCGGCGGCCTCGGGGGGCATGATCTCGTCCACCTCCACCTCCTTGCCTTCGAGCTGCTTGTAGTCCTCGAAGAACCGCTTGAGCATCTTGAAGGTGTGATTGGGGAAGTCCGACGCCGTGTGGTAGTCGGCGAACTCGGGGTCCTCGCAGAGGACCGCGACGATCTTGTGGTCCGGCTGCCCGTCGTCGATCATGCTCATCACCCCCACCGCGCGCGCGTCGCACACGCACAGCGCCGGGATCTTCTCCGAGCAGAAGACCAGCACGTCCAGCGGGTCGTTGTCCTCGGCGTACGTCTGGGGCACGAACCCGTAGTTGGCGGGGTAGAAGACCGCGCTCGAGAGCACGCGGTCGAGCCGGAGCATCCCCGTCTGCTTGTCGAGCTCGTACTTGTTGGACGAGCCCTTGGGGATCTCGATGATGGCGCGGAACTCGCGGGGGAGCTTGCGGCCTTTGATGCCGGGCGTCACGTCATGCCAGGGGTGGATCATGCCCGAGGATAGGTCCGGGCCGGGCCCGGCCGGCCGCTGACGCGGAGCCCTGAACGCTATTGTGGGAGCGCCCGGGCGATGCCCGGCGGACGACGGAGAGCCAACGAACATGGCGTGGTACATCCCCCTGCTTATCTTTGTCGCCCGCATCGGGGATGTCTCGATCGGCACCGTGCGCACGGTCTTTGTGATCTCGGGGTACCGCAAGATCTCGGTGGTGCTCGCGTTCTTCGAGGTGCTGATCTGGGTGCTCGCCGTGGGCGGCGTGTTCAAATATCTCTCCAACCCGCTCGCGGTGATCGGGTACGCCGGCGGGTACGCGGCGGGCATCTTGGTGGGCATGACCATCGAGGACAAGATCGCCCTCGGGATGCGGATGCTCCGGGTGATCAACCCGGACAACGACGTGGACGTCGCGGCGATCCTGCGCGAGCGTGGGTACCGCGTGACGCGTGTCGAGGGGTCCGGGCAGAAGGGGCCGGTGGAGGTGAGCTTCATGGTGGTGCCGCGCAAGCGGGTGCCCGAGCTCCGCGCGATGATCGCGGATCTGGCACCCCGGGCGTTCATCACGCTCGAACGCGTGGACCACACCGGGGGCTCCGTGCCCGTGAACTCGACGGGCCAGCCCGAGTCACGGTTCAACCGCCGGTTCTACGAACGATTGATGCCGGTCCGGAAATAGGTCTGCGCGTCGCTCGACACGGCCTGTTTGAGGGTTCGGACCAATCACCCGGACTGGGGACGAACCCGCGCTCCGAGGGCTTGTTCGATATTCGTTTCATTCGTTAACAGTCTGTCGATGATCTCCACCCGATCGGTCGCCGACCATCGGGAAGCCAGCCCCAGAGCGCCGCGCCGGAGCGATCGATGCGAGTCTTCCACCACTTGTACGTGAGCCACGCCGCGAGCTCGTTCACTGAAGTGGAGCTCGAGAAGATCGGCGCCGAGTGCGCCGACGGGTACCGCCAGGTGGGAATGACCGGGATCTTGCTCTACGGGTGCGGCGTCTTCATCGAGCTGCTCGAGGGCGACCCGCATTATGTCGATTTCATGCGCGACACCATCAGGAGCGATGCCCGGCACACGAACTACACGCTCATCGCCGAAGGGCCCGCGGCCAAGCGTGTGTTCCAGGATTGGACGATGCACGTGCTGAACAGTTCGCCGGTCGGGCGTGACCGCGTCCTCGACGAGGCGATCTGCCTGCAGCGGTATCTCGCGTTCGTGACCGAGAAGGACATCAGCAGGCGCACGCTCGCGGTCATGAAGTTTTTCCGTGAGCGTCTGACCGAGCTGCCGCAGGACGAGGGCGCGAACGCCGAGTTCTTCGCGCGAGGTGGGCAGGCAGCGCCGCCGGCGCCCAAGCCAGAGCCGGAAGGCGAGCCGGGCGAGGTCCCGGACGCGGGGCCGGTGGCCGAACCGGTCGCCGAGCCCGAGCCGCCGGCCGCGCCGGAGTCTGCGATGAGCAGCGGGCCCACGGAGCGGCCCGGGGACGGCGCGGTCGCCGCTTGATCGTGTGTGCCGCGACCGCCTGGGCGTCTGCGAGATCGCCCCGCGTATGATTCCAGCCCGCGCGTCTGTGGGGAACTGGAGCACACCATGGCACCGCACATCGGCGACACCGCGCCCGACTTCACGCAGGACTCGACCGAGGGCCCGATCCGCTTTCACGACTGGCTGGGCACCAGCTGGGGGGTGCTGTTCAGTCACCCCAAGGATTTCACCCCGGTCTGCACGACCGAACTCGGCCGCGTCGCGAAGCTCAAGGGTGAGTTCGACCGGCGCAACGTCCGCGTGATCGGCCTGAGCTGCGACAGCGTCGAGGATCATGTCGCCTGGTCGAAGGACATCGCCGATACCCAGGGGTGCGCCCCGAACTTCCCGATGCTCGCCGACGCGGACCGAAAGGTCGCGAATCTGTACGGCATGATCCCGCCCAACGCGGAAGACACCATGACGGTGCGCTCCGTCTTCGTGATCGGGCCCGACAAGAAGGTCAAGCTCACCCTGACCTACCCAGCGAGCACCGGCCGGAATTTCGACGAGTTGCTCCGCGTGATCGACTCGCTGCAGCTGACCGCGAACCACAAGCTCGCGACGCCGTCGGACTGGCGGGCGGGCGAGGACTGCATCATCGTCCCCGCGGTGAGCAACGAAGACGCGATGCGGATGTTCCCCGGGTTCACGGAGGTCAAGCCGTATCTCCGCACCACGCCCGCGCCGAGGGCCTGATCGCCGCCATGAAGTACGCGATCAAGCGGATCTACGACGACCCCGCGCGCGGCGACGGGTACCGGGCGCTCGTCGATCGACTCTGGCCGCGCGGGATAACGAAGGACGCCGCTGAGATCGATGTCTGGGCCAAGGACTTGGCGCCCTCAAGCGAACTCCGCAAAGAGTTCGCGCACATGCCCGAACGGTTTGCCGATTTCCGACGGGCGTACCGCCAGGAGTTGCGGACAAACGAGGACGCCGTCGAGGACTTTCTCGCGGACGCCCGGTCCAGCCGGAAGAAGACCGTGACGCTCCTCTACGCCGCCAAGGACCCCGCCTGCAATCACGCGTTGGTGCTTGCAGAGCACCTGAGGGCCCTGGACGGCTGATGGCGGCGTGAATCCGGCTCGCGGGCGGCGGCGAAACCTCGTGATCTCAAGGGAGGACCCGCCATGCTCGCCGATCTGTTTCTCGCCGCGCTCATCGTCAACCAGGACGCCGACCCGTCCCCCTCCGTCGTCGTGGAGGACCACGCCTCGCACCAGGTACCCCAGCCCGGGTCCGTGTGGCGTCTGCGGGCGGGCGAGCACGAGGTCGAGCGCGCGGGCGACACGTACCGTTCGGGCGACTGCGCGACCGAGGCGGCCCTCCCCGTCGGCTACCCGGCGCCGACCGCTCCGGGGGCGATCGAGATCAAGAGCTACCCCGTGGTGCGTCGGGCCCAGGTCTCCGGCGAGGGCCAGGACCGCGGCGCTCAGTCCGGCTTCTGGCCGCTGTTCCAGCACATCCAGCGGAACGACATCGCGATGACCGCGCCGGTCGAGATGATCTACGACGGCGTGACCGATGAGGACGCTCCCTCTGACCACACCGTGGAGGAGGGTGCCGACTGGACCATGTCGTTCCTCTACCGCACCTTCGAGAACGGCCCGACCGGCACGGACGGCAGCGTGCAGATCATCGACGCCGAGCCGGTGGTCGTTGTGTCCGTCGGGGTGAGCGGCCCGCTCTGGGGCCCCACCATCCGCGAGAAGGCGGGCGAGTTGATGGCCTGGATTGAAGACTCGGGCGAGTGGGAAGTCGCCGGCGACCTGCGTACGTTCGGCTACAACGGCCCGTACGTCCCCAATGATCGAAAGTGGTGGGAAGTGCAGATCCCGGTGCGTCCGGTCACGGAAACCGCGCCCACCCCGAGCTGAGTTCAGCCCGCCGTCCCTCCGTCCCACGCGAGCCGGTCGATCATGAACGCATGCGCGTCGTGGTGCTCGCCGTCCTTCTCGCACTTGCCGGGTGCCACGCCGACCGGTTTCATGCCGAGCTTCGCGAGCACGCGCGCCGACGCGGGGTTTCGCACCATCGCATGCGCATGGATCCGGTCGAGCCCGAGCGCCTTGAAGCCGTATTCGAGCAAGGCGCGGGACGCCTCGGTCGCGTACCCCTTGCCCCACCACGCGCGTCCGATCGCGTATCCGAGCTCTGCTTCGTTCTTATCCCGCTCGATCGCGAGCACGACCAGCCCGACCATCGCGCCGGTCGCGCGCTCTTCAGGGAAGAGCACGAGCCCGCGCCCCTCGTGTGCGAGTCGGGCGTACCGCTCGAGCGCCGCGCGGGCCTCGGCGTCGCCGTAGGGGTGCGGGATATTCCGGGTGTAGGCGTAGATGTCCGGGTCGTTGAAGACCGCGGGCATCGCGGGCAAATCCGACTCGGCGGGCGGACGGAGCCGCAGACGCGAGGTCTCGATGGTCGGCAGCGTCAGCACAGGGAACGCCCCCGAACGAGCAGTGGGCGCGAGCCCCCGCCGTTCGCCGTCACTCGCAGGTGTCCAGGAAACACCCAACGAAGCAATCGATGTCGTCGAAGTTGAGCGCCCCCGACCCGTCGCAATCCACAACCGCGAGGTCGTCGCCCAGGAAGCCCTGCACGAACGCGTCCACGTCGTCGAGGGTGAGGGCGAGGTCCGCATCGACATCGCACGGTCGCACGAGCTCGAGCGAGATCGAGCTCTCCGGGTCCCCGCCGGGCGGGGAGAGCACCGCGACCTCCGTGTACAGCCGGTACGAGCCCGGCGGCAGCGTGAACACCATCGACCCCGCCTTGCGCCCCTGCAGCAGCACGCCGTCGATCGTCTCGCCACCCTCGACCGGCAGGGCGACGGCGGCGCCGATTCCGACGAGGTCCCACGTCGCCAACAACCGGAGCGGGCGTTCCGCCTGGACGTACGCGTACGCGTTCGCGGAGCTCACACCAAAGAGGGTCGGGACGCGGCGCGCGGCGCACGACAACCGGGTGTCTCGCACCGACGCGGTGACGAAGGCGCCGCCTGGCGCCACGTCACGGACGGTGATCGCCGGCTCATCGGTGTCGTCGCTGACGCTGAAGCTGAACTCGCCGGTGCCGAAGACGTCGGTGCCCGCGTACGAGACCGTGCCGGGCTCGGGGTCGGGGCCCGTGGTGAACGGGAGCCGGCACACGCCGTCCGCGTACGCCCCCGCCGCGATCGATCCGATCACGCACAACGCTAGTAAGTCTCTCATCGCTCACCTCCGCGAGCACGATACAGCGCCGCGATGGCCGGGGCGAATCGGGGCTGCCGACCGCCGCTACGGGCACCCGCCGAGGAACTGGGCGACGAACGCGTCAAGATCGTCGAGATTCAGAACGCCGAACGGCTCGGCGAGATCTGCCTCCGAGCACGGGCGTGGCGCGGGCGCCGTCGTCTCGGCCACCATGTACCCGATGCTCGTGCCCTGCTCGTACCCCTCGGTCGGCGTCCAGCGCGCGTACCCCCCGCCGAACGTCCCGCTGAACGCGAGCCGGATCTCCTCGTCGTCCCCGCCGGCGAACGCGTAGTCCGCCGGGTCGTCGGGCAGCGTCTCCATGCCCACGTTGAATACGCCCGCGGGCGCGTCCACGAACAGCGACATCCCTGCCTGCGTCGCGCCGAACGCCAACACGTTGACCTGCAATCGGTCGAACGTCTCGCTGTACCACACGCCCCCGGCGGCGTTCTCCGGTGTGTACACACGCACCTCGTCGTCGCCCGGCGCGAGCGGCACTACCGTCAGCTCGAAGTCCGCCATCGAGAACGTCGTCAGCCCCGGGAACAGGTCCGTCGGCGGGGCCTCGGCGTCGAACTTGCCCCAGAGCGTCACGCCGTACCGATGCGCGGACACCCCCGCGAAGTCGCCCGGGTCGGGCAACGTGCCGTGCGCCTGGAGCGTCCCAGAGACCGTCACCTGGAGCCAGACCGGCTCGAGCCCGAACGCCGTCGAGCCCGCCATCGCCAACGCCGCCGTCATCGCCAAACGGTTCATCGCAGGTTCCTCCGCAGCAGCTCGGTCACGCTGACCACCCAGCGTACCGCCGGACGCACCACGATTGAACTGCCGTGCGCCCCGCCGGCCCCAATATCCTGTCGGCACGGTGCTCCTGGACGACACCATCTGACTCTCCACCCGCCTCGGCGAGAACGGGACCGTCCTCGCAACCAGCTCCAGAGCCTTTCGCAGCAGCGCCGCGCGGGTTGCCTGCCGAGCGTCCCCGGATGAGTCAGGGGCACCCGCCGAGGAACTCGGCGACGAACGCGTCGATGTCGTCGATGTTCAGCGCGCCGTTGTTGTCAAAGTCCGCGTCGTTGCACCCCGCCGGGGCGTCATCGAGCGAGAAAATGTGCACTTCGCCGCCCTCGCCGGCCTGCACTTGCCCAATGATCGCGACCGAGCCGTTGGTCGCAACGCCCCCGCTGCCGAAGCCCACAGCCGAAGGGTCGGGCGGGAGCAGCTTGAGGTTGCGAACGGCCGTCCCCACCCGGCTGTCGATGACGTACACCGCCCCCGCGTTGGGGCCCGCGTCGTCGTCGCCGAAGGCGGAGACCAACGCCACATCCCCGTCGAAAGCCACTCTCCTCCCAATGAAATCAGACGCCTGCGACTCGATGGGCTCGAACTGCGCGACGATCGTCTGGCCCGCGATGTCCATGACCTGCGCCTCGCCCGCACCGGCGCCGGCGTCGTCGTCTCCCGAGGCCCCGCAGACCACCCGACCACCAAAGACCGCGACACTCTCGCCGAAGAAATCACCACCGCCGTCGTTGATGAAACGCGGAAACTGTGTGTGCTCGAAGGCACCGGTTGAGAGGGATGTGATGTACACCGCGCCGGTGCGGCGCGTGACCGAGTCGGTGTTGTATCCCGGCATGCCGATGACGAGCGAATCACCCTCGATCGCGACCGACAGGCCGAAGAGCCCGTCGCTGTTCCCGGTGGAGTTGTCCGGTGATTTCATGATCCGGACATAGGCCGGCGAGGTCGGGGTCGTCGCGTCGAACACGTGGACGGTGCCCTGGAAGCCCGTTGCAAGACCATCGACGCCCGAATCGAAGGGCGATCCAACGACCACGGTGACACCGTCCGTCGCGAGGCTGGAACCGAAGCTATCGAACATCTCGCCATCGGGAGCGAAGATCTTCGCGAGTTCGTTCCCGGTGGTCACATCGAAGAGATATGCGGCGCCCTTGAGGCCATCTGCTTGGCTCGCGCCCACCACGGCGAGATTCCCGCGGACCGAGACCGCCGCGCCGAAGGAACTGGGGCTCGCGCCGTCACTTGCCTCAAGGCGGTGCAGGAACACGGGGTTCGTGGGATCGGAGATGTCGTAGAGGTACGCGACCCCGGAGTTCACCGCCGCGCCGTCACCGCTCGTTGCCCCGACGAGCAGCGTCGTGCCGTCCACGCTCACCGAAGCGCCGAACACCTCCGCATCGCCCGGGGGCGGTGCCAGCGTCGCGAGCACATCACCCGGCGCACCCGCCGCGGTTGAGGCTGCCATCCCGACCATCCCGAGCGTTGCCGCACAGAGCACCGCACCCAAGCCATTTGTCATCCGCATCTCCCAAGCCCTCCCGAGCACGCTGCCACCTCCCAAGCGGATCAAGGCAGCATGCCGAACCCGCGACCCTACCACCCCCCGCCGCGGTCGCCCAGAGCAATCCCGCGCAACGACCCCGATAAGCCTGATATCGTCTGCCCATGCTGACCCTCGATTACGCCAACTGCCTATCCCCCCGCGTCGGCGAGCACGGGCTCGACCCCGCCCGCGTGGACCCCACCAACGACCCCGCCCAGGGCATCGCCCGCATCACCGACGCCCTCGCCGAGTCCGCCGGCACCGGGTGGGAACGCTGGCGTGACCTCTGGAAGGACCCCATGCGGTCCGAGCACGTCTCGGCGATCAAGACCATCGTCAGCGAACGCCAGGGCAGGTTCGAGAACATGGTCGTCCTGGGCATCGGCGGCAGCGCGCTGGGCAACATCGCCCTCCAGTCCGCCCTCAACCCGCCCACGCACAACCTGCTCGACAGCTCGAAGCGCAACGGCCCGCGCCTGTTCGTCGTGGACAACGTGGACCCGGCCAACCTCGGGGCGGTCCTCGACGTCTGCGACCCCAAGACCACGCTGTTCAACGTCGTCTCCAAGTCCGGCGAGACCGCCGAGACCGCCGCCCAGTTCATGATCATCCGCGACCTGCTCGCCAAGGCGGTGGGCGACAAAGCCCCCGACCACGTCGTCGCGATCACCGACCCCGCCAAGGGCACGATGCGCACCATCTGCGACGAGGCCGGGTACGTCACCCTGCCCGTGCCCGAGGGCGTCGGCGGGCGGTTCTCCGTCCTCTCCCCCGTCGGGCTCTTCAGCGCCGCGATGTGCGGCATCGACATCGACGGCCTGCTCGACGGCGCCGCCGCGATGGACGAACGCTGCCGCCGGCGCGAGCTCGCGAGCAACCCCGCCGCGATGCTCTCGTTCCTGCTCGTCGAGCTCGGCACCCGCAAGGGCAAGCCCAACCACGTCATGATGCCCTACGCCAACAGCCTCTACCTCATGGCGGACTGGTTCCGCCAGCTCTGGGCCGAGAGCCTCGGCAAAAAGCACGACACCAACGGCGAGAAGGTCTACGCCGGGTTCACGCCCATCAAGGCACTCGGCACCACCGACCAGCACTCGCAGGTCCAGCTCTACCGCGAGGGCCCGAACGACAAGGCCTTCGTCTTCCTCGAGGTCGAGGACTTTGGTTCACAAGACATCACCATCCCCGAGGGCCTGGGCGTCGAGGCGCTGAGCTACCTGGAGGGCAAGAGCCTGTCCGCCCTGCTCAACGCCGAGAAGCGGGCGACGGAGTACGCCCTCGTCGAGTCGCACCGCCCGAACATGACGGTGAAGTTCCCGCGGGTGGACGCCCACCACGTCGGCGAGTTCATCGCGCTCTTCGAGATCGCGACGGCCTACGCCGGGCGCATGCTGGGTGTGGACGCCTACGACCAGCCCGCCGTCGAGACGGGCAAGAAGGCGACCTTCGGGCTCATGGGGCGCGCGGGGTACGAGGACTGGCTCAAGAGGGTGGATGGGACGCTGGGGGAGACCAGCTATGTCGTCGGAGACTGATGGTCCAACCAAGTGGCGCATCATCGTTGCCATCGCACTGGGCGCGTTGCTGCTCGGTGGCGCCTGGCTCGCTTCGCCGTCGGAGCGTGGCTATATCGACATCGCGACCGGTCGCGCACGCACCGACAAGCTCTTTATTTTCATCACAACTCGGTCGACGGTCCGGGAGACATATCTCAGCCGCTGGAGCAATCGTGACGGAGAGCGGGTTTGGCGACGCCATGAAACGTGGGGCATGATGCTCAATGTGCACATGCCATGGTTTATGGTGGAAAACTACAGCACCAATTTCATGAGCAATCTGGAACACTCTGGCGCGACAGTCGAGCAGAAGAGCCGGGCTGCAAACTACTTCTTGAATCAGTTCGCCCGGATCGACGCGGGCTTGTTCTCACCCAGCATCGAGCACGCGAACAAAGTTCGCGACGTGCAACTCGCGATCGAAGCTCTCGAGATGCCGAAAGACAGTGAGCAACTGAACGCCTTGCTTTCGTCGCTGCCCGAATGGGATGTCGACGCACTGGAGTCCGCCCCATGACCAACCACCACCCCATCGAGCTCAGCGAGCTCAGCGTCACCGACTTGGCGACCTCGACACCGGCCTGACGCGACCCATCCTCCCCCGCGTGCGGGGGAGGTGCCGAGCGAAGCGAGGCGGAGGGGGTGTGTCCCCGCCGAAAGACCCCCTCAGTCCGCTGCGCGGACAGCTCCCCCGCACGCGGGGGAGCGAGGTAATCTGGTCTCGATGACCAACCACCACCGCATCGACTACATCGAGCTCGGCGCCACCGACATGGCGGCCTCCAAGGCCTTCTACGCCGCCGCCTTCGGGTGGCCCTTCACCGACTACGGCCCCGACTACGCCAGCTTCGACGACGGCCGCCTCTCCGGCGGCGTCACCACCCAACGCCCCGCGGGCCCAGGCGGGGCGCTCGTCGTGCTGTTCTCCGACGACCTCGAGGCGACGCGCGACGCTGTCACGGGCGCCGGCGGCGCGATCGTCAAGGACATCTTCAGCTTCCCCGGCGGGCGCCGGTTCGAGTTCTCCGACCCGGCGGGCAACACGCTCGCCGTCTGGGGGCACGACCCGGCGCAGGGGGCGTCGTGACGATCGACCCGGTGAACATCGCCGAGAAGTTCGCGGCGTTCGAGGACGCGTGGAACCCGCGGATCATCGCCGCGTGCAACGGCAACGAGGTCCGCGTCGCCAAGCTCCGGGGCCCGTTCGTTTGGCACGCCCATGAAGGGGCCGACGAGCTCTTTCTCGTCGTCGAGGGCGCGATGCTGATCGGCATCCGCGAGCCGGGTGCCATGGGCAAGCGGAGCTTGCCCGTGGACGGGGACCGGGGACACGGGCAAACGGAGTTTGCCCATGGCACCCAACCCGACACGATCGAGCGCGAGGAAGTCGTCCGCGCGGGCGAGCTGATCGTCATCCCCGCCGGCGTCGAGCACCGCCCGGCGTCCGAGCCCGAGGGCTCCATCTGCTCCGTCCTGCTCATCAGCCGGGCGGGCGAGGTGAACACGGGCAACGCGGCGGGCACGCCCGAAGCCGCCGCCCTCACACGCGACGCGCTCGAGCGCATCTGACCCGGCTCAGTATCGGCAGGTCGTCAGGTAGCACGCGACGAACGCGTCGATGTCGTCGATGTTGAGCGCCCCCGACTCGTCGAAGTCCACCGCGAGATCGCCCGCGACGAACGCGCCCGCGAACGCCTCGATGTCGTCCACGTTCAGGGTCGCGTCGAACACGACGTCGCACACGCATCGCGCTTCGTACCCGATCGAGACGGAGCTCCACGACGTCTCGTCGTGCTGGGCGACGGCGTCGATGATCGCACGGTACCGCCCGGGCTGGATCACGTGGTGCGTGCGGCCGCCGTCACCGGCGGCGACCGCGCCGGGCCCGGCGACGAGCGTCTGCACACCCCCGACCGGCGCGTCGAAGACGCTCACCTCCCCCGCGTCGTCCACGTTGTAATAGATATAGAGGACGGTGGGCTCGAACACCCGGAAGTACGCGTCGATCGATCCCGCCGCGCCGGTGCAGGGGAAGTCCCACGCGTAGTTGTAGAGGATGACCTCCATGTTGGTGTCCGCGCTCACGTTGGCGTACGCGCCGTGCCCGTACCCGCAGTAGTCGAACGAGAAGTTGTCGAGGTTCTCGTACCCATCGACGGTGCTCGTCATGGTGTACGCGAAGA